>NZ_JBXGSI010000005.1:0-281119 GCF_056790315.1 Sphingobium sp. VMM
CCCTCCACCGCCATGCCGCGTTCGCCGACATTGCTGTTGGAGCCGATACCGACATAGAGTTTCGATCCGTCCGGGCCGGCTGCCAGCGACTTGGTCCAGTGATGATTGATGCGCGAGGGCAATCTGGTCACCTCGATGCCCGGTATGGTGATGCGCGTCTCGCCCTCGCGATAGGGAAAGCGCAGCAGCGCGTCCTGTGTCGCGACATAGAGCTGGCCCTCGACCAGGGCGAGGCCATAGGGCGCATTCAATCCGGTGATGAGCGGACTGCGCAATTCGGCGCGGCCATCGCCATCGGCATCGCGCAGCAGGGTGATGCGATTGCCACCCTTGACCGATGTCTTCCCCATGGCCTTGATTTGGGTCGCGATGAAATCCTTGGGCCGCAGGGCAGGGGCCGAACCGCCCGACCCTTCCGCCACCAGGATGTCGCCATTGGGCAGCACCATCATCTGGCGGGGAATGGCGAGCCCCGTGGCAAAGGCCGTCACGCTAAAGCCGGCCGGTGCCGTCGGCTTTTCATTGCCCCAGCCAGCGGGCGTCGCGATTTTCATCGGCGGCAGCAATGTCTGGCGCTGATCGGGCAGGTCCGGCCGCGCGCCGGTCTGGTCAAGGCCGGGCTGGCTGCGCCCGCAGGCGGCAAGGGCCAGGAGACTGGCGCCCAGGATGAAGGTACGCACGGTCATGGCCGAACCTCCCGATAGCCGGCGAAGGCCACCCAACCGGCGGCAAGGGCAGCCAGGCTGCTGAGGAGGGAGAGGATAAGGCCGATGGTCCCGACCGAACTCCAGCCGTCGCGGCTATGCTGAAAGGCGTTGATCAGCCCGCAGGCCCACATCAGCGCCAACAGCAGCAGATAAAGGCCATGCTGTCGGCGTGCCGGCCCTTTGGCGCGCGCCAGCGCGATCAAAGCCCATAGCAGTACCAGGCCGCCGCCGATCAGTGCGCCGGTGATCAGCCAGGCCGAAAAATTGCTCCACTGGATTTCCGCGCTGTTGAGATAGGTGATGTCCGACAGCAGGGCAGCGGGAAACAAGGCGACCGGCCAGGCGAGCAGCAGGCCGTGAAGCGGATGGAGCAGGGGCCGGGTGCGCGGCGGGGCGCTGGGCAAGACGGGTCTCCTTGTCGAAGCAAGAATGATCCCTCGCCAATGCGCCGGATGGCTTTTGGTTTCGCCGACACCGGCAATTCATCCACTTGTTACGAAACAGAAATGTTTGAACCGGATGCCGCTTCGCGTGCTGGCATTAAAGACGCTGCACACCGGATGCGGCGCGAAAGGGGTGACGCGGGCGCAATGCGCAATCCATGGCTCTGGACCATTTTACTGCTCGGACTTGGCGCCTGCAATGCGCAGCAGTCGGCCCTCCATGTCTTCGGCGCCGAAGCGCGGCAGGTGCGCTCAGACATCGTAGCGGCATGCGGATCATCTTGTGGCTGGGCGCCATCGGCCCGGCCCTGATCCTTGGCGCGCTGCTTCTCTATGCTTTGCCTGCCATGCGTCCGCGCGAGACAGCGCCTGGCGACCTCACTATTCGGGTCGAGGGTGAGCAATTCTGGTGGCGGGGTTCCTATCCATGTTTGTCACTCACTCCAGTTCTGCGATTTTGTTTGATGTAGGAGTGCGCCTACATCAATCACGCACTTCACAATTTTCGCCGTCAACTGGATGGGAGGTCGCCAGCCTCTATCACTCAATTTCCGTCGCGCGCGCCGGCTTCGCCTTGCCGGGCGTGGTGCCGGTGCCCGCGAAGGAACTCAGGCGGAAGCTGAAGCGCGTCGGCGCGCTGGTGGTGCGATAGGCGGCCATGGGCTTGCCGAACTCGCTCCACTGGGTGTCGCCGCCCACGCCCCATTGCGCCGCGTCGATCAGCAGCGTGCCTTGGTCGTGCGGCCGGATGTCCGACGATTTCCAGGTGCCCGGCTTGTGCCGGTCGAGATCGGCATAGGGGAAGGCGAGGGCGTTCATCATCATCGGCTGCTCGCTCTGCACGCGCAGGCCTGCGCCGCCGCCGGACAGTTCCATCCAGCGGACATCGACCTTGTTGCCGGTCTCCTGCGGTCGGATATAGTCGTGATTCTGGTCCGCCAGCGCGCCGCGCCACAGGCCGATCGGCGCCGATGTCCTGCGATCGACATAGCTTTCATGCGGGCCGCGGCCATACCATTCGACTGTATCGAGATCGGAGGGAAAGCTGAAGACCAGGCCGATGCGGAAGGGCGGCGGCAGGTTTGGTTTGGCAGGGGTGAAGCTGCCGGAGACGGTCACCGAACCGTCGCCGGCCATGCGGTAGATGCTGGTGAAGCTGGCCGCGCCATCGCCCAGTTTATAGTCGACCTCGACGGCGCGGCTGCCGTCGGTCTGGAGCGTCAGGCGGATCGCGCTGACCTTGCGCTGCTCGCTCATCCCCTTCCAGATCGCGAATTGCTTGTCGGTGCCGATGCCAAGGTCATTGTCGGTCACCGCGCGCCAGAAATGCGGCGCGCCACCCTGTGCCAGCATCCGGCCGCCCTTGCTGTAGGAACGGACCAGGCCGCTCGCCCGGTCGATCACCAGCGCTGCGTCACCGGCGTTGAGGCTGATCGCGCCGCCCTTGTCGCTGATAGCAACGGAGCCGCTGGCGGCGGCGGGCAGGGCAGGTGTGTCCTGTTGCAGGGCAAACTGTTCCCACCCGACCAGCGCATTAGTTTCCACGGCGGGGATGGTCCCAGCTTTTGCGCGGGCGCTGATCGTCACGAAATATTCCGACCCGGCCCGGCGCGGCATGGTTGCGATCGGCAGCGTCATTGCAGCCGCGCCATGGGCGGGAACATTGGGCGCGGCGAGCGACTCACGCGCAATCTCCACGCCATCCTCCAGCAGTGCCCAGTCGAAGCTGAAGCCCGACAGGTCGATAAAGTCATGCCGGTTGCGCACGGTCAGGCGGCCGCTCGCCGGATCGAAGCCGTCGAACTGGACCGGCGCGTAGACTTTGCGCAGTTCGTAGAGGGCGGGATTGGGGGTGCGGTCGGACTGGAGCAGGCCGTCGCCAAATTCGATGTCGCCGCCCGGATTGGGGCCATATTCGCCGCCATCACCCCAATAACGCCGTCCGTCCTTGGTGTAGCGATACATGGACTGGTCGACCCAGTCCCAGATGAAGCCGCCCTGCAGCTTGTCGGGATGGGCGTAGATCGCGTCCCAATAATCCTTCAGATTGCCACCCGAATTGCCCATCATATGGGCATATTCGCACTGGATCATCGGCTGCCGGAAATTCCAGTTGGTGGCATAGTCGACCAGCTTGGCGACCGGATCATACATGGGCGCATAGATGTCGGCATAGTCATTGGGGCGGTGATCGCCGATCCCGTCCCATGTGCCCCAGCCCAGATAGCTGATCAGGCGATCGGGATCGCGCGCCTTGGCGGCGGCCGCGGCGGCGGCGAAATTGGGGCCGATCCCTGCTTCATTGCCCAGCGACCAGAAAAGGATCGAGGGATGGTTCTTGTCGCGCTCCACCATGTTGGCTACGCGGCTGACATGGGCATCCTTCCAGGTCGGGTCGAAGCCGATCTGGAATTCGGCGCGCCGTTCGCCATGCTTGTTGGCATAGTCCATATAGGCGTGGCTCTCGATATTCGCCTCGTCCATGACATAGAGGCCATAGCGATCGGCAAGCTCGTAGAGGCGCGGATCATTGGGGTAGTGCGACGTACGGATCGCATTGATATTATTGCGCTTCATCAGCTGGATGTCGCGCTCCATCGATTCCAGCGAGATGACGTGGAAGGTTTCGGGATCATGTTCGTGGCGGTTGACGCCGCGAATGGTGATCGGCTTGCCGTTCACTGTCACGACGCCATTCTGCATCGCCACGGTACGGAAGCCGATCCGCGCATAGCTGGACTGGATGATCCGCCCCTGCGCATCATAGAGTTCGACCAGCAGCATGTAGAGATTGGGCGTCTCGGCCGTCCATGGCTTCACCTTGTCGACCAGGCCGGTCAGTGTCACGCTGCGTTCGGCCTGGCCTGTCGCAACCGGCTGGCGGCCTTCGATCACGGTGCGATCGCCGTCCATCAGGACATAGCGGGCGCTGGTCGCGGCCCCCGGCGTCACCGCGACATCGACCGCAAGCTTGCCAGCGCCCGTCTTATTGTCGAAGCCGGCATGGGCGAAGAAGTCGCGGATGCGCGTCCTGGGCGCGGCCATCAGGAACACCTCACGCTCGATACCCGACACGCGCCAGAAATCCTGATCCTCCAGATAGGAGCCGTCCGACCAGCGGAATATCTGGATGGAGATGCTGTTGCGGCCGGGACGGACGAAGCGAGTGACGTCGAATTCCGACGGCAGCTTGCTGTCTTCGGAATAGCCGACCTTCTGGCCGTTGACCCAGACATAATAGGCTGAACCCGCCGCCCCGATATGCAGCACGACATCCTTCCCGTTCCAGCCAGTCGGCAGGTCGATGTCGCGGCGATAGGAACCGACCGGATTGGTCGCATGGGGGATCAGCGGCCGGTTGGCGGGGAAGGGGTAAGTTATATTATTGTAGCGGGCCTGGTCATAGCCCTCCGCCTGCCAGTCGGCCGGCACCTTGATCGATTTCCAGCCTGACACGTCGAAATCGGGCCGCTCGAACCCGGTGGGCAACGTGTCGGTATCGGGCGAAAAGGCGAATTTCCATTCCCCGTTCAGCGACAGGAAGCGGTCCGATTGGGTGCGATGGCCGGCCAGCGCGCGGTCCCGGCTCTCGAACGGAAAGGCGGTGGCGCGGGCGGGCAGCTTGCCGATTGCGAAGATGGCGGGATTTTCCCAGTCGGGCCGGGCAGGATCGACCTGCACGGGCTGCACCTTCGGCGGCCCGCCCTGCGCCAGCGTGCCGCCCGCCAGCGCCACTGTGCTGACCGCCGCCAGGGTCCAGATCCGTCCGTGCATTGCCATCCCCTTATTTCAACTGGCAGATATCGAGGACGTCCATGTCCTCATAATCGAGATTTTCGCCGGCCATGGCCCAGATGAAGCTGTAGTTGCGGGTGCCCGCGCCCATATGCACCGACCAGGGCGGCGAGATCACGACGTCCTCATTCTCCATCACGATGTGCCGCAATGCGTCCGGCTGGCCCATATAGTGGAAGATTCTATCCTCATCTTCCAGATCGAAATAGAGATAGATTTCCGATCGCCGCTCATGGACATGGGGCGGCATCGTATTCCAGACGCTACCGGGCTCCAGCCGGGTGAGGCCCAGGCACAGCGACGCGCTCTGGCACAGATGGGGCAGGATCAACTGATAGATGGTTCGCTCGTTGGACGTTTCCAGGCTGCCCCGCTGCATCGGGTTGCTATCCGCCTGCGACAATTTGCGTAGCGGAAAGGCAGCATGAGCCGGGACGCTGAGCAGATAGAAACGCGCGCCTTCACCGCTGAAGCTGACCGCCTGTGACCCCATGGGAATATAGAGCGCCTCATAGCGGGCGAGCCTGTGGTCGGTGCCATCGACGCGGACCTTGCCGTCGCCCTTGCCGATATTGACGACGCTCATCTCGCGTCGTTCCAGCAGCGGATGGCCGGCCGCACTTTCCGGTTCGGTCTGGCATGGCAGGTCCAGCGTCCCCGCGCCCGGCACCGCGCCGCCAATGATGAAGCGCTCACCATGGGAGTAGGTGAGGCTGATTTCACCCGCGCGGAACAGGCCTGATACCAGATGCCGGTCGCGCAGATCCTCATTGCTGGCACCGTCCATCATCGCCGGATGGGTGGCGTAATAGGTTTTTTCGAACATGCCGCTGATCCTCCCGCGCGTCAGCGTTGCGCATCGAGCGCGGCCACCGCAGTCGCCGCCATCAGGAAGGCGCCGACGCCATAATATTGGGTGTCGCTGGCGGCCACCTTGTCAGGCCGGTCGCCAACCTGCTGGACCCAGCCCAGTCGGCCGTCGGGTTGGATCGCCTTTTGCAGCGCGGCCCAGCCCTTGCGCACCACCGGCTCATATTCGGCGCGGGGCAGCAGCCCGGCCTTGATCCCCCAGGCAAGGCCATAAGTGTAGAAGGCGGTGCCGCTGGTTTCGGGCGGCGCATTTTCCGGTGCCAGCAGCGAGGGCGCCCAATAGCCGTCGGGCTTCTGCAGCATCTTGATCTTCGCCGCCATCTCCTTGAACAGCGCTTCCATCCGGCTGCGGTCGGGGCTGTCCTGCGCCAGCAGCGGGAGGACGCGGGCGATGCCGCCGAACACCCAGCCATTGCCCCGGCTCCAGAACTGCTTGCGCCCCTTATCGTCGCGTCGCTCGAAGAAGCGGCTGTCGCGATAATAGAGATGCTCGGCGGGGTCGAACAGGAAGTCGGTGGTTGCCCAGAATTCCTTCATCGCAAAGCGCATATAGCGATCATCGCCGGTCTGGCGCGACAGTTCGACAAAGGCGGGCGGCGCCATGAACAGCGCATCGCACCAGCACCAGCGCTTGAGACATTCGGTCGCGCCATAGCCCTGGGGCGGGATGGCGAAGGCAAGGGTGGTGACCGCCGGCTTGTCGACCACCGTGTCGAACGCGGCGCGGGTCGGCGCCAGCGCATCCTTGCCAGCGCCATGGGCCACGGCCCAGAGATAGGCCTGGGCGATCGCCTGGTCGTCGGCGAAATAGAGATTGTCGCCCGGCTTCCAGCCATTGCGCTGGCCCATCGCCATGATCGCCTCCTTGATCCGGGGTGGCGCGCCGGCGTCGGCGAGGGCGGTCATGCCAACCCAGAACACCGCCTGTTCCCAGCCGCGCGTCTTGCGCGTCTCGTCGGTGGCGCTGGGAATGTGCGACAGATCGTCGAGCCGCGCCAATTGCCAGTCGGCCAGCTTCACCGCCGCCTCGATCGGCATGCGGGCTGGCTGGGCGGCATGGGCCGGCGCGGCGATGGCGCAGGCCAGCATGATCGGCGCGAAGGAGCGGAAGGTCATGATGCAAGCTCTCCAGTAGGCAAGAGACGGGGACTGATGATGTGGAGCAGCGCCAGCGCCACCAGATAGGCGCTGCCGGCGACGGCGAAGATCAGGGCATAGCTGCCGGTCATGTCCAGCACATAGCCGACGAACTGGGCGATCAGCATGCCGCCGATCGCGCCGGCCGTGCCGCCGATGCCGACCACCGATCCCACGGCGGCGCGCGGGAACAGGTCGGACGGCAGGGTCAGGATATTGGCGGAAAAGGCCTGGTGCCCGGCGGTCGCAAGGCCGATCAGCAGCACCGCCGCCCAGAGATTGTCGATTGACTGGACGGTCACCACTGGCAACACCGCCAGCGCACACGCCAGCAATGTCGCCTTGCGTGCTGCATTGACGCTCCAGCCCCGCGCGATCAGCCGCGACGATGCCCATCCGCCCAGCACGCTGCCGGCGTCCGACATCAGATAGATGACGACCAGCGGCGGGCCGAAGCTCTTGAGGTCGAGGCCGTAGCGCTTGCCGAGGAAATCGGGCAGCCAGAAGAGGAACATCCACCAGATCGGATCGATACAGAATTTGGGCAGCGCATAGGCCCAGGTCTGGCGGATGGTGAACAGGCGCGACCAGGATATGGGCGCGCTGGCGCGCACCGGATCGCTGCGGATATAGGCGAGTTCACCGGGGGATACGCGCGCATGATCCTCTGGCCGGCGATAGAGGAGCAGCCAGGCCGCCACCCATATCAGGCTGGCGAGACCGGTGACGATGAAGGCGGCGCGCCAGCCATAGGCGATGGTGATGGCGGGCACGATCAGCGGCGTGGCGATCGCGCCGACATTGGCGCCGGCGTTGAACAGGCCGATCGCCAGCGCCCGTTCTTTCTGGGGAAACCATTCGGCCACGACCTTCAGGCCGGCCGGGAAATTGCCCGCCTCGCCAATGCCCAGGGCAAAGCGGACGGCGATGAACTGGGCGATGCCGCTGACCAGGCCATGGGCAGCATGAGCGAGCGTCCAGAAGGTGAAGGCGGCGGCATAGCCGATCCGCGCGCCGACCCGGTCCATGAAGCGGCCCATCGCCAGGAAACCGAGTGCATAGGCGCACTGGAACCAGAAGACGATATTGGCATAGTCGCTTTCGCGCCAGCCCAGTTCGGCCTGCAACACGGGCTTGAGCACGCCGATCATCTGTCGGTCGACATAGTTGATCGCGGTCGCCGCGAACAGCAGCCCGCAGATCATCCAGCGATAGCGGCTGGCCCGATCGCTGGCGCCGGCAATAGCATCATCGATATTATCCGGGGCGGGATGCGGCATGGTCATGATCGTCTCACGAAAAGATGGGCACCGGGGCGTGCAGTCCCCGGTGCCCAAGGGGGGAGGGGTCAGAATTTGCCGCGAATGCCGAGCGAAATGGTGGTGCCGTTGAAGAAGCTGTTGTCGCGCCGCGACTGGCCATTGCCCTTCGGTCCGTCCGGATCCTGATAATAGATGTACACATTCTCGTTGGTGATGTTCAGCGCATCGACGCGCACCTCCAGCGCATCGCTGAACCGGTAGCTGATCGTCCCGTCGAGGAAGCCCTGCGGCGCGGTATAGGGGATCTGGTCGTTGCCGGTATTTTGCGAGGTGATGCCGGTCTTGGCGCGGTAATTATAGGAACCGCGGATCGCGAACGGGCCCTTTTCGTAGAAGAGCGTCGCGCTGTAGCTATATTCCGGCACGAAGGAGATCGGCACGCGCGTTCCTTCGGTGGTGACGAAATCATCGCCCTTCTGGTCGATTAGCGTCAGGCTGCCGGTGAAGCCAAGCCCGTCGAACGGCTTGGGCAGGAAGGTGAAATTCTGCTGATAGGCAAATTCCAGCCCCTTCAGCTTCAACTGGCCCTGATTGATATATTGGGTCCGGCGGATCAGGAAATCATCCGGGATGGTGCCGCTGGGGAAGCCCAGCGAGGTCGTGTTGAACGCGCTCGACGGCAGGCCGAGCGAGCCGAAGGTGACGAAGTCCTGCACCGCGGTTGCGCGATCGGTAATGTCCTTCTTGAACGCGCCGACGCTCAGCAGCGCGCCGGGGGCGAAATACCATTCGACGCCGGCGTCATATTGGGTCGCGACCTGGGGCCGCAAATTGGGATTGCCGACCGTGACGTCGGGATTGAAGACGTTGGGCACGATGGTGCCGCCGGCAATGGCGGTCAGCGCCGCACGGGTGATCGTCTTGCCGGCTGACGCACGCAGCAGCAGATTGGACGTCAGGTCATAGGCCAGGCTGGCCGATGGCAGCCAGTTTTCATAGCCGCCCTCGCGCCGCTGCGGCAGGAAGACGCCGGCGCCCGCGCTCTGATAATTGTTGATGATGGTGCGGGTGTCGGAATAGCGCAGACCGGCATAGCCACGCAGTTCCTTGCCGAACAGCGGCAGGGCGAAATTGCTCTCGAAGAAGGCCGTCTTGACGATTTCCTTCGCGTTGAAGGCAGCGTTGAGATTGACCTTGGCCGCTTCGTTCGCGCCGTTGGCGTCGAGATAGTCCATCACGAAGGAGCGCGGGAAGCTCGCAAATTGGGACGGATAGCCCGAATTGCCGCCGTCGCGGATCGCGCCATATTGGATATAGGGATCCATGTAGGAAAAGACGTCGAGGCCGGCCAGCTTGCCGGCCGCGATGCTGCTGCCGTCCTGGGTCGAGATGCGCTTGCCCGTATTCACATAGCTGCCGCCGATCTTGAGTGCGAACCGGCGTTCGCCATCGTCCAGCAGCGACCAGTCGAGGACGGCGCGTGCCGTCTTCTGCTTGTCGATCTCGCGGTTGAGCGAGAAGCCCAGTGTCGGCGTGGTGTAGTTTGACGGATCGGTGAAATCGACCGGCGAGCTGATGGTCGGATAGGTGACATTGCCGGTCGGGTCGAAGGTGCTGGTCACGCCATAGATGTTGCTGACGATCCGGTTGGCGGTGTAGCGGGCGTTGCTCTCGCTCAGATTGGCCTGGGCCGACAATTTCAGATTGTCGGTGAAGTCATAGACGCCCCGGATGATGCCATATTTGAAGCGGGTGCGGGCATTGCGGAAGAAATTCTCGTTGATGAAGCTGCTGTTCCCGAACGTGCCGTAGAGATTATTATATTCGTCGATCTTCACGTCGAGCGGGATCAGGCCCGAATTGGTGCCGGTGCCCGGTGCGCTGGTCGACCCCGGCACGGTGCGGGAGTTGCGCACTGCGACGCCGAAGGTGAACTCGTCCGCCTGATCCTTGAGCTGCGAGAAGATGCCGTCGGCGCTCAGTTCCAGCCGATCCGACTTATATTGCAGCGACCCGACCAGGCCCAGCCGCTCACGCTCATTGTTCGAGGTGAAGACGCGATAGAAGCGCGGCATATAGGCATTGGCCACCTGGTCACGGGTCAGCGATCCATAATTGGCCAGCGGATTGTCGAGGTCGAGCTGGAACTGGAACGGGCCGCCGGTCGTGGTCGGGCCGGCATAGGCACGCGAACCGATAACCGAGCTGTTATAGCCGCCGGTCGACTGGAAGCCGGACCGTTCATTGACATTCTTGGCATAGGCCGCGCCCAGCAACACACCGAAGTCGCCCCATGTGTCGCTCAGCAGCAGCGATCCGCGCGGCTGCCACTTCTTCGACTGGGTGTTGTAATTGGCCTGGGCGGTATAGCGGATGACCCGGTCCTTGCTGTCGAAGGGGCGGGGCGTCTGCAGGTCGACATTGCCGCCGATGCCGCCTTCTTCCAGATTGGCGAGCGGGGTCTTGTAGACATCGACACGGCCGAACAGTTCGGATGGGAAGACGTCATAATTGAAGTCGCGGGTCGAACTGCCGACATTCTGTGACGATGTCGTGCGCACCGGCGCGCCGTTGATGGTGGTGACGGTGAATTCCGATCCCAGGCCGCGGATGCTGATGCGCTGGCCCTCGTTCGATGCACCGTCGCGGCTGAGGAACACGCCCGGAATACGCTGCAGGGAATCCGCGACATTGGCCTCCGGGAATTTGCCGATGTCCTCGGCAACGATGGAGTCGCGCACGCCCACGGCTTCGCGCTTCAGTTCGATCCCCTTTTGCAGGCTGCCGCGAAAGCCGGTGACGACGATGTCGGCGGTGGTGGCTTCACCCTGTGATGCATCGGCCTGGGGTGTCGGCTGGGGTTCTGCCTGGGCCAGTGCGGGGGCCGAGGCCGCAATCATGGCCAGCATGCTCACCGACATGGCGACGCACGGAAACGCCTTGTTCATATCCATCCTCCCTCATCACGACTCTGATCGTGTTGATCAGGTTATCATACAACTTTGAGGAGGATGTCAATTGTCAGACTTTAGTCATGCAATCATTCGTCCCGGCTGATCAGGTCGTTGAGTTCGGAATGGCGCAAAAGGCTTTCCTGCATGTGATGGCGGGCGGCATGGCGCGCCTTTTCGATGTCCATGCGGACGATGGCGTCAAGCACCGCGTCATGCTCGTCGCTGACCTTGTGGGTATAGGCGTCGTGCGATCTTTCTGGCTGATATTTGAGGTAGAGGCTGCTTGGCGGCACTAGGCGGACGCCCAGAAATTCGACGAAGCGGGCGTAATAATCATTCCGGGTCGCGCGGGCGATCGCCATGTGGAACTGGCTGTCGGCTGTGGCAGCGACGGCCGGATCCTCGGCCTCGCGGATGTGGCGTAGTGCGTCGCGCATCGCCGAAATATCTTCGTTCGTGCGGCGGGCAGCCGCAAGACCGGCCATTTCGGTCTCGATCGCCAGGCGCATTTCCAGCAATTTGATCACGTCCGATAGCTCGGACAATTCATCCTTGGTGACCTGAAAGGCGCGGTAGCGCGCGGCATCTGACACGAACACGCCCGATCCCTGGCGGGCGACGGCAAAGCCCTGTGCCTCCAGCCGGGCGACCGCTTCGCGGACCACGGTGCGGCTGACATTTTCCTGCTCGGCAATGTCCTTTTGCGCGGGCAGGCGCGATCCGGGCGGGATGCGGCCGGACAGGATATCCTCTTCCAGCTTGGTGTAGAGCATGTCGGCGAGTGAGGCGGCTTTGGCCATGATGTCGTTCCAGTGAATATTCTTTTTCGAGCCTGCCAGCCTGCGGCAATGTGAGCAAGGGCTTGGCAAGTTTGATTCGATGATTTATCAGCTTATCATACAAATAATCGAGAGGAGCCTGTGGTGAACCGCCCCCAGCCAACAGCATCGTCACGCCGGATCCGGACGCCCTATCTGTCGATCGGATTGGTGGCGATCGGTCTTTGCGTCGGCGCGGCCCTGGCGCAGGGCGATGGGGCGGGCGATCGTCTGCCGGTCGAGAAACGCCTGCCGCCACCGCCCAGCCAGGTGGCGGCCGCCGTCGCACTGGTTGCATCCTATCGCTATGACGACCTGCTGTGGGAAAATGACAAGACCGCCCATCGCATCTATGGCCATGCGCTGGAGGCGGCCGAGCCGCCATCGGGATCGGGGATCGACAGTTGGGGCAAGAATGTCGCCTGGCCCTTCGCCGATCGCCAGCTACGCAGCGGCGACCAGCATGGCTATCATGGCGAGGGGCTGGACTTCTACAATGTCGGCACCACGCGCGGCGCGGGCGGCCTTGGCATCTGGCATGACAACAAGCTGTGGACGTCGCGCAACTATGTTCGTGCCCATATCCTGAAATCGGGCGGACAGGTCGCCGACTTCAGCGTCGATTATGCGCCCTGGCCAGTCGATGTCGATCGCAAGGTATGGGAAACGCGCCGCTTTACCCTTCCGCTTGGTACCCATTTCACCCGGCTGGTCTCGACCATAGGATCGGACAAGGCGACGCCGCTGACGGTCGGCATCGGTATCGGCAAGCGCACCACGGGGCAGGGGGCGGGTGACCTGACCGTCGATCGTGCCGGTGGCCTGATCAGCTGGTGGGGGCCGGAAGATGGTGCGCATGGCCGGATGGCGCTGGCATTGCGGGTCGATCCGGCACAGATCGCCGATATCCGCGCGGATGCCGACAATCAACTCATCCTGCTGACGGTCAAGCCGGGTCAGCCCTTCGTCTATTATTCCGGCAGTGCCTGGAACAAGGGGGAGGGTGGCTTTTCCACCCGTGCCGCCTGGGATGCCTATGCCGCCGGCCAGTCGCTCGACTTCACCCCGCCCAAGGATTGATCATGACCAGCCATATCGACCGTCGCGCGATCCTGACCGGCATGGCGACCGGCACTGCCGCTTTCGCCGCCATGCCCTCGCTTGCCAACGCCGGGGAGGCCGCGCCGGTCGCCGCCGATGCGGACGACCGCAGCTATGCCCTGGCGCTGCTCGAACGCATGGCCAGCCCCGTGCTGTCGCGCATGGCCAGGGGGCAGTTGCAGGCGCAGTGGAAGCCCGAACTCAGCCCGACCTGGGATGGCCGCAATCCCAAGGTCGCCTTTCTGGAAGCCTTTGGCCGGCTGATCGACGGCATTGCGCCCTGGCTTGCGCTGCCCGATACCGATGGCGCGGAAGGGCGACTGCGCGCCCGGCTGCGCGATCAGGCGCTGGCGAGCTATGCCCACAGCGTCGATCCCAAGAGTCCCGACTATCTGCTCTGGCAGGCGGAGGGGCAGCCGCTGGTCGATTCCGCCTATTTTACCAGCGCCCTGCTGCGCGCGCCGCAGACATTGTGGGAGCCGCTCGACCGGACAACCAAGGACCGGATCATCAAGGAGATACAGGGGCTGCGCCGGGTCGCGCCGCCCTATACCAACTGGCTGCTGTTTGCGGCGATGAACGAGGTGTTCCTGCTGTCGGTCGGGGCGCAATGGGATCCGATCCGGGTCGACCTGGCGCTGCGCAAATTCAGCGAATGGTATGTCGGCGACGGCTGGTATGCCGACGGCGAGCATTTCCATTTCGACATGTATAACAGCTATGTCATCCACCCGATGCTGACCCAGATTTGGGACGTGCTGGTCCGCTGCAATGCGCGCTTCAACGCGCTCGATCCCAAGGAGCGGCTCGCCATCCAGATCCAGCGGATGCAGCGTTTTGGCGAGGCGCTGGAGCGGATGATCGGCCCGGATGGCGCCTTCCCGCCGGTCGGCCGTTCGCTGACCTATCGCACCGCCGTTCACCAGCCGCTCGCCTATCTTGCCTGGCGCAAACTGCTCCATGCCAAGCTGCCCGAGGGCCAGGTGCGCGCCGCGACCATGGCAACCCAGCGCCGTATCTTCGTCGATCCCAGCAATTTCGATGCCAATGGCTTCCTGACGATCGGCTTCGCCCGGCACCAGCCGAGTCTGGGTGACGTCTATTCCAACGCCGGCAGCATGTATATCACTTCGGAAAGCCTGCTGGCGCTCGGCCTGCCTGCCTCCGACAGCTACTGGACCGCGCCGGCCCAGCCCTGGACCATGCGCAAGGCTTATGCGGGCCAGGATTTCCCGAAGGACTATTATATCGCCAATTGAGGTGGCCGCCGCCGCCCGATGAAGGTCAAGCGTTTCTAATAAGCGGCCCAGCAAAGCTTGACAGACATATCTCTACTTAATTGGCAGATAAAGTCCTCTCATATCAGACGAGGACTTGGATATCATGGGGTGGACGCAGCGGTGGACGGATAGGCTGGCCCGGTTCAGGGCGGCGGCCCGGCGCGACTTGCTGCGCGATCCGACGGTAATCTTGTTCGGATGCGGCCCGAGCGCAGCAGGCGTGCGAGAAACGAGCGGCGGTCGCTGAGATGTTGTCCAGACGCAATCTGCTGGGCGCGGCGGCGGGCAGCCTGCTGCTCACCGCCTGCGGCAGCGCTGGCGAGGGCCGGCCCAAATTGCGGGTGTCGATCACCGGCAAGGGCGACGGGGACACGCGGCTGCTGTTCAAGGCGGCCGGCATCCAGCCCAAGGACTTTGACCTTGTCTATAGCGAGTTCCAGTCCGGCCATCTCGTGGTCGAGGCGCTCAATGGCGGATCGCTCGACTATGGCGGGATGAGCGAGATCCCGCCGATTTTCGCCGCCGCGTCGACCATCCAGAGCTTCCGCCAGATCGCGGTCGCCCATGGCGACGTCAACAATCAGGTGGTGCTGGTTCCGAAGGGATCGAGCGCGCGCTCCATCGCCGACCTCAAGGGCAAGCGCGTCGGCTATGTCCGCGCTACCACCGCCCAATATTTCCTGATCCGGATGCTGGAGGAGGTCGGTCTGAGCTGGGACGACATCACCCCGGTCGCGATGGGCGTGTCCGATGGCGCCGCCGCCTTCTCGCAAGGGGCGCTCGATGCCTGGGCGATCTATGGCTTTCCGATCCAGCGGGCGATCGCGACCGAGGGCGCGCGGATATTGCGCACCGCCGATGGCATTCTCTCGGGCAATTATCTCGTTTCCGCCCATGTCGATGCACTGGCCGATCCCGACAAGGCGGCGATCATCCGCGAATATCTGGCGCTGGTGCAGCAGGGCTTCGGCTGGGCGGCGGCGCATCAGAACGAGTGGGCCGGCATCGTCGCCCAGGATATCGGCGTGCCGCGCGACTATGTGCTCGACCAGTTCCGTCGCAAGAGCGCGACCTATGAACTGCGCCCGGTCACGCCCGAGGCGATCGGATCGCAGCAGCAGGTCGCCGACGTCTTCTTCAAGGCCGGGCTGGTTCCCAAGCGGGTGGATGTCCGCCCGCTATGGGATGCCCGCTTCAATGACGCCATTCCCAAGAGAGGCTGATATCATGGCGAGCCAGGCAATATCCGTGCAGCCGCAGCCGCCCGAAGAGCAGGTGCCGGCCGACAAGCTCGACCGGCTGACCCGGTTGCTCGCGGCGAATGCGGAACAATATGACCGCAGCGCCGAATTTCCCCGCGCCAATTTCGACATATTGGCGCAACAGGGGCTGATCGCGCTGACCGTGCCACGCACGCATGGCGGGCGCGGTGCGTCGGTTTCCGAAGCGCTTCGGGTGCTGGCGGCGGTGGCGAAGGGCGATCCTTCGACCGCGCTGATCCTGTTCATGACCTATCATTATCACGCCACGCCCAACCGGACGCGCGGCTGGCCGGCGGACATCTATGAGACGCTGGCGCGCGATGCGGTCGCGGGCCGGGGCCTGATCGGCGGGCTGCGGGTCGAACCGGAACTGGGCACGCCCGTGCGCGGTGGCCTGCCTGCCACGATCGCGCGGCGCACGGCCCATGGCTGGGCGATCAGCGGCACGAAGATCTACTCGACCGGATCGACCGGGCTGGACTGGTATGCGGTCTGGGCCAAGACCGACGAGGATTCCCCACGCGTCGGCAATTTCCTGGTCCGCGCCGGTAGTCCGGGGGTGGAGATCGAGCCGGCCTGGGATCATCTGGGCATGCGCGCGACGGTCAGCCATGCGGTTCATTTCACCGATACGCCGACGCCGGCCGACCATGCGGTCGATATTCGCCGGCCGGAGGAATGGGGCGCGCCCGATCCGGTCCAGACGCTGTGGAATGCGCTCTCCATCTCGGTCATCTATGACGGGGTGGCGCGCGCCGCGCGCGACTGGCTGCGCGCCTATCTCAACGATCGGGTGCCGAGCAACCTCGGCGCATCGCTCGCCACCCTGCCGCGCGTGCAGGAGAAGTTCGGCGAGATCGAGGCGCTGTTGCAGGTCAACCGCACGCTGGTGCGCGACGCGGCGGCGCGGATCGACGCGGGCGATCCGCCGCCGGCGGTCGAGGCCAATGCGATCAAATATGTCGCCACCGCCAACGCCATCCGCGCGGTCGAGATCGGGCTGGAGCTGACCGGCAATCCCGGCATCAGCCGCCATAATCCGCTGGAGCGCCATTATCGCGACGTGCTGTGCAGCCGTATCCATTCGCCGCAGACCGACACCATCCTGATTGCCGCTGGTCGCGCGGCGCTGGGGAATTGAGCCCATGTCCCTGATCATCGCCAGCCAGATGGAGCCGGATTTCAACCGGAGTCTGGCCCGTCATCCGTCCGCCCCCGTGCTGATTGACGTTGCCGAGGACGCGCCCTGGAGCGCCGCCGACGAGGCCGACATATTGCTGATCCGCCCGTCGCCGGCCTGGCGCGCGCCGGAGGTGCGTCGTCCCGCACCCTGGCCGGGGCGCCTCAAATGGGTCTACAGCGCTTCGGTCGGGGTCGATTTCTATCCCGACTGGCTGCTTGACGCGCCGCTCGTCACCTGTGGCCGCGGCGTCGCGTCGGAGGAGATCGCCGATTATGCGATCGCCGCCATCTATGCCCATGCCAAGAATCTGGACGCCGTCACCGTCCGTTCGCGGGCACAATGGGGGCCGGCGCAACTGGGCCGGGTGTCGGGCACGACCATCGGCATCATCGGCATGGGCGCGATCGGCGCGGCGGTCGCACGACGCGGCCTGGCGCTGGGCGCGCAGGTGATCGGCGTGCGGCGATCCGGCGCGCAACCCAGCGTGCCGGGCGTGCAACTGGTCGGCGATGTCGGGACTTTGGTGGAGGAGGCGGATCATATATTGCTCGCCGTCCCCGCCACTGCCCAGACCCGCCATCTGGTTGACGATGCACTGCTGGCGCGGGTGCGGCCGGGCGCGCACCTCATCAACGTCGCGCGCGGATCGGTGGTCGATCAGGCGGCTTTGGTGCGGGCGCTGGATGATGGCCGGCTGGGTTTTGCGACGCTCGACGTCACCGACCCCGAACCGCTGCCCGAGGGCCATGTCCTCTACACCCATCCCAGGGTGCGGCTGACCCCGCATATTTCCAGCAATTACCAACTGGTACGCCATCGCCTGCTGGAAAAGATCCAGGACGATCTGACCCGCTTCGTCCGGGGCGAGGCGCCGTCCGACATCGTCGATCCGGCGCGCGGCTACTGAGGTCTGGAAGACGGCCGTAAAAGAGCGATGGCTTGCCCTTGAAACGTCATTGCGAACGAAGTGAAGCAATCCACCCGAGCGATGTTGGATTGCTTCGCTGCGCTCGCAATGACGCAGTGGATCAGTCTACATCATTCCGATCTAAAGCCCGGTCACCGTCTCGCGCGCCAGTTCCGCCAGCCGGTGCGCGGCGCGATCCAGCTTGTCGCTGGTGCGCAGGATCGCGGCGACGCGGGGCAGGGTGGGCAGCCGCTCATGCTCCAGCACTGTCATGTCATCCTGGAATAAATGGGTCCGCGCGGTGATGCCGAGGCCTGCGGCCACCGCGGCGCGCAGCGTGGCGAGGTTGGGCGTCTCGACCGCAATCCGCCATTGCAGCCCCATATCCTCCAGCGCGCGGATCGCCGCCTCGCGGAAACGGCACGGCTCCTCCAGCACCGCCAGCGGGATGGTGTCGCGATCGACCAGTTCGGCCGTGCCATACCAGCTCATCGGCGCCACCGTGACTGCGCTACCGTCATTGGGGGCGGCAAAGCCCAGCAAGATATCCAGTTCGCGGCGGTCGAGCAGCGCCTGCAACTCGGCCGTGCCCGCGACCCGCGCATAGATTTGCGCGTCCGGGTGCAGTTCGGCAAAGCGGGAGAGCAGGCCGGAAAGCAGGCTGTCGGCAAAATCCTGTACCATGCCGATCCGCGCCGGGCCGGCGAAGCGCCCGGCACTGACCGCCGCCACCGCCTCGTCATGCAGGCTCAGCACCCGGCGCGCATAGTCGAGCAGCACCTCGCCCGCCGCGGTCAGGTGCAGGCGCCGGCCTTCGCGCAGGAACAGCGACTGCTGGACCAGTTCCTCCAGCCGCTTGATCTGCAGGCTGAGGGCGGACTGGGTGACGAACACCTGTTCCGACGCATTGAGCATCGACCCGGTGTCGACGATCGCGACGAAACTGCGCAGGAGATTGGTCGGCAGATTGACCGGCACGGCATATCCTTCTGATGATGAAAAGGGGGCCGATCCGATGCCGGGCACGGGCCTGTGCTTATGATCCATGGCAATATATCAATCAAAATAGTAGAGTTTGTCCGGGGGCAGGAAAAGCTATCCCGCCCGTCGCGCGCCGAAACGCCCGGAATCGTGGGCGAATGACCACCTATGATTTTCCCTCATAGACCTGTCAGATAAAACTCAATTGAATGAGTAGAGAATTGATGTTGGATGAAGGCGACTTCACCAGCATGACGGATGGACATGACCGCATTGGCAATAAGGGGCGACACGCCGCCGCAGCGCGCCAGACGCCGCTTCTCCCTCGCCCGCTTCGGCGGTCGATGGTTGTCACCTTTGCTGTTACTTTTGCTGTGGGAACTGGGCTCGCGCACCGGCCTCATCCCCGAACGGACGCTGGCCGCGCCCTCTGCCGTGATCGGCACGCTGATCCAAATGGTGCTGAGCGGCGAACTGCCCTCCAACCTGCTCGTCTCCTTCGCCCGCGTCGCGGTCGGCCTGCTGATCGGCGTCGGCCTGGGGCTGGCGCTGGGGCTGGCAGCGGGCCTCTCGCGCGGCGCGGAACTGGCGATCGACCCGCTGATGCAGATCAAGCGGACCATTCCCGCACTGGCGCTGACGCCGCTGTTCATCGTCTGGTTCGGTATTGGCGAGACGCCCAAGATCGCGCTGATCGCCTTCGGCACCATCTTCCCGGTCTATCTCAACCTCTATGCTGGCATTCGCGGCGTCGATCCGCGCCTGCTCGATGCCGCCAAGAGTTTCGGCCTCAGCCGCTGGGAACAGGTCTGGCATGTCGTGCTGCCCGCCGCCTTGCCCTCGCTGCTGGTCGGGCTGCGCTACGCCCTGTCCATCTCGATCCTGGTGCTGGTGGTGGCGGAACAGATCAACGCCTCGGCCGGGCTTGGCTATCTCATCAACAATGCCCGCGACTTCATGCGCACCGACATCATCGTCGTCTGCCTCATGGTCTACGCCATTCTCGGTCTTGGCGCCGACTGGCTGGTCCGGTCCCTCGAAGCCCGCGCCCTCGTCTGGCGCCCCAGCATAGTGGAGAATTGATCATGGACGCGCGCCTCGGCTTTTCCACCATCGACAGCGCGGCCCACCAGCCGCATCCCGAACCGGTCGTCCGCCTGCAGCACTTCACCCGCAGCTTTGGCGCCAACCGCATCATCGACGGGCTGGACCTGGAAATCGCGCCGGGCGAGTTCATCGCCCTGCTGGGCCGGTCGGGATCGGGCAAGACCACCTTGCTGCGCACCCTCGCCGGGCTGGACGATGCCGGCGCGCAGGATGTGGAGGTGCCCGACAGCCGCGCCGTCGTGTTCCAGGATGCCCGACTGCTGCCGTGGAAACCGGTCTGGAAGAATGTCGCGCTGGGCCTGAAAGGCGGTGCCATCCGCGACCGGGCGCAAGCCGCGCTGAAGGAAGTCGGCCTTGGCCATCGGCTGGACGCCTGGCCGCTCACCCTGTCCGGTGGGGAAGCGCAGCGCGCTGCGCTCGCCCGCGCGCTGGTGCGCGAACCCCAATTGCTGCTGCTTGATGAGCCCTTTGCCGCCCTCGACGCGCTGACCCGCTATCGCATGCATGAACTGGTTCTCTCGCTCTGGCGGACGCACAGGCCCGCGGTGCTGATCGTCACCCATGATGTCGAGGAAGCGATTGCGCTGGCCGACCGGGTGCTGGTGCTCGACAAGGGGCGGATCGTCGCGGAGGAGCGCATTCACGCCGCGCGCGGCGAGCGCGCGGGCCTTGCCGGCCGGCTGCGCGAACAGCTTCTGTCCCATCTGGGCGGCGACCATCATGGCGAGGGTGTGGTGCCCTTCGCCCGCCAGGCGGAGGCGGCGGAATGAACGCCGTCACCACGATCGACCGGCCGGTCGATACCAGCCGCCTGCGCGGTTTCGTCACCGCCTTGGCCGATCTGATCGCCTGCACCCGCGACGAACAGGCGCTGCTGGAAAGCGGCCGCACCCTGCTTGCCCGGTTGATCGCCCGCGACGACTGGCTGCCGCCCGAATATGCCCGGCCCGATCCCGATCGCTATCAGCAATATCTGCTTCATTGCGACAGTCGCGAGCGGTTCAGCATCGTCAGCTTCGTCTGGGGGCCGGGTCAGTCGACCCCGATCCACGACCATGGCGTCTGGGGGCTGGTCGGCGTGCTGCGCGGCAGCGAGCAGGTCGAGCGGTTCCATCGCCTGCCCGGCGGCGGACTGGTCGCGCAGGGCACAGACATATTGCGCGAGGGCGAGGTCGATGCCGTGTCGCCCCGGATCGGCGACATTCATCGCGTCTCCAACGGCCGGGCCGACGCCCCGTCGGTCAGCATCCATGTCTATGGCGCCAATATCGGCGCGGTCGAGCGCGCGACCTTCGCCGCCGACGGCGCGCCCAAAAGCTTCATCTCCGGATACGCCAACCGCGTCATCCCCAACCTCTGGGACAGATCGAGAAACGCATGACCACCGACATATTGGACCGCATAGAGGTCGCTACCCCGGCCGATATCCGCACCGCGCTGATCGCCCGCGACGAGATCGCCCTGATCGACGTGCGCGAGGAGCATGATTTTGCGCAGGGCCATCCGCTCTTCGCTGCCCAGATCCCGCTGCGCCGCATCGATGAGGAAGCGCGCTGGCGCATCCCCCGGCTCGACACGCCGATCATCGTCTATGATGCGGGCGAGGGGCTGGCGCGCCGCGCGGCCGTGCGGCTGCAGGGGCTTGGCTATACCGACGTCCGCGAACTGGAGGGCGGGCTCAGCGCATGGCGTGATGCCGGTTATGAATTGTTCGAGGATGTGAACAGTTACTCCAAGGCGTTCGGCGAACTGGTCGAGCATCGCCGCCATACGCCCAGCCTTGCGGCGGAGGATGTGCAGGCGCTGATCGACGAAAAGGCCGACATCGCGATCCTCGATGCGCGCCGTTACGACGAATATCATACGATGAGCATCCCGACCGGGACCAGCGTGCCGGGCGCCGAACTGGTGCTGCGCGCCTGCACAATCGCCCCCGATCCCGACACCACCATCATCGTCAATTGCGCCGGCCGTACCCGGTCGATCATCGGCACCCAGTCGCTTGTCAATGCCGGCCTGCCCAACAAGGTCTATGCGCTGCGCAACGGCACGATCGGCTGGACGCTGGCCGGGCAGGGGCTGGAAACCGGCCAGGTGCGCGCCGCGCCGGAGGTCGATGGCAAGGCGATCGAGGCTGCCCGTGCCCATGCCCGCGATGTCGCCTACCGCGCCGGGGTCAAGTGGATCGGCTGGGACGATCTGGAGCATCTGAAGGCCGACACCGCTCGCACCCTCTATCTCTATGATGTGCGCCAGCCGCGTGAATATGAGGCGGGGCATCTGCCCGGTTTCCGCAATGCGCAGGGCGGCCAGCTGGTGCAGGAAACCGACCATAATGCCCCGGTGCGCGGCGCCCGCATCGTCGTCACCGACGATCTTGGCCCGCGTGCCGACATGAGCGCCTCCTGGCTCGCCCAGCTTGGCTGGGAAGTCTATGTCCTGTCCGTCGACTGGTCGGCGGTGGTGCTGGAACGCGGCAGTGACGGCGCGCCGGCCCCGCGTGGACCCGAGGGCCGCTACAAGCGCCCCTATGAGGGCACCGACAACAAGGCCGAGAAGATGCAGGCCTATCTCGATTGGGAATATGGCCTTGTCGCCCAGCTCGAAAAGGACGGCACCCACGGCTTCTACGTCATCTGATCAGCGGGAAGGAATGACCCCATGAGCGTCAAGTTCATCGGCTATATCGGCTTCAACAATGGCTCGGAAACCCAGGCGGCGGTGCGCAGCCGCGTGCTCGACAAGGATTATATCGAGGCCGCAGCCAGGGCGCAGGAGGAGGGCGGCTTCGACCGCGTCCTCATCCCCTTCGGCTCCAACAGTCCGGAAAGCCAGATTGTCGCGGCCCATGCCGCCGCGCTGACTAGCAGGCTGGGCTTTCTGGTCGCCCATCGGCCCGGTTTTACCCAGCCGACCGTGGCCGCGCGCCAGCTGGCCACGCTCGACCAGCTATCGGGCGGGCGGGTCGCGGTGCATATCATTACCGGTGGCGCCGACGAGGAAATGGCGCGTGACGGCGACACCGGCACGGTCAAGGCGCAGCGCTATCAGCGCACCGACGAATATCTGACCATCCTGCGCCAGGAATGGACGGCGGCCCAGCCTTTCGACCATCAGGGTGACTTTTACGACATTCGTCAGGCCTTCAGCGCGATCAAGCCGGACAATCTGCCGGTTTTCTTCGGCGGTTCGTCGGCCGAGGCGATCGAGGTCGCCGGGCGCCATGCCGACGTCTATGCGCTCTGGGGCGAAACGCTCGAAGCGGTGCAGGACACGGTACGCCAGGTGCGCCGTGCCGCCGTCCGTCATGGCCGCAATCCCGGCTTCTCGCTGTCGCTGCGTCCGGTGATCGCCGATACCGAAGAAGCGGCCTGGAAGCGCGCGGCGGAGATTGAGGAGCAGGTGCGCGCCAATCGCGTCGCCGCCGGACTTCCGCTGACCGGCCATCGCCCGTCCAATGTCGGATCGCTGCGCCTGCTGGAGGCGGCCAGGGCCAACCGGCAGGACAAGCGGCTGTGGACCGGCGTCGCTGCGCTCACCGGCGCGGCCGGCAATTCCACCGGCCTGGTCGGCACGCCCGAACAGGTGGCTGATGCGATGCTCGATTATTATGACATCGGCATCGATCATTTCCTGATCCGCGGTTTCGATCCGCTGGGCGATTCCATCCTCTATGGCCGCGAACTGCTGCCGGTCGTCCGCCGCAAGGTGGCCGAGCGGGAGAAGGTCGACGTCGCGCTCGCGGGCTGACATGGCGAGCAAGAAATCGATCCTGATCGTCGGCGCGCTGATCGCCTCCGCCGGTGTCGCCTTCGCTGTCACCCAATATCGCACTGAACAGGTGCCGGTGCTGCGCGTCGCCAACCAGAAGGGGCAGGTCAAGGCGATGATGCTTGCCTCTGGCGCGCTAGACGGCGCCTCCTACAAGGTCGAATGGTCGGAATTTCCCGCCGCCCAGCCGCTGCTGGAAGCGGTCGGTGGTGGCGCCGCGGACCTTGGCCTTGCCGCCGACGCGCCCTTCATCTTCGCCTATCAGAGCGGCAGCCCGGTCAAGGCGATCGCGGTGCAGGCACCCGCCAACCAGGCGGCCGAGGCGCTGGCGATCCTGGTGAAAAATGGCTCGCCCATCCGATCTGCCCAGGATCTGGTCGGCAGGACGATCGCCACCACGCGCGGATCGATCGGCCATCACCTGCTGCTCCAGGCGCTGGAGCGGGCGCATATCCCCGCCGACAAGGTCAAGGTCACCTTCCTGCCGCCGGGCGATGCCAAGGCTGCCTTCGACAGTGGATCGATCGACGCCTGGTCGACCTGGACCCCCTATACCAATGTCGCGGTCAAGGAAGGGGCGCGGGCGGTTGCTGACGCCAAGGATTACGGCCTGCCGCTTTATATCGACATCGCCCATGATGCCTCGATCGCGCCCAAGCGTGCGCTGCTGGCCGATTTCCTCCAGCGTGAGGCGACGGCGGTCGCCTGGGCCCGCGCCCATCCCGACCAGTTCGCCGCCGTGCTGGCCAAGGAAACCGGCCTGCCGATCGACATCGCCCGCGCCAGTTTCGAACGCAGCAACCGCATTTCGCAGCCCGTCGATGCCAAGGTGATCGCCCATGAGCAGGCGATCGTCGACCGTTATCGCCGCGCCGGCCTGATCGATCCCAAACGGGACGTGGCGCAGGCCTTCGACACCAGTTTCGGATCCTGACGCAAGGAGCTTTCCCCATGGCCACCATCCTCAAGGATGATCGTTTTTCGCGCACCGGCATCAGCGAAGCCGAATGGAAGGTGCGGGTCGATCTCGCCGCCTTCTATCGCCTTTCGGCGCTCTATGGCTGGGACGATTTCATCTACACCCATATTTCCGCCTGCGTGCCCGGACCGGACCATCATTTCCTGATCAACCCGTTCGGCCTGATGTTCGACGAGATCACGGCGTCCAGCCTGGTCAAGGTCGATCTCGACGGCAATGTCATCGGGGAGAGCGACTATGGCATTAACTATGCTGGCTATGTCATCCATTCGGCGATCCACGGCGCGCGCGACGATGCCCATTATATCGCCCATTTCCACAGCGCCGACGGCATGGCGGTTTCGGCCCATGCCGAAGGGCTGCTACCCTTGAACCAGCGCGCGCTGGCCCTGATCCCGCGCCTGTCCTATCATGACTATGAGGGCGTGGCGCTGAACCTGGACGAGCGCGAACGGCTGGTGGCGGACCTGGGCGATACCAAGGTCATGCTGCTGCGCAACCATGGCACGCTGGCGTTGGGATCGTCTCCGGGCGAGGCGTGGAGCGGCATCTATCAGCTCGAATCCGCCTGCATCGCACAGGTTCGTTCGCTCAGCGTCGGGCGCGACAATGTGCTGATCGCGCCGGAGGAGGCGCAGGCGGAAGTGAAGCGCCAGATGTCGCGCGAGCGCCAGCCGGTCGAAGGGCGGCGCACCCATTATGACCTGGTCTGGGAAGCGGCGCTGCGCAAGGCATCGCGCCAGGCACCGGGCTATGATGCCTGATCTATAAGCATTAATCGGCGGCTTCCCGCCAAGTCTCATTGGCGTCGCGTGCCCCGCGGCGCCATTTTCCTATCTCCGGCAAAGGAGACAGGCAGATGGCGACGATCGTTGGCGACAATTTGAGGGCGCGCTATGCCGCGCTTCAGGCGGAACGGGAACGGGACTGGGCACCCGCCCAACTGGCGCGCAACGCAGCGCAGCGGCAGCAGTTGCTGGCGCGCTTCGATGCGGCGACGGTAGCGCAGCCCGGCGATGTCCTGCCCGATCTGGGATTCGATGATGTCGATGGCGGCAGCCTGACGCTCTACGCGCTGACGGCGCAGGGGCCGGCGCTGCTGATCTTCTTCCGCTTCGCCGGCTGCCCGGCCTGCAACATCGCCTTGCCCTATTATGCCGAGACGCTCTGGCCGGTGCTGCGCGCGCGCGGCATCCCGCTGGTCGCGCTCAGCCCGCAGCAGCCCGATCGGCTGGCGGAGATCAAGCGCCGCCACGATCTGCCCTTCGCCGTCGCAACCGATCGCGACAATCAGCTCGCCCGCCTGCTCGGCATCGCCTTCGTCCCCGATGATCGACCGTCGCCGCCGCCCGCCGGCTGGATCGGCGAAGTGACCGGCACGGGCAGCTGGGAATTGCCGCAGCCCGCGGCGCTGCTGCTGGGGCCGGGTCGGGTGGTGCAGCGCTTGCAGGTCAGCCCCGACTGGCTCGACCGGCCGGAGGCGGATGATATCCTCGCCTGGCTGCGCTAAACGCAAGAAAAGGCCCGGCAATTTGATTGCCGGGCCTTTTCTTGTTCGATGGGATCAGGCGGCCGACTTGGCCTCGCGCGCAACGCTGTAGCGATTGTCCGGTACCGACAGGCCCAGATGCTCGCGGAAGGTCGTCCCTTCATAGTCGGTGCGGAACAGGCCACGCTGCTGCAGGATCGGGATCACCTTGTCGACGAACAGGGCCAGTTGTCCCGGCAGCGGCTCGAACAGGACGAAGCCGTCGGCCGCGCCACTTTCGAACCAGCGCTGCAACTGATCCGCCACCGTTTCGGCCGAGCCCACGAAAGCGCCGCGCGGCGTCGCCAGCCGTTCGGCCACCTGGCGCAAGGTCAGCCCCTCCGCCTCGACTTCGGCCAGGATGCGCAGCGTCCCGCTCTGCTGGCTGTTGAGGCCCAGATGCGCGACATCGGGGAAGGGGGCGTCCAGATCATATTGGCGGAAATCATGGTCGTTGAAGGTGCGCGACAGGAAGCCAAGACCGGTGTCGATCGACTCCAGCGCGGCGAGTTCGCGGTAGCGCGACTCGGCCTCCTCATCGCTGTCACCGACGATCGCGGCGATGCCCGGCAGGATGAACAACTGGTCGGCATCGCGGCCAAAGCCCTTCGCCCGTGCCTTCACATCGGCATAATAGGCCTGGCCCGCCTCGATCGTCTCGGCATGGGTGAAGATCACCTCGGCCCGTCGCGCGGCGAAGTTGCGGCCATCGTCCGACGCGCCGGCCTGGAAGATGACCGGCTGGCCCTGCGGCGTGCGCTTGATGTTGAGCGGGCCGCGCACCTGGAAGAACTCGCCCTTATGATCGAGCGCATGCAGCCGATCGGGATCGACGAACTGGCCGCTTTCCTTGTCGGCGACATGGGCGCCGTCTTCCCAACTGTCCCACAGGCCTTGGACCACATCGAGATATTCGGCAGCGATGCGATAACGCACGGCATGGGCGGGATGTTCGCTCTTGCTGAAATTGGCGGCGGTGTCGCCCAGCCAGGACGTCACGACATTCCAGCCTGCGCGTCCGCCGCTCAGATGATCGAGCGAGGCGAATTGCCGCGCGACGTTGAATGGCTCGGAATAACTGACCGTCAGCGTGCCGACCAGGCCGATCCGGCTGGTGGTCGCCGCCAGCGCGGACAGGATGGTGATCGGCTCGAACCGGTTGAGATAATGGGGGCTGGATCGTTCGGTGATCGACAGGCTGTCGGCGACGAACAGGAAGTCGAACTTGCCCCGTTCGGCGGTCGCCGCCTGTTCCTGATAGCGGGCAAGGCTGGTGCTGGCATTCACATCACGATCGGGATGGCGCCAGTCATGCCAGGTGCGACCGACGCCATGCAGGATGAAGCCGAGCTTGATATGCGGAGAACGGGCCATGGCCTTGTCCTTCTGCTGGAGGGGAGGGGGAGCCCATTCCATTTACGCCCGGACGGTTCGCGCGACCAACGCGGTCTCCTCAAGCCCATATGAAATGGGCCAATAGAGCGAGGGTCAGTAGGAGAAGCGAGCGCTCAGCATCACCGTCGCGGGATCGGCATAATTTTTATAATAGACTCCGGTCGAGGGGATGTAGGTCGAACTGACCGGCTTGTTCGCGCCCAGGATATTCTTGCCCTGGATGGCGAACTGGAAACGGTCGTCCGGCAATATCCAGGTGATTGAGCCGTTGACGAAGGTCTGGCCCGGCACTTCGTCCTGCGGCCGGGCAAGGGCGTTCTGATAGAAGCTGCTCTGATATTGGGCATTGGCCGACAGCCGCAATGTGCTGCCGGATGCGCCCAGCGGCAGCGCATAATTGGCGCCGCCCGACAGGGACCATTTGGGCGCGTTCAGTAGCGGATTGCCATCGGCGTCCACGCCATTGCCGCCCGCGCCCTTATAATCGTCATAAATGGCCTTGAGATAACCGGCCGATGCCTGAAGCGAGAAGCGATCCGACAGGCGCAGGTCATTTTCCAGGTCCACGCCCCAGCTATGCGCCTTGCCGGCATTGCCCCGGCGTGAGCCGACATAGGCCGGGTCGTAGAAGGATACCTGGAGATCCTTGTAATC
Organism: Sphingobium sp. VMM; assembly: GCF_056790315.1. NCBI lineage: Bacteria > Pseudomonadati > Pseudomonadota > Alphaproteobacteria > Sphingomonadales > Sphingobiaceae > Sphingobium > Sphingobium sp. VMM. Next base: position 28,135 of record NZ_JBXGSI010000005.1, read on the forward strand.
ATTGTAGAAGATGGCGAGATTGCTGCGCAGCGCGCCACCGAACAAGGTGGCCTTGAGCCCGCCTTCATACGTCGAGACCTTTTCCGGATCGAATGGCAGGGTGGCCAGGTCCAGCCGGGTCGCGCGATTGTCGAACCCGCCAGATTTGAACCCGCGCGAATAGGTGAGGTAATTGAGCAGATTGGGCGTCCATTGCGCTTGCACCGACAATTTCGGTGTCAGCGCCTTCCAGGTCTTTTCCGCCTCACCGGCGATCGACTGGGCCACGACATTGCGATCATCGTCGATCACCTTGTTGTCGAAGACGAAACGCTTCTTCTCGATGGTGCCGCGCAGGCCGGCGGTCAGGCTGAATATATCGTTCGCCTTCCAGGTGCCCTCGCCGAACACGGCATAGGCATCGGTATAGGTGATGTTGTGGGCGCGCAGCCGGTTGATGGGCGCGGTCGCGGCCGTGCCGGTGCGGCTGAAGGCGTCGCGCTCCACGAAGAAACGTTCGTGCAGGTAGAAGAGGCCGCTGGTGAAGCTGAGGTCGCCAAAGTCGCCGTTCAGCTGCACCTCCTGGCTGAAGGCCCGGTCATTATAATGGATCAGGTTCTTCTGGATCAGCGCGGCCTCGCCGTCATTCTCGTAATTGACGGGATTGAGGTTGAAGCCGGTATAGGCGCTGATCGACTTGATAGAGAGGGTAGGCGAGAGGTCATAGACCAGCCGCAGCGAGGCGCTGCGCGAATTGAGATGCTGGTCCGGTTCGACCTCCGAATAGGATCGGCGGCGGCTGAAGCTGCCGGGCTGGTTGACCGGAATATAGGACCGTGTATCGCTGCGATCGCGCAGGATATTGACGGTCAGCAGCGCGTCGAGATTGGCGATGCCGGTATAGCGCAGCTTGCCGCGCCAAGCGTCGAGGTCGATCCGGTTGACGTCATGGCCCAGCGTCGGGTCATAGGTGACGCCGTCGCGGGTACGATGGATCCAGGCGACGCTGCCCGACAGGTCGCCCGCGATCTTGCCGCTGACCAGCGCCCGGCCCTGTACGTCATTATAGCTGCCATAGCCCAGTTCGGCGGTGACATGGGTGGTCTCGTCGGGCGCGCGGGTAATGATGCGCAGCGCACCGGCCGACGAGTTGCGGCCATAGAGCGTCCCCTGCGGCCCGCGCAGCAGCTCGATCCGTTCCAGATCGACAAATTCGCTCATCGAGGCGATCTGACGGGGGATGTAGACGTCATCGACATAGATGGCGAGCACCGGCTCCTGGATCGGATCGGATTCGCCCACGCCGCGCAACGAGAAGGTCTGGGTGGTGTGGCTGATCGATGTCCGCGCGACGAAGAGGTTGGGTACCTGGCCGGCCAGGTCGCGGACATTGGTGATGTTGCGCTGCTCCAGCGTCTCGGGCGTGAAGGCGGAAATCGCGATCGCGGTCTTCTGAAGGTCCGTGGCGCGCCGCTCGGCGGTGACGATGATACCGCCGCCGGCGTCGCCATCCTCTGCCGGCGCTGGCGCCTGTGCCCAGGCCGACCCGGCCATTGCCGCGGCCATGATCGCGCTGCAACCAGCGGCCAGGAAAATCCCTTTTTTCATTGTTCCCCACTCAATCTTGATCCGCCGCAGCCGGGGCTCAGCGTTAACTGTCAACTAAAGTTGTAGACAATTTGCGCAAATGAGTTCGGGCAATCTGGCGGGAGAATGGCTCATAGATTTGCGCGGCAGAGATGGGCGCGCCGATCATCGGCTGTGGTCAGCTTCGGCGTGCTCCGCGCCCGCTATAAAGGGTAAGGGGCGATAGCCGCAGATTATTCCGGATCAGCAGCTCCGCGCAGGAGCGGATATCGGCGGTCAGCCGTTCGTCCAGGGGTATTGTGGGGGCAGAGCTGAGGCGCTGGGCATCGGCCAGCGAGGCAAGCAGGACCAGTTCGTCGTCACTGACATAGCGGGCGCCGGGCGGCTGGATGCGCAGGCCGCATTCGATGGCGATCCTGCGCAGGCGGGCGAAGCTGTCGATGGCCGCGAGACCGATCCGCTGCTCCTCGCCCCGCAGCATTGCGAGCACCCGGCGCTCGGTCCGTGTACGGCGGTGGAGGGGCAGGGTAGAGCGGTTCACAGCGCACGCGCCAGTGTCAGCGAGACGACTGCACCCTCCCACTGGTTGCGCTGTTCCTGCCCGCTATAGCTGCCTGCCCGGCTCGGGCTGTAGAAACGGCGCAGCCGATGATAATCCTGACCGTTGAGCGCGCTGGCCCGCAGCGTCGTCTTGAACCCTGCCAGCGCCGTGGTTTCGACATAGGCATCGAATGCGGCATCGTCGCGCCAGGTCAATCGCTCGCCGGTGTAGAAGACATCGCCCTGTTCGGCGGCGGTATAGCTGATCCCCCAGGATGAACGCAGTTTCGGCACGTCGTGGCGGAACTCGGCGCTCAGGCTGCGTGGCGCGATATCGTCCATCTTCCTGCTGTCTCCGGTTACAGGGTCGCGCATGCGCGATCCCCGTAGCGTGCCGTCGAGCGTGAGCCGCGCGCCACGCAGGGCGGCCTCGAGCGGGACGGTCGCCTGGGTGCTGATGCCCCATTGCCGGGCATTGCCGATCGTCCCCAGCGCTTCGTCGCCCGTGGGGAGGAGGAGATAGCCGAGCATCCCCTGATGCCATTGATGATAGGCCTCGACCGCCAGCGCGCCGCCCTTGCCCCAGCGATGGTCGGCACGGGCGAGCGCCCGAGTGACGCGGGCCGGGCGCAACTGGGCATTGCCGCCAAGCGGCCGGCCGTCGGCCTGATTTACCGACGCAGCGAAGTCGCCGAAGTCGAGCTGATCGACCGTGCGGCGAATGCCCAGTCGCAACTGGCTGGTATCGCGCGGCGACCAGACCAGAGCGGCAGACGGTTTCCAATAGGACAGGCTTTGCTCGTTCGCAGCATCCCCCGTAACGCGGATACGCGACAGTTCGAACGCCATGCCGCTTTCCAGCGTCCAGCGTTTGCCGAGGCGCAGCGTGACATTGGCAAAGGCCTCGCCCCGCAGTTCGGATACACGGCTATTGGCGTTGGCCAGGGTGATCGGCGTCAGGCCGCTGACATTATCCTCCGCATAGTCGAGGGCGCTGCTGAGCCGGTTATAGGCGATCTCCATCCCCAGTTCCGGACGGAGCATATGGTCGCCGCCCCGCGTCAGCGTCGTGCGACCGACCAGCTCCAACGGCTTCTGCGCCAGCGCCGAAACGCCACGATAGCCCGGCTCGACATAGTCCTCGTTGGTGGTCAGGCGTTCGACTCGGCCGAGCCCCACCAGCTTTGCCGACCAGTCCTTGCCAAGAGCGCGGGTCCAGTCGAGCCCCAACTCGCCACTGCGCCCCTTTTCGTCATAGCCGATGGTCCGCTCGATCATTGCTGCACCGTCAGCCGGCGTGATCATGATTGCCCGGTCGGATTCATAGCCATCCCGATTGAGCCGGAGATTGAGCGTCAGCGTACCGCCGGCCAGCGTGCCCGATGTCGATGCCGCAAGCCCGATCTCCGGTGCCTTGCCGATGATGCGCTCATGCCGGGTCTCGGTCGGCATGCCGTTGCCGTCGCTGATATGATAGATGCCGTCGATCGGATAGTGGACCTGCTCGACCGACAGTTCCACATTGCTTTGCCAGCCGGCAATCTTGCGTGCGTGGCTGATCTGGGCCGAGGGCGATATTCGGCCGTCGCGGGTATGGCTGAGCTTTAGCGAGGCATTGCCCGATCCGCCCCCATCGGTGCGCAGGATGACATTGGCCACCAATGTCTGTCCCTGTGCCTCGGCCGCGTCGGTCCCGCGCAGCAGCACGACCCGCTCGACGCGTGCGGCACCGATCCGGCGCAGCACCTCGGTAATGCCGCCGGCCTTCACCGTCGGTCGCTGACCATCGATCAGCACATTGCCGGCCGCGCCGCCAAAACCGCGCAGGCTGTTGCCCTCGCTCAACAGGAAGCCGGGGGTGCGCTCCAGCATGTCGAGCGCGGTCTGGGGTTGGAAGGGCGCGTAGAAATCGGCCGGATAAACCGGATCAGGACCAGCCGGGACGATCGGCGGATGAGCTGGCGGACTATTATCCTGCGCCCCTTCCTGTTCGTTCGCCATCACGCCCGCCGTCATGGCGAGGCCGGCCATCAGCGCAGGAAACAACATCATCGCAGGAAAAACTCGACCGGCACGACTAGTTCGATGCTGTCGCCCTTCACATCCTCGGGTGGCTTGGGCAGCGGTTGCGCGCGCCTGGGCAAGGCCAGCGCTTCCTGATCGAGCGATCGCACGCCGGATGAGCGCTCGATCCGTGCCGACAACAGCTTGCCGTCCCGGTCCATGACAAAGCGGATATAGGGAACACCCTGCTGCCGCGCGAAATGGGCATCGCGGGGATAATGCTTCACCTTGTTAAGTGCGTCCAGCACCAGTGCTTCCCAAGTGGGCTTGCCGGTCGATATCTGTGGTGCCGGCGGCGCTGGCTTGCTTTCCGGCGCGGTGGTTTCCTTGATCGGCGGTCCGAGATCGGGAACAGGCTTGGCCGCCACGGCCGGTAGTATATTGGCGCTCGGAACGATGATCTTGGGCGGTTCCAGCATCGATTGCTGGGGCGTGGGCTGCGACTTTTCCTTCTGCACCTGTTCGGGACCAGGCGGCACTTCGCGTGCCGGTTCCGGCGGCGTAGCCGGCGGAGCAACGGCAAAAATACTCAGCGTCGGCGTCGATTTCGGCGCGACATAGGTGTGCCAGGTGACAAAGCTCACCGCCAGGGCGGCCAGTCCGATCGCCCCGACGCCGCCCATGCCCGCCAGGCGCGTGCGAAGCGGCATCGCCTGGTCGCTGTAGCGGCTATAGCTCCAGGCCGGTTCGATGCGTGAAGGCGTGCGATTGGTCAGTGGCGCACGGGCGAGAGGAAGTGAAGCCATATCTATTCCGAAAGCGCGAGCAGCAGTAGGGTGGGCGGCAAGGCGAGGAGGATCATGAAGATCCAGACCCGCGCCGGATTGCGCGCGTGAAAGGCGCTCATTGCGATCACCGCGAACAAGGCAAAGCTGGCAAGGGTAACGCCGGTGACCGCCTCGACCGCATCGGTGCCAAGGCGAACGAGCAGGCGGGAAAGGGCCGCAGTGACGAGCGCGGTTAGGCCATAGGCGCCCAGCGTGCAGGCCGTGACCCGACCGGCATTGGCCCAGCGGGCGCGGGCAACAGAACTGAACCCGATCATGGCCGCACCCGCGCGAGGATGCGCTCGCGATTGCAATTGAGCGTCACGATCGTGACGGCGCCGGCGCTCAGCCAGCCGAACCAGGCGATGCTGCCATAACCCCAACCAAGGCCAAGGCCTGCGATCAGGAAGGCGATGCTCAGCAGCGCAAAGCCCGCCCGGCGCAATCGGCGCGATTGCGGGTCGGGCAGCTTGCGACGAAGCCAGTCCTGCTGGTGGCGGGCCATCGCCAGAAACAGCAGCGCAAAGCCGCCGAGGGATAGCAGGGCTGTTGCGACATGGGTCATGCCGGTACCTCCTGAAAATCTCGCTTGGGCTGGCGAATGCGGCTGCGCGCCTTGGCCTTGGACTGGTGGGTTGCCACCTTGCGGGCGGCAAAGGCGAAGCCGGTGGCGGTCAGGATCATCATCAGGTCGAACAGGATGAAGATAGCGTCACCCGCCATCACGCTGGCGGGCAGGCCGCGCGGCGTGGTGGCGGCGTTGACCAGCGGAATGGCGGCATAGAGCAGGGCGCAGGCGGCCAGCGTCTCGACCCAGGCCCGCCGTGCCGGCCGGCCCAGGCTCCACACAAAGATCGCGCCCCAGGCGATGAACAGGGCGTTGACTTCCCAGTCGGCGCGTTTGGCGATTGCCGGATCAAGCAGCCGGTTGGCGAGGAAATAGACCGCGATCCCTGCCGATGCGCCGGCGATGACGCCGATGTTCAGCCGTTCGACCAGACGGAAACCGAAATGGGGCCGGGCCGGATCGGGCAGCTTGGCGCGACGCTTGACCGTCCACAGCACCAGCCCGCTGCCGACCATGATGGTGCCGCCCACGCCGGAAAGGAAATAGAGCCAGCGCAAGGCCGGGTTGGCATAGCGGCCGGCATGGAGGTCGATCATCACCCCCTTGGTCGCGCTCGCTGCACCGCCTTCGCGCGGGCCGGCCAGCGGTTCGCCGGTGGCGCCGTTAAGGTAGAGCATCGGCTGGTGGCCGCCCAGCGTTTCGGTGCGGGGCCAGATGCGGACGATAGCGGCTGCATTGCCGGGATGGCTGATGCTGACATAGCTGGGCTCGAAACCGGGACGCAGAGTGCGGGCACGCTGCAGCAGTTCGGGGATCGGGCGCAAGTCGGCCTTGGTCTCGCTCGGTTCGCTCTTCGGCCCGGACGGGAAGGCGGCCTCATAATAGGCGTCGGTCGACGGGAAATTGGCGCTGATCGCCCAGGGCATCAGGGTGAAAAGCAGGGTGACGAGCCCTGTATAGGTGATCATCAGATAGAAGGGCAGGGCGAGGACGGCGGTCACATTATGGGCGTCGAGCCAGGAACGCTGTCCCTTGCCGAAGCGCAGCAGGAAGAAATCGGTGAAGATCTTCTTGTGGGTGACCACGCCGCTCAGGATCGCGACCAGCATGGCGAGCGCGGCCAAGCTTACGAGCAGGCGCGCCCACATGACAGGCATATAATGAAGGTCGAAATGCATGCGATAGAGGAAGAAGCCACCACGCGTGTCGCGTACGCTGGTGAGAGCGCCGCTGGTCGCGTCGAGCATGCGTTCCTGCTGACTTGAGCGGTCGCCGCCGGCCGGCGTCCAACTGATCGAGAAGCCTTCGCCGCCACGGCTGCCGGGAAGGGAGAGCGTCCAGTCGTCTGCACCCGCGCCTTCCTTGCGCAGGATCGTGTCGGCGGCGTCGATTGCCTTATCACTGATCGGGGCGGGTGTCAGTTCGGGTCGCATCCATTGCGATATTTCCTGCTGGAAGAAGGCAACCGTGCCGAACAGGAAGATGACGAACAGCAGCCAGCCAGGCAGCAGCCCGGTCCAGGTGTGCAGCGTCGACATGGTCTGGCGCAGCGATGCCTTCATGATGCCTTGCCTCCAGCGATCTCTACTGACCTGTGCTCGTGCCTAACCCGCTGTTCGCTAATGCTCATCAATGCCCTGTTCGATTGACGTTTTGCGTGACTGGATTTCCAAAGAAAAACGTCGAGAAAAATTGGAAAGCCGCCCCGTCGCCTACAAAATGCATACCGCATGCGAGTGGTTCGCTTTGCGCATCGCCACGTTGGGATGGTGCCATTAACGCAAATGCGATTTATTTGCAAAACAAGACATTTGATTTTTGCGCGGTTCGCAAAGCCTGCCGCGGCACGGCAAATAGTCCTTGTCGAAGGCGTAATGTGCTCCTTGCTGGACAGCATAAATCACAGTCCTTAATTCGCATATGCGAATCAATAGCAATAAAGAGGCTGATATGCGACATATGCGATGGATGGGGGGGCTGCTTTCTGGGGGCGGTATTGTTGCTGCCGTGGTGCCTGCGTTTGGGCAGGAACAAGCCAGTCAGGATGGTCAGGCTGTCATGCTCGGGTCGGTTCGGGTCGAAGGGGAGGCCGTTGATGATGGGCTGACCAGCGATCCAGCATCTACCGAGGGGACCGGCTCTTACACGACCCGGTCGATGAAGACCGCGACGAAGCTGCCCATGTCGATCCGGGAGACGCCGCAGTCGGTGACCGTCGTCACCCGCCAGCGACTGGATGATCAGGTGATGACCAACATCACCGACGTGGTGAAAAATACGCCAGGCCTGTTCCTCAACTATTCCAGCGGGCCCGGCCGCCCGAGCTTTACCGCGCGCGGCTTCGATATCGACAATATCATGTATGACGGCCTACCGTCCCGCTATCAGGGATGGGTCGTGGGCAGTCAGGCAAATATGGCCGTCTATGACCGGGTGGAGGTGGTGCGCGGCGCTACGGGCCTTGTAACCGGCAGCGGCAATCCATCGGCGGCGATCAATCTGGTGCGTAAGCGCCCGACCCGCGACTTTCAGTTCAATCTCGAAGGATCGGCCGGCAGTTGGGACAATTATCGCGGGCAGATCGACATGTCGGGCGGTGTCGATCAGGCCGGCAATCTGCGGGTGCGGGTCATCGGCTCCTATCAGGACAGCAGCAGTTTCCGCGACGGCGAGGTCATTCATCGCGGCCTGATCCATGCGATCGGCGAATATGATATCGGTCCCGATACGACGTTGATGGTGGGCGTCACACATCAGGATGATTTCTTCAACAGCTTCTGGGGCGGCTTGCCGCTCAGCGCCACCGGCGCCCATCTCGACCTGCCGCGCTCGACCCGGCCCAGCTATGACTGGGAAGGCAAAAGCCAGAAGTCGAACACCGTCTTTGGCGAACTGATCCATCGTTTCGGCCACGACTGGAGCGTCCGGCTGGCGAGCATGAAGGTGTGGCAGGATGCTATGTTCTCCGGCACCTATGTCTATCGGCGGCCCGACCTGACGCTCACCCATTCCGCCTATCAGGCCGCCTATGACGAGGATCAGGCCAGTGTCGACCTCTATGCCAGCGGGCCGGTCACGTTGTTTGGCCGTGACCATGATCTGACATTCGGCGCTAGCCGACGCGAGACCTCAACAGGCACGCAAAATTACAGCGGGGGAGGGCTGCTCGCAGGCAATGTCGACATGTTCGATTTCGACCCGGCCAGCGGTACTCGGCCCAATTTCGTGCCGACGACCTACAGCCGGAACGTCATCACCCAGAGCGGTCTCTATGCCTCGACCCGGCTCAATCCGTTCGACGGGCTGAAGATCATCCTGGGCGGGCGGCTGGATTGGTATGATTATGATAACCGCACGGCTGCGACCGGCGATTACAAGGTCGATGCCCACCAGACCGTCTATGCCGGCGCGATCCTGGACATCGATCGTCATCATTCGTTCTATGCCAGCTTCACCGAAATTTTCCAGCCGCAGACGGCCAGGGGCTTTGCTGTCGACACCGACAGCCAGGCGATCCTGAAGCCGATCACCGGCCAGAATTACGAGGTGGGTATCAAGGGCGAATATCTCGACGGGGCGCTGAATGCGGCGATCGCGCTTTTCCGCATCGACCAACGGAATAGGGCATTCGTGCCGACCGACCAGAGCGGTTGTCCCAGCTTCCCGGCCAGCAGTTGCTCGACGGCTGCAGGTCTGGTGCGCAGCAAGGGCATTGATGCCGAACTTCAGGGCGCGATTACGCCCGACTGGAACATTTCGCTCAGCTATACCTATACCAGCATCGAATTTGTGCGGGACACCAACCCTGAAAATGGCGGCAAGAATTTCGAAACCGACATGCCCCGCCACATGGCGAAACTGTCGACCTTCTACACGCTGCCGGGGAAGCTCAACCAGCTGCGTATCGGCGCCGGACTTAACTGGCAGAGCCGCATCTACAACGACAATAACGGCGCCAATTTCAACAATGTCGCCTTTCGCGTCGAACAGGGGGCCTATGCCGTTGCCGACCTGATGCTGGGATACAAGATCAGCGACCGGTTCGATCTTCAGGCCAACGTCAACAATCTGTTCGACAAGCATTATTACAAGGCGATCGGATATGATATCCGCTGGGGTTCGACTGATGCCTATGGCGATCCGCGCAATATTCTGGTGACGCTGCGCGGCAGAATCTGAAGGCATGCGCTCGCCAGCCATGGTTGGCGAGCGTCGCAATCGTACGATGCGCTGAATTTTTGCTTGTCTGGAGCCAGTCCGGCTTTGCCAAGGGCTGAAATAGTGGCTCCCCGAGTAGGATTCGAACCTACGGCCATTCGATTAACAGTCGAATGCTCTACCGCTGAGCTATCGGGGAGCAGCCCCGCTTGCGCCGGGCAGGCCGCGCATATGCAGCGGCTTGTCCCAAATGGCAAGCGCTGCTTTCGCCATTCCTGAAAAAAATCTGTGCATATGCATGCGCTTGCGGAACGGGCGCATTTTCGTCCTTTTCCGCCGGTTTTTCAGGTTTCGCCGATGTGGATGGCAAGCCAGATGGTCGGCGCGTCCGTATGGGTGACGCGGTGCGGGATGCCCGCTCGAATCAGTCGATGATCCCCCGGTTCCAGGCGATAGGTGCCGATCCCTTCCAGCAGCAGTTCGGCGGTCCCGGTCAGCACCAGCACCCATTCATCCCAATGCTGGACATAGGGGCGCTCCGGCGGTGTGCTGTGGCCGTGGGATATAATCCGTTCGATCCGCACGCCCGGCATCGACACTATATCCTCGAACAGTTCCTCGGCCTCATGTCCGGACGGGATATCGAGCAGGTTGGTCGGCGCATCGACCGGCAATGCAGGAGGTGGGCATGTCATCGGCGCATGATGCCGATTGGCGGAAAATTGGAAATGGGGGTTTTTACCGGGGCGTCAGCCTGTGGGACGGGGCGTGCCATCTCCGTTGTCGCCGCGCTTGTTGCTTGAAATCCTGCGCCTATCGTGCTGACCATGCGGCCTGGCCGTTCGGCCCAATGTCAGAACAGGGGTTTGATACCGTGACAATGATATCCCGTTTGCTGCTGTCGGCGGCAATGGTGGCGGGCGCGTGCGCCGCGCCGGCAATCGCGCAGCCCAAGCAGGTGCTGACCCACGAAACGCTGTGGATGATGAAGCGCGTCGGCGCGCCGGTGGCAAGCCCGGACGGCAAATGGGTGGTCTATGCGCTCAGCGAACCATCCTATGAGAAGGATGGCGCCGTCAGCGACCTGTGGATCGTGCCGGCCAACGGATCGGCGGCGCCGCGCCGCCTGACCGCGACCAAGGCGGGCGAGGGCGATCCGGCCTGGGCGCCCGACAGCCGCCGCATCGCCTTTTCCGCCAAGCGCGAGGGCGACGATGTCGCGCAAATCTATGTGCTGGACCTGGCCGGTGGTGAAGCTCGCCGCGTGACCAGCATCCCGACCGGCGCGGGCAAGCCGATCTGGCGGCCCGATGGTCAGGCGATCCTGTTCGAAAGCGCGGTCTATCCCGGCGCGATGGACGCCGCCGCCAACAAGAAGACGGCCGAGGAGCGCAAGGCGCGCAAATATAATATGCGCGTCTATGAGCATTTCCCGATCCGCTACTGGAACGACTGGCTGGACGACAAGCGGCCGAGCCTTTGGCTCCAGCCGCTGGCGGAAGGTGCGCCGGCGCGCGATATCCTGTCCGCCACCAAGCTGGCGCAGGCCGATGGCTTTGGCGGCAATGCCCAGAGCGACGGCGGCATGACGCTGGCGCCGGTCTGGAGCCCGGACGGCAAGGAGATCGTCTTCACCGCCACCACCGAACGCTGGAATGCGGCCCATGCTCGCGTCAATTTCGGCCTCTATCGCATGCCGGCTGATGGCGGTGAGCCGGTGCTGGTGACGCCGACGCCGGGCGAATATGGCGACATGAAGTTCACGCCGGACGGCAAGAGCCTGATCTTCCAGTTCAACACGCAGGGGCAGGAGGTCTATGATCTGGCCAAGCTGCACCGGGTTGCCTGGCCGGCGGGCGGGGCAGCGACGCTGCTGACCGGCGGCTTCGATCGCGCGGTGGACAGCTATGCCGTGACGCCTGACAGCCGCAGCCTCTATCTGACCGTGCCGGACGCGGGGATGGAAAATCTCTATCGTGTGCCCGTGAGCGGCGGCACGCCCGAACTGGTGATCGCGCCCAAGGTCGGCGGCTATGCCGGGATCGACATTCCGTCGGATGCCAAGTCGACGCAGATCATCGCCAGCTATGGCAGTTCGGTGAACCCGGCGGAAATCGTGCGGATCGACCCGGCCGCCAAGCGGCACAAGAATCTGACCAACGTCAACACCGCGCTCGCCGCGACGATCGACTGGGCCAGCCCGGAACATTTCTGGTTCACCACCGACAAGGGCCGGCGCATCCACAACATGATCGTCACGCCCCCGGCGTTCGACCCGGCGAAGAAATATCCGCTGATGGTGCTGATGCATGGCGGCCCGGCATCGTCCAACATGGACCAGATCGGCCTGCGCTGGAATTATCATCTGCTCGCCAGCGCCGGCTATGTCGTGCTGATGACCGACTATACCGGCTCGACCGGCTATGGCGAAGCCTTCTCACGCGCGATCAAGCTGGACCCGCTGCGTGGCCCGGCGAACGAGATCAACCAGGCGGTGGATGAGGCCGGCAAGCGCTATGGCTTCATCGACACGGCCAATGCCTGCATCGGCGGCGCCAGCTATGGCGGCCATCTCGCCAACTGGATGGAGGCGACCACCACCCGCTACAAGTGCATCGTCAGCCATGCCGGCGAAGTCGACCTGCTGACCCAGTGGGGCACCAGCGACTTCAACTATGGCCGCGAAGTGGCGAGCGGCGGTCCGCCCTGGGGCGACAGCCCGGTGTGGCGTGACCAGAGCCCGATCACCTATGGCAAGGACTGGAAGACGCCGATGCTGCTGACCGCGGGTGAGCGCGATTTCCGCGTGCCGCTGGCGAACACGCTGGAAACCTGGTCGACCTTGCAGCGGATGCAGGTGCCCAGCCGCCTGCTGATCTTCCCCGATGCCTGGCACTGGATCACCAAGCCGGAGGATAGCCGCCAATTCTACCGCGAGGTGCAGGGCTGGCTGGCCCATTATCTGAAAGGGGCGCCGGAAGTGAAGGGCGGCCCGATCGCCGAGCCCGAAGCGGCCAAGGCGCAATAAGCAAAAAAAAGGCCCGGTCGATGAACGACCGGGCCTTTTTCCATCAGTCCTTTTCGACCTGGCTGACGTCGCGCACCGCGCCGCGCGCGGCGTTGGTGGTGAGCGCCGCATAGGCGCGCAGCGCCGGCGAGACATTGCGCTTGCGGCCGAACGGCTTCCACGCCTTCTTGCCGCGAGCGACCATCTCCTCATGGCGGCTGGCCAGTTCGGCATCGTCGACCAGCAGTTGGATGCCGCGATTGGGGATATCGATCAGGATCGGGTCGCCGGTCGCGACCAGCGCGATCAGGCCGCCCTCGGCCGCCTCGGGCGAGACATGGCCGATCGACAGGCCTGACGTGCCGCCGGAAAAGCGCCCGTCGGTGATGAGCGCGCAGGCCTTGCCCAGCCCCTTCGACTTCAGATAGCTGGTCGGATAGAGCATTTCCTGCATGCCGGGGCCACCCTTGGGCCCTTCATAGCGGATGACGACGACGTCGTTCGCCTTGACTTCATTGCCCAGGATGCCGGCGACCGCCGCGTCCTGGCTTTCATAGACACGGGCCGTGCCATGGAAGGTCAGGATGCTGTCGTCGACGCCGGCGGTCTTCACGATGCAGCCCTCGGGCGCCAGATTGCCGAACAGCACGGCCAGGCCGCCATCCTTGGAGAAGGGATGTTCGGCGCTGCGGATCACGCCGGTCTGGCGATCCATGTCCAGTTCCTTCCAGCGGTTGTTCTGGCTGAAGGCCTGGGTGGTGCGCACGCCGCCCGGCGCGGCCTTGAAGAACTCCTGCACCGCCTCGCTGTTGGTGCGGCTGATGTCCCAGCGGTTGATCGCCTCGCCCATGGTGGTGGCGTGGACGGTCGGCAGACTGGTGTCGAGCAAGCCGGCGCGTTCGAGCTGGCCCAGGATCGCCATGATGCCACCGGCACGATGGACATCCTCCATATGCACGTCCTGCTTGGCCGGGGCGACCTTGCACAGGCACGGCACGCGGCGCGACAGCCGGTCGATATCGGCCATCGAGAAATCGACGCCGCCCTCATGCGCGGCGGCGAGCAGATGCAGCACCGTGTTGGTCGAACCGCCCATCGCGATGTCCAGGCTCATCGCATTTTCGAAGGCCGCATGGCAGGCGATGTTGCGGGGCAGGGCGGATGCGTCATCCTGCTCGTACCAGCGGCGCGCGAGGTCGACGATGGTGTGGCCGGCCTCGCGGAACAGCTTCTCGCGATCGGCATGGGTCGCCAGGATCGAGCCATTGCCCGGCAGCGACAGACCCAGCGCTTCGGTCAGGCAGTTCATCGAGTTGGCGGTGAACATGCCCGAGCAGCTGCCGCAGGTGGGGCAGGCCGCCTTCTCGATCGCGGCGACTTCCTCGTCGGTGTAATTTTCGTCGGCGGCGACGACCATCGCGTCGACCAGGTCGAGCGCCACGGTCTTGCCGCGAATGTCGGCCTTGCCGGCTTCCATCGGGCCGCCCGACACGAAGATGACGGGGATGTTGAGGCGCATCGCGGCCATCAGCATGCCCGGCGTGATCTTGTCGCAGTTGGAAATGCACAGCAGCGCGTCGGCGCAATGGGCATTGACCATATATTCGACGCTGTCGGCGATCAGATCGCGGCTGGGCAGCGAATAGAGCATGCCGTCATGGCCCATGGCGATGCCGTCATCGACCGCGATGGTGTTGAATTCCTTGGCGACGCCGCCGGCCGCTTCGATCTCGCGCGCGACCAGCTGGCCCAGATCCTTCAAATGGACATGGCCGGGCACGAACTGGGTGAATGAATTGGCAATGGCGATGATCGGCTTGCCGAAATCCTCGTCCTTCATGCCGGTGGCGCGCCAGAGGCCGCGCGCGCCCGCCATGTTACGGCCGTGGGTGCTGGTGCGTGAACGATAATGAGCCATTTTGCGCCGTTCCTGTAATCTTGTTTCCCTGCAATGGCTGCCCCTACGCCTTTGCGCAAAGGTTGTGAAATATATTATTGAAGCAATATAAGGTCGCAAGGAGACTTTATTGCCATGGACCTTCGCCCGCTGCGTCATTTTCTGGCTGTTGCCGACACGCTGCATTTCGGCCGGGCGGCGCAGCGCCTGGGCATGACCCAGCCGCCGCTCAGCCAGTCGATCTTGGCGCTGGAGCGGGAGCTGGGCGCGCCGCTCTTCACCCGGTCGAAGCGCAATGTCGCGCTGACCGCCTTTGGCCGGCAATGGCTGGAGCATGTCCGTCCGGCGGTGGAGGCGGTGAGCGCGCTGCCGGACATCGCCCGCCGCCTGCGCGACGGCAGCGCGGGGCAGATCGGCCTCAGCTTCGTGAGCACCGCCGACTATAGCCTGTTGCCGGCGCTCGTGCGCGATTATGCCGCCCGTTTCCCGGAGGTGGAGATCGCACTGACCGAGGCGACCAGCGACGTGCAGATTGCCGATCTGATCGACGGGGTGAATGATGCCGGCATATTGATCGCGCCCGATGGCGCGCTACCCGACGCGCTTGCCTATATGCCCTTGCTGCGCGAACCGCTGGTAGTGGCGGTGCCGGAGGGCTGGGTGGCGGACGATCAGGCGCAGGGCGATCCCTGGCTCGACCGGCCGCTGATCCTGTTTCCGCGCCGGGTGGCGCCGGCCTTCCATGATCTGGTGAGCGGCTATCTGGCCGGGCGGGGGCAGCCGCTGCTGATCCGGCAGGAGGCGATCCAGATGCAGACGATCATCAGCCTGGTGTCGGCGGGCATGGGCATCGCGCTGGTGCCGGCGTCGCTCCGCAACCTGGCGCGGACCGGGGTGCGCTATCTCGACCTGCAGGATGCGCCGATCCTGGAGACCGGCCTTGCCTGGCGGCGGGACGATGATGGCGCGACGCTGGCGGGGTTGCTGGGCGTCGCCCGCGCCATGGCCTGAACAGAAAGAGACCCCGTCGCACAAGGGATGCGACGGGGCCGAGGTTCAGGGAGGTGTCACTCCAAGGGGGGAAAGAAGTGACAGCCACATCTATAGGTTCGGTCCATGAACCTTATGTGAAGCAAGCAGAAATTTTCTGCGGGGGCGCTTATGCGCTGAAATTCGCCACGTCGGGCTACCAGCGTTCGCCCTGGGTCGAGGCGACGACGGGGCGCTGGTAGGAGGCGTCTTCCCTGCTCCAGTGGGGCTTGAGGAAGCCTTTCACATTGGCGGAATAGACCCAGCTCGCATCGGTGTCGGCGGTCATCTCGATCGTGCAGCGACGGGTGAGCAGCCGCCATTCGCCGCCGCGCCGTTCCAACTGGTCGATATAGCGGCCAAAGGCGATCGTCGTGGTCTTGCCATCCTGCCAGAACAGGCCGCCGACCGTGTAGCTTTCGCAATAGGCGGTGTCGCCGTCGATCTCGCACAGATGGTTGGTGATATTATGGCTGGTCGACAGGAAGAATTTGCCATGGCCCATATTGGCCCGCGCCGCATAGTCGGGCGCGTGGGTGATGATGGGGCCATGTTCGTCCACGCCATCCTCCCACCAGCAACTGTTGATGATGTCGACATCCTGCCGGTCGCGTCCGCGGCATTCGCGCAGGATGCAATCGCGGATCGCCTGCCGGTCCTGCAGGTCGCGCACGGTGGCGCGCAGCGCGGCGACTTCCTGTTCGAGGTCCATCTCCAGCTTTCCCTTTCAGTCCTGCGGCACCAGTTGCACCTGCATCATCTCGCCATTCGGCCCCATCGGGCTGTCATGTTCCTCGACCAGGCAGACAGGGTTGCTGTTGCTGGCGAAGAGTTGCAGTTCGTCGGCCTTGCGGATGTCGAGCATCGCAGGGTCTGACAGGCCCTTCATCGCGGCCTGATAATCGGCCAGGCTGTTCCACCATATTTCCATGATGCAGTCATAGCCGGGATCAATGACCTCGCCGGTCAGCGGGTTGGGCTGGGGCGTGACATAGCGGCGGACATAGCGCTGGGCGTTGGGCAGGGCGGGCTTGGCGCCCATCTTCTGCGACAGGCGCGAATGCTGGTTCTCATAATAGTCCATGAACTGGTCCATGGAGAGGTCGTCGCGCTTCCTGAGGAAGACGATCTGCTTGATCATGGCTCTCCTCCCGCGCTCAATATTGCCGTTCGCCGGTGGCGTCCGACGCCTTGAAGCCGTCGATCGGTTCAATCGACTTCATCATCACTAGCGGGATCAGGCGGTCGGTCGACTGTTGATAGCCGGCATAGGCCGGGAAGACCTGACACATGAAGGCCCAGACCCGGTCGCGTTCCTCGCCCTCCGGCTCGCGCCAGGTCGCTCGGAAGGCCTGGGTCGCGACCTGGAAATCGACCGTCTCGCTGTCGCGGATGTTGAGATACCATGCGGGATGATGGTCGGCGCCGCCCTTGGACGCGACGATCACCACTTCGCCGCCGATATCGCCATAGATGAGGGTGGTGATGAAGGTCTTGCCGCTCTTGCGGCCGGTATAGCGGATCATGCAGTGGGTGGTGAAGCCATGGCCGCCGACGGCGGTGATGTCCATGATATGGCCCTGCGCCCCGCCCGATCGCAGATACATGTCGCGATGCTCGCTGATCCAGTCCTTGCGCGTGTCGCGGATGGCGGCGGAACTGTCGTCGCTCATGACGGCCTCCTCTCTGTCAACTTCGGTGTAAACCAGCCGGGCGCCCGACGGACCTGAAAAGGGCGTCGCCATGGCGATGCTTGGCCGATCGGATCAGCGGATGATCCGGTCATATTGGGGCAGCGGCGCGACGCCATAGCTTTGCCGATAGGAGGGCGGCTGGCGATCGCCCACGTCGCGCAGCCCATAATGTTCGGCCAGTTCCGCGCCGATCAGCGACTGGCCGGCATGGTCCGCCAATGCCGGATCCTGCGACAGCGCCCAGATGACATGGCCGGTGAACTCGGGCGTTTCGACCATCTTTTCCAGATAGGCATATTTGGCCGGGTCCGACGCGATCAGTTGCAGCAGGCGTCCGGTGCGCAGCGCGCCCATCCAGATCGACAGGGCTGTGACGCCGGTATCGCGCAGGTCGACGGCCATGTCGGCCGCCATCTTGTCCTGGCTGACCTTGTGCGCGCCATAGCCGGGGCCATAGACATAATGGGAGGCGCCCGACCCCGATGTGAAGACGATCAGCCCCTGGCGCCGATCGACCATCATCGGTGCGGCATGATAGCTGGCGACATAGGAGCTGCGGATGCCGACGGTGATGATGTCGGCCAGCTTCAGCGGCTTTTCCCAGAAGCGGCCGGGCAAAGTGAGTTCGTCATGGATGGCGGCGACATTATTGACCAATATGTCGATATGACCCTGTTCGGCGCGCACCCGGTCGAACAGCGCGCGGGTCTGCTCGTCATCGCCATGATCGACACGCACGGCAATGCCCTGTCCGCCAGCGGCCGTCACGGCGGCGGCGGTTTCGTAGATAGTGCCGGGCAGGGGGGCGTCGCCGGCCTTTTCCGAGCGCCCGGTGACATAGACGATGCAGCCATGCTGGCCGAGCGCGGTGGCAATGCCCTGGCCCGCGCCTCGGCTGGCGCCGGTGACGACCGCGACCTTGGGTGTCTGGCTCATCCATTCTCTCCTTGGGGCGCTGGGCTAACCCAAGCAGTCTGTGTCTGGCCATGCAGATGTGGGAGATATCGCTTCGGCGTTAGGCCGGGCTGGGCGGATTGCCGACCAGCTCCAGTTCATGGCCGTCGGGGTCGTGGATCATCAATATGGCCGGCCCCTTGCCCGATGCGCGGATCGCACCGACCGGATAGCCCGCCGCCTGCATGCGCGATGCGACACCCGACAGGTCGGGCACGCGCAGGACGATCTTGGCGATGCCGTTGTCGGCCGGCGGCACCTTCTGCGCCTTGTCGTGTAGCAGGATCAGGGTCAGCCGGCCGGCCTTGCCATCGGCGCAGAGCATGACTTCCGTCACAGGCCCATGTTGCAGCGTGGTCGCGGGGACGAGGCCGAGCGCGGCCTGATAGAAACGCAGCGCCTTGTCGAGATCGGCCACGGGCAGGCCGGGCGCCATCAGGGTCGCGCCGACCGGTGGTGGCGTCTGGGCATGAAGCGGGGCCGCGCCGACGGGCAGCAGGGCGAGCAGCAGGGCGATGTCGCGCATGGATCAGGCACTTTCGCTGGCGGTGGTGGCCGGGGCGTCGTCTGCCCTCCGGCGCTGCTTGATCTTGTCGAAATCCGCCTCGAACTTCGGACGCATGGTGCCGCACAGCCGATCCCAGATCGTCGTGTAGCCACCGAAATTGCCGGTGAAATAGCGATGATGCTGATCGTGGAAGGTGGCGGAGATGAACCATTTGGTCGCCCAACTGCGGTTCCACCAGCGCGGCAGCATCTCATAGCCGGAATGGACATAGAGGCCCATGATGATGTTGGTCGGCACGATCAGCGCCATCGTCGCGTCATGGACGGTGAAGACGGTCAGGAACAGCGGCACGAAGCCGCCATTGATCAGCGATTCCAGCGGGCTGACCGACAGGGTGGTGAGCAGGTTGGGGGATGTCGACTTGTGATGCAGCTTGTGGACCCAGCTATAGACCGGTTCCTTGTGCATCCAGCGGTGCAGCCAGTAGAAATAGGTGTCGAACAGGAAGAAATAGAGCGCATATTCAAGCGCGATCATCCACCAGGTGGCGGGCGCCGGGTTGAAGCTGATCGCGCCGATTTCGACCAGCTTGGTCTTGATCGTGCCGAGCAGCACGCCGGTGATGGCGAGGTTGATGACGGCAAAGCCGGCTTCGTTCCGGAAAATCTTCCACTTGAAGCCGCGCGGCTGGATCTTGCGCGCCTTGAAATAGCCGCTGACGATGCCGGCGCCGATCCCGGTCGCGACAAACAGGCCAAGCCATAGCGAGAGAAGATGCTCGCCCTTTCCCAGATATTCCAGCACGCCGGTCCTTCCCGTAGCAGACAGAAGGGCCTGCTATCACGGGATGGGCCGGGGATTTTGTCGGCGCTGACACATAGGCTGGAAATGCAGGCGGGCGCTCAGCCGCGATTGGCGTTGATCCCGTCCAGCACGAAATCGGCGATCGCGGCGTCGATGCTGGCATCGTCCGCCATGCCCGCCGGATAGAGCCAGTCGCGAAACAGCCGATTGGCGAGCACCGCGGCAAAGGCGGCGCGGACCATCAGGCGCGGATCGACGCGCGGCGTACCCTCGATCCGGGCCGACTGGACGGCGGCCCCCTGCTCGAAATAGGCGGCCAAGCTCTCGATCGGGTTGCCGCTGTCCCCCGCCGGGCCTCCGGCCAGTATCATCGCCCGCAGGAGCGCCTCATGCTCGGTGACGAAACGTTGCAGTTCGGCGATGTAGAGACGCGCCGTGTCCGCCCGGCTGGCATCGTCCTGCGGCACCGGATGATCCGCATTGAAGCGTTCGAGATGCTGGCTGAGCGGGCGGAACACGGCTTCCTGGAACAGTGCGGCCTTGGACGCGAAGCTGCGAAACAGTTGCGCCTCGGTCGTGTCGGCGGCGCGGGCGATCGCGGCGGTCGTCGCGCCGGCATAGCCATGGCGGCGAAATTCCTCCTGCGCCGCCTGGATCAGTCGGCTAGCGACCTCCGCCGAGGATCGGCGCGGCCGCCGGGCCGGCTTGTTGGCGTCGCCGCCGTTCATGCGCGCAGGCGCGCTTCGGACAGGTCAAGCTCACGGGTGAGCTTGCGCCCGACCTCGCTGCCGATCTTGCGGCTGCGCAGCAGGGTGAGGAGGGCGGCGCGTTCCGCCGCGACGCCGACCATGCGGAAATCGCGGAACAGGGCGCCTTGCGCGCGCAGGCTGTCGGCTTCGGCTGCGCCCAAGGCCTCGATTCGCTCACGATACAGGTCCATCACGCGGGCGCCAGCCTCGGCATAGCGTTCGGCATGGCCATGGGTTTCGGCCAGTTCATGCTGATGCCGCTCGATCGCCTGGATCGCTGCCTCGGCGGTGACGATGCGGGCGGCGTCCTCTTCCGCGGCCTTGTTGGCTTCGGCCGGCATGTCGAGATTCTTGAGCAGCAGCGGCAGAGCGACACTGGCCAGGATCAGCGACAGGATGATGACCCCGGCGGCCAGGAAGATGGCAAGATCGCGGGCGGGGAAGGGCGTGCCGTCGTTGAGCGCAAGCGGCAGGGTCAGCACACCGGCAAGGGTGATGGCACCACGCACGCCGGCGAACGATGTCGCCGCCACCAGCCGCCAGTTGGGCCGGCGCGGACCATCGACGCCGCGATACTGGTTGCGCAGGATTGTGAAGCGCAGCGACACCCACACCCACAGGAAGCGCAGCGCAGCGAGGCCGACGACGATCGCGACCGTGTAGAGCGCCAGCCAGCCGGGTTCGCTATGGCCGGTCAGCGCGACCGTGCGCTTCGCTTCGGCAAGGATGCCGGGCAATTGTTCGCCCAGCAGCACGAAGATGATGCCGTTGAGCGTGAACTGGATCGTGTCCCACACCGAATTGCGGCGCATCCGGGTTTCGGCCATCGCCTCGCGCGAGATTTCGGCGAAGGTCATGGTTACGCCGGCGGCGACGGCGGCCAGGATGCCGGAGGCATGGACATGTTCGGCCAGGATATAGGAGCCGAAGGGGATCAGCAGGCTGACCAGGATCTGCGATCCGGTTTCCTCGCCCCAGCGGCGCGTGACCCAGGCCTTGGCGCGCGACACGACCAGCGTGACCCCGACGCCGATCGCGATGCCGGCAAAGGCGAGCCAGAGGAAGTTGAGCGCAGCATCGCCGGCCGAGAAGCTGCCGGTCAGCGCCGCAGCAATGGCGAAGCGCAGGCAGACCAGGCCCGAAGCGTCGTTGAGCAGCGATTCCCCTTCGAGGATGTGCATCATGCGCTTGGGAATGGGCACGCGCGCGGCGATGGCGGACACGGCGATCGGATCGGTCGGCGAGACCACGGCGGCGAGCGCGAAGGCGACGGCGAGCGGCATCGCCGGGATCATCCAGTTGATGAAGAAGCCCATGCCGATGACGGTGGTCAGCACCAGTCCCAGCGCCAACTCGACTACGGTCGAGGCGTCCTTGAGCAGTTCATCCTTGGGAATGCGCCAGCCGTCGAGGAACAGCAGAGGCGGCAGGAACAAGAGCAGGAATATTTCGGGATCGAGCGCGACCCTGTGCGATGTCGACAGGCCGATGATCGCGCCAAGGGCGATCTGGACCAGAGGTGTCGGGATGGAAATCGGCATCATGCGCGACAGAGCGCCACTGACGACGACGGCCAGCAACAGGAATAATACGACCGAAATGACGTCCAAATCTTCGCTCCAACTTATGTGTGGAGCGACCCTAGGCGGACGGATTGCCGATGGGCAAGCGCCGGGGGCGAATTTTCCTTCGATTTCAGCACCGCAACGCGGCTGTCATGCAGCGGACCTAGAGGGTTAACATTATTTGCCGTTCGGGGACGATTCGATGAATGCAAGCGTGGCAATTGGCGGGGCACGCCGGCCCGAGATGGACAAGGGGCTGGGCATGGCTGGCTCGATCGGCTTTGGCGCCGCCATCATCGCCGCGCTGATCTATGTCGTCTACAGCGTCTATAGCGATGCGACGGCGGTGGGCGTGGCGCCGACCGCCTATCTGCCCTTCCTGCTGCTGTTCCTGGCGCTGTTGATCGCGCTTGGCTTCGAATTCGTGAATGGCTTCCACGACACCGCCAATGCGGTCGCGACGGTGATCTACACCAATGCGATGCCGGCCAATATCGCGGTGGTCTGGTCGGGCTTCTTCAATTTCCTTGGCGTGCTGCTGTCGACCGGCGCAGTCGCGTTCGGCATCGTGTCGCTGCTGCCGGTCGAACTGATCCTGCAGGTCGGGTCCAGCGCCGGTTTCGCCATGGTGTTCGCGCTGCTGATCGCGGCGATCCTATGGAACCTCGCCACCTGGTGGCTGGGCATCCCGTCGTCCAGTTCGCACACGCTGATCGGATCGATCATCGGCGTCGGCGTCGCCAATGCGCTGTTGCATGGCAAGAGCGGCACGTCCGGCGTCGACTGGAGCAAGGCGACCGAGATCGGCCAGGCGCTGCTCTTTTCGCCGCTGATCGGCTTTGGTCTGGCGGCGCTGCTGTTCGTGGCGATGAAAGTCCTTGTCCGCAACAAGGCGCTCTATCGCGAGCCGCAAAATGGCATGCCGCCGCCATTGTGGATCCGTGCGCTGTTGATCTTCACCTGCACCGGCGTCAGCTTCGCCCATGGCTCCAATGACGGGCAGAAGGGCATGGGCCTCATCATGCTGATCCTGATCGGCACGGTGCCGACCGCCTATGCGCTCAACCGCGCGGTGCCGGCGCGCTACACAACCGAATTCCACGCCAATTCGATTGCCGCCACGGCGGCGCTAGGCCAGCGCGCGCCCGCCATGATGCAGCCGGCCGAGGCGCGGGCGCAGGTCACGCGCTATATCGCCGACAAGCGCTTTGCCGACACGACCATGCCGGCGCTGTCGCTGCTGATCGCCGATGTCGATCGGCAGGTGATGAATTATGGATCGCTGGCGCAGGTGCCGGCCGCTGCTGTCTCCAACATCCGCAACGACATGTATCTGGCGTCCGAAGCGATCAAGCGGCTGGGCAAGGAAAAGGCGGCAGGTCTTTCCGAAGCGAAAATGAAGGCGCTGACGACCTACAAGGGCTCGCTTGATGCCGGCACCCGCTTCATTCCGACCTGGGTGAAGATTGCCGTCGCCTTTGCGCTGGGCCTGGGCACCATGGTCGGCTGGCGGCGGATCGTAGTCACGGTGGGCGAGAAGATCGGCAAGACGCACCTCACCTATGCACAGGGTGCCTCGGCCGAGCTGGTGGCGATGGCGACGATCTTTGGCGCGGACCATATGGGCCTGCCGGTTTCGACCACCCATGTCCTGTCGTCGGGCGTGGCCGGCACGATGGCGGCCAATGGATCGGGTCTGCAGATGGCGACGGTGCGCAACCTGCTGATGGCCTGGGTGCTGACCTTGCCCTGTTCGATCCTGCTCGCAGGGCTGCTATATCTGGTCTTCGCACAGATATTCTGATCGACAGGAGCGGCATATCGGCGACCGGAACGACCCGCTGATCCCCATCACCTTGCCGGTTCCGGGCATGGGACCGGGGCTGATCTGGGGGCTGGACTTCGCGCCTGATGCGATCAGGGCGGTTGATCATTGCGATGGCGGGACGACGGGCGGCTTTCGCTGGCTGCACCTGAACCTGGCCGATCATGGCACGCGGCAATGGATCGAGGGGGCGGCGATGCTGCCCGAGGCGGTGCGCGAACTGATCCTGTCGCCCGATACGCATCAGCGGGCGCTGGTCGATGGCGACACGGTTGGCTGCGTCCTGCATGATTTCGAGCGGGACTTCGATGTGGCGGATACCGCGCGGGTGGGTGCGCTGCGCATGGCGTTGACGCCGACATTGATGCTGACCACCCGGCTGCATCCGCTGCGCTGCGCCGACATCGCGCGCCATCGGCTGGAGCGGACGAAGGGCGTGATCGGCGGTGCGCAGGCGCTGGACCTGCTGGTCGGCGCCATTGCCGAAAATATCGCCGATATCAGCCGTACCCTGTCGGCCGATATCCAGCGCGCCGAGGATGCCTTTCTGGAGGGGCATCATCCGCCCCAGCCGCGCGACCTGGTCGGCATTCGCCGCCGGCTCGCGCAACTGCATCGGCTGCTGGCCGGCGCCCGCGGCGTGTTCCAGCGGCTGGAGCGGGACGAGGAACTGCCGGACGCGCTGCTGCCCACGGTCGAGAAACTGACCCAGCGGCTGCAGGCGCTGGACGCCGACATATTGGAGGGCCAAGCGCAATTACGGCTGTTGCGCGACGAACTGGACATACAGGCGGCGCAGCGGACCAACCAGAATCTCTACATCCTGTCGATCATCACCGCGCTGATGCTGCCGGCGACCCTGGTCACCGGACTGTTCGGCATGAACACTGGGGGCATGCCCTTTGCCGGTGCGTCGCATGGTACGCTGACCGCGACGCTGGTGGCGGCCGGGGCGGCGGGGGTGAGCTATTGCCTGCTGCGCTGGATGGGGTTCATGCGGCGCTGAACCGCGATCCATCGCGCCGGCGATCTCGGGCCGGGGCCTCTCCTAAAATCAAATGATAGTGAATACTATCTATATGCTGCCCGCCAGTGGCAGAGGAGAGGCATGCCATCATGATCATCGAACCCGACATCCTGGCCTATCTGACTGATCTGGAGAGTGCGGTCGCCAATCTTGGCGACACCTGGCGCCCCGACGATCCGGCCTATCGCGCCGACGTCTATCGCCAGACGATGACCAGCCTGTCCTATGCCTATTTCGCCTATTTCCATGCCACGCCGGAGCATCCCGATTGGGCCCCCTTGTGGAACCCGGTCTATACGCTCCAGCCCAATCCGGACGATATCTACCTCCAGTCGCCGATCCGCGGGGATCTGACCTACCGCATCGCCGGCAATCGGGGCAGTTGCAAGATATTGAGCTTCACCACCCAAAGGGCCTTGTCCGGGACGGTCGATGAAATGCCCCGACCCAATGGCCATCATGAGGTGGACGACAGCGATCTGGGGCTGGAGCCGGGGGAGCATTTCGAACTGATCCTGAGCGCCCGGCGCCCGGCGGGCTATGCTGGCAAATGGGCGCCAATCGATCCCCAGGCGGGCGGGCTGATGGTGCGCTATCGCAGCTATGACTGGCTGAACGAGGTCGATCCGCAACTGACGATCGAATGTCTGGATCCGGTGCCACCCAAGCCGCGCCTGTCGCCGGAGGAGATTGTCGCGCGCATCCGGGAAATGGCCAAATTCCCCGGTCGCAAGACGCGGCTTTATTATCCGATGCAGAATGGCGTGAAGGAGCGGGTTGGTTTCAACCGGTTCGAGCCGGTGCGGATGCCCGGCGCGCTCGCCAAGCAGGTCTACTGGCCGGCCTGCTTCCAGTTCGACGCCGATGAGGCGCTGATCATCGAGACCGATATCCCAGCCCATGCGCCCTACTGGAATATCCAGCTCAACGACCCCTATTTCAACGCGCTGGAATATGTCTATCGCCTGTCAAGCAGCAACGGCCATTATGCGAAGCTGAGCCGTGACGGCAAATATCGGGCCGTCATCGCGCTGGAAGACCCCGGCGTGCCCAACTGGCTCGATCCTGCCGGCTATCGCGAAGGCGGCATCTATGGCCGCTGGTATGATTGCGACAGCGCGCCGGTGCCGAGCATCACGCGGGTGAAGCTGAACGCGTTGCGCATCCATTTGCCCGCCGACACGCCGATCGTCACGCCGCAGCAGCGCGCCGAGGAGTTGCGGCTGCGGGTGCGGGCCTGCCAGCGTCGGCGGCGCTGGTGAAGGGGAGGGGATTGCCAATGATGTCGAACGGATATGAACCGCCGCTACGCTTCGCCGCCGCGCTCGACCAGTTGCACGATCTGGTGACGGCGGAAACCGGCCATGATGATTTTGGCCCCGACGATTATCTGCCGGGGCTTCGCGTGCTGCTCCAGTCGATGGATTATGATCCGCGCTTTACCGCGGCGGGGCGGCGCACTGCCTGGGGGCATGTGGTCGGCGTTCTGCGCGGCCGGGCAAGTGCGATCGCGGCGATGAAGGCGCATCCGGGCTTCGATGCCCGGCCGATCCTGAGCCCTGTCGTCATCACCGGCGTGCCGCGCACCGGGACCACGGCGTTGCATCGGCTGATGGCGGTCGATCCGCGCTTCCAGGGGTTGCAAAGCTGGCTGCTCGATACGCCGCGTCCGCGTCCACCGGTCGAAAGCTGGCAGGACGATGCCGATTTCCGCCGTTCGGTCGCCTTGCTGGAGCGGCGCTATGTCGATGCACCAGCCAAGCGGGCCGCGCATCATGTCGCGGCCGAGGAAGTGCATGAATGCTGCATGCTGCTGCGTCAGTCCTTTGTCTCCAACCTGTGGAACTGCGGCTGGTCGGCGGCGAGCTATGACGCCTGGTGGTGCGCGCAGAGCGAGGCAGCCGGCTATGACCATTATCGCCGCTGTGTGCAGTTGATCGGTGCCAACGACCCGGACAAGCGCTGGCTGCTCAAAAATCCCGGCCATATCGAAAATCTTGACCTGCTCTTTGCCGTCTTTCCCGATGCAAAGGTGATCCAGACCCATCGCGATCCGGCCAAGGCCTTGCCTTCGCTCGTGTCGCTGCTGATGGCGGGGCATGGGGCGATGGAGGAAGGGCGGGCGGCCGAGCGCGGCGCGCTGATGCTGGCACGCGAAACGGCCAAATGGTCCCATGCCGTGCGCAAGGCGGAAAAGGTGGCGGAACGCCATCCGGGCCAATTGCTCGATATCGTCCATGGCGATTTCCATGCGCAGCCCATGGCCGTGCTGGAGCGAATCTATGCCTTTATCGGCATGGAGATGCCCGATGCGACGCGCATGGCCATGGCACAGCGGATCGCGGACAAGCCCGAGATGCAGCATGGCGTTCATCGCTATTCGATCGCTGACTATGGCATGAGTGCGCAAGAGGTGCGGTCGGCGTTCGGCGATTATGTGGCGCGCTTCGACCTGGCGGAGGCAGGGCGATGAAGGCGGCCATCTATCCGGGCGATGGCCAGCCGATCGTCATCGCCGACCTGCCCGATCCGCGACCGGCCATGGGGGAATTGCTGATCCGCGTCCACCGCTGCGGCATCTGTGGCACCGACCTTTCGATGACGAGGGGCGGCATATGGGATTATGGCCGCGGCGTGCAGATCGGCCATGAATATGCCGGCGAAGTGGTGGACGTCGGCGCGGGTGTCGATCGCTTTCGGGCTGGCGACCGGGTCGCGGTCATGCCCTCGATCGGCTGCGGCCAGTGCAGTCCCTGCCAGGAACATGGCAATCCGGTATTGTGCGGGGCGAAGCCGGGCGGCGCGATGCGGGGCTTTGCCGAATTTGCGGTGGTGCCGGCCGGTGCGGCGGTACGCCTGCCCGAAACCCTGTCCCTGGCCGATGGCGCGCTGATCGAGCCGCTGGCCGTCAGCCTGTATGGCGCGCGCTTTGCCGATATCCGTCCCGGCGACCCGGTGCTGGTGCTCGGCGGGGGCACGGTCGCTCTCTATGCCATCTATTGGGCGCGGCGATTAGGAGCGGGGCGGATCGTGGTCCTGTCGCGATCCGACCGGCGGCGTGATCTGGCGATCGCCATGGGTGCCAATGCCTTCTTCTCTTTTGGTGACGAGGAAAAGGGGCAGGTGATCGAAGCGCTGGGCGGCGCGCCCCGGATCGTGTTCGAGGCTGTCGGGGTGGACGGAATGCTGGGGCGGGCGGTGAACCATGTCGCGCCATTCGGGCGGATCGTGTCGCTGGGCTTCTGCACGGCGCCGGATGCGGTCATTCCGGCGCTGGCATCCTATAAATGCGCCAACCTGCAATTTGCCGTCGGCTACCGCATGGCGGAATTCCTGCACATCGCCGACCAGATGGACAAGGGGCATGTCGACCCCAAGGCGATCATCAGCAACGCGATCGCGCTGGATCAATTGCCGGCGATGATGGCGACGCTGCGCGGGACCAATGAAGAGACCAAGGTGCATGTCCGTTGCGGCTAGACCTGGACGGCGACCGCCTTTCGCCCGTCGCCGCCGAAGACGCGCAGATAGCGATCGATCTCGGCCGGATCACCGGTCGCCTTGGCGGGATTGTCCGACAGCTTGACCGCCGGGCGACCATTGGCGTCCACCACCTTGCACACCAGTGAGATCGGGTCGAGCCCGTCGGTTTCGAACGGGGCGCAGCCGCGAAAATCATTGGTGAGATTGGTGCCCCAGCCAAAGCTCATCCGCACGCGGCCATGGAAATGGCGATAGGTCGCCTCGATACTGTCGACGTCCATGCCATCGGAAAAGATCAGCAGCTTGCTGCGCGGATCACGCCCCTTTTCCTGCCACCAGCGGATGATCTGCTCACCCGCCTCGATCGGTGGCGCGCTGTCGGGACGGAAACCGGTCCAGTCGGCAACCCAGTCCGGCGCGTCCTTCAGGAAGGCGGCGGTGCCGAACGCGTCGGGCAGGGCGATGCGCAGATTGCCGCCATAATGGGCCTGCCATTGTTCCAGAACCGCATAGGGCGCGCGGGCCAGTGCCGCGTCATCCGGCGCCAGCGCCGCCAGCACCATAGGCAGTTCATGCGCATTAGTGCCGATCGCTTCCAGGTCGGCATCCATCGCCAGCAGCACGTTGGATGAGCCGATGAAACGGTTGCCCAGACCTTCCTTGAGCGCCTCGACGCACCAGCGCTGCCACAGGAAGCCGTGGCGGCGGCGCGTGCCGAAGTCGGAGATGACGAGATCAGGCAAGGCGCTCAGACGCTCGACCTTCTCCCACAATTTCGCCTTGGCACGGGCATAGAGCACGTCGAGCGCGAAGCGGCCACGCCCCTTCATCGCCGCGCGCGATCGCAATTCGTTGATGATCGCGAGGGCCGGGATCTCCCACATCATCGTCTCGATCCAGAGCCCGTGAAAGCGCAGCTCATATTGGCCGTCGACCTGGCGCAGCTCATATTCCGGCAGGCGAAAGTCCGCGAGCCAGGCGATGAAATCAGGGCTGAACATCTGGGTCCGGCCATAGAAGCTGTTGCCCGCCAGCCAGATCAGCTCCTTCTTGCCGAACCGTAAGGAGCGGGCGTGGTCGAGCTGGGCGCGCAGTTCGCCTTCATCGATGATGTCGGCCAGGCGCACATGGTGGGTTCGGTTGATCAGCTTGAAGGTCGTCTGGACGTCGGGATGCTGCTGCCGGATCATCTGCAGCATCAGCAGCTTGTAGAAGTCGGTGTCGAGCAGGCTGCGCACGATCGGGTCAAGCCGCCAATTATGGTTGTAGGTGCGGGTGGCGATATCGGTGAAGACCATGAAGAACCTGATGGACAGCAAAATTGACAGGGGCGTGCTGCACCGTTCCCCATGGAGATCATGATGGCAAGGCTGATGAAGGGATTATCGGCCGATGAAGTTCGGGGTGCGCTTGTCTCGCGCGGCGGCCAGCCCCTCGCGATGATCGGCGGTGGTGGCGAGCAAGGGCTGGACCATGAACTCGCGGTCGAGGAACTGGTCGAAGGATAGCGTGGTCGCTTCGAACAATTGCTTGCTCATCGCCTGCGCGACAGGCGGCCCCTTCGCAATGCGGGTGGCGAGGTCGATCGCCGCGTCTCGGACCGGTCGTTCCGCCTCGATCGAGAGGATGAGGCCGAGCTGCAAGGCTTCATCGGCGGTCAGCGTCCGGCCGCTATATACGATTTCCTTGGCGCGCATCGGGCCGACCAGCCGGGTCAATTGCCAGATGGCGCCAGCGTCCGGCGCGTAGCCGATCCGGCCGAAGAGTTGGGCAAAGCTGGCATTCGGGCTGGCGAGGATCAGATCGCAGGCGAGCGCCAGGCTCCAGCCGGCACCGACGCAGACACCGTCGACCGCTGCGATGACGGGCTTGGGCGTGGCCATGATGGCGCGGATCATGCGGTGGAGCGCGCGCATCCGCTTGAGGAAAGCAGCACTGTCGGCGGCGCCCATCTCGCCGGTATCGGCGCCCGAGCAGAAATGACCGCCTGCACCGGTCAGGACGACCGCGCGAACCCCGTCATCCTGCGCCAGATTGTCGAACAGCGTGGCGATCTCGCCGCGCATCGCCATGGTGAAGGCATTGCGCCGGTCGGGGCGATCGAGCGTCACGATCGCCACTGCGCCGTCATGCTCCAGCCGCAGGCTCATGGCGTGGGCGTCCAGCCGAAGGACTGGCTGCTTTCCCGCTGCCATTTGTCGAACCAGGGGGCGAGCTGGCGGGCGCGGAAGTCGGGGGTGGCGGCGATATGCTGGCCGATGACCAGCGGGTTGGTGCGACCGTCCTGGCTGGCGGGCCATGGCGGCAGGCCGGGGCCGTTGGGATCGCCGTTCCGCACATAGTTCATCATCCAGCCTGACATGGTCCTGGCGAGCGCCCGGCTTTCCGTATCAGCCGAGGGAGACTGGCCGAGCCAGAACAGGCGGTCGGCGCAATGGTCCGCGCCGGGCTTCGAACTGCGCTGGTCGGGCGGCACGAAATCGAACTGATAGGCGCGTGTCGGCAGGCCGGCGCGGGCCGCCAGCTGGGTCATGCCGAGCGCCGCCGAGGTGAACAGGAAGTCGGTCTGAACCTGGCGCAGCAATTCCGCCTCGTCGGTCAGGCCATAGCTGGCGGACACGGCCGACAGATCGATGCCGAAGCGCCGTGCCATTTCCGCCCGGCCAAAGCCCATCAGGCCAAAGACGCTGGCTTCGTTGCTGGTCGATCCGCTGATCAACGGGACATGCGCGATCTGGCCCCTTGCGAACAGGGTGGAAAGGGGAGCGGGTAGCCAGCTGCCGTCGACGGTTGCGCCAAAGTCCGGCGCGCCGCTGTCACCGGCCAGCACCTGCGCGACACTGAGCCTGCGCAGGGCAGCGAGCGATGGCGCGCCATCGCCGGTCACGCCGGTGCGCTGGGCAAAGGCCAGTCCCTGTTCCTGCGCCTGGGGCAGGGGGCGGTTGGCGTTGAACAGGCCGCCGGCCGAATGGGCGCTGGCGCGGGCTAACAGGCCCCTGGCCATCGGCGTCGCCATCAGCGCATTGATGCTGGAGCCGCCCGCCGAACAGCCGATGATGGTCACATTGTCGGGATCGCCGCCGAAGCGGGCGATGTTCTGCCTGACCCAGCGCAGCGCTGCGACCTGGTCCATCAGCCAGAAATTGGCCGTCGCCTTGGGCGCCTCGGCGGTCAGGGCGGGATGGGCGAAGAAGCCGAGCCGCCCGATGCGGTAATTGGGGGCGACAAGGACGACACCCTGCTTGACCAGCGGCGGCATACCGTTGCGGAACGGCTCCCGACCCGAGCCGACGAAATAGGCGCCGCCATGGACGACGAACAGCACCGGCAATTTGCGGGCGCTAAGGTCAGGCGAGGCGACGTTGAGGGTCAGGCAATTTTCATCCTGGGGGAAGGCGGCGTCCTCTTTGCGCTGTGGCTGGGGGCAATCGGCCGCAAAGCCTGTAGCGTCACGCTCGGTCTTCCAGGCGCGGACCGGTTGCGGTGCGCGCCAGCGATTGGCGCCGACCGGGGGGACGGCATAGGGAATGCCGCCGAAGAAGCGGACATCGTCGCGCACCACGCCGCGGATCGGACCGGACGCGGTGGACAATCGGGGCGGTGCCGAAGAAGGGGCGGCATTTCCAAGGCTTGCCCATAAAGCGACGGCCGTAGCCGCGCAGGCGACAGGACGCTGCACCATCTCCATCATCCCCTCACCAATTTTGCTCTATGGTGCATAATAATGTTGGAGAGGATTATCGCTGTCAAGCGCGCAGGCGCGTTGACAGGGTCATGAATCTGCACCAATGTGCAATATAAAGAGGCGCGAACAGGGGCGCACGGAGAAGGATGAGAACATGAAGGGAAGAGTGTCGACGGCCGTGGCGATCCTGGCCCTGGCAAGCGGGCTGGTCGCCTGCGGCGCGGACAGCGCAGCGCCGGGCGGTCCGACCGCCAACTGGTCCAGCTTTGGCGGCGACGACAAGGAGCAGCATTATAGCGCGCTCGACCAGATCGGCGCCGACAATGTCGGCAAGCTTGGCCTCGCCTGGTCCTATGATATTGACACCTATGACAGCTATACCCAGCCGTTGGCGATAGATGGCGTCCTCTATTTTGCGGTGGGCCTGTCGGTCGTCCATGCGCTCGACGCCAAGACCGGCAAGCTGTTGTGGCAATATGATCCCGACGTGGCGAGCCAGCCCGAGGCGAAATGGCGGATGCGCGCCGGCTGGGGTACGCGCGGCATCGCCTATAAGGACGGGCTGATCTATACCGCCACGCGCGAAGGCCGGCTGATCGCGGTCGACGCCAAGACCGGCAAGCCGCGCTGGTCGGTCCAGACGCTCGACGAGGCGGAAAATGGCTATATCACCGGCCCGCCATGGGTCGCCGGCGACAAGGTCGTGGTCGGCTTTGGCGGCGCGGATTACAGCCCCACCCGCGGCTATGTGACCGCCTATGATGCCAAGACCGGCAAGAAGGCGTGGCGCTGGTTCGTGGTGCCGGGCGATCCGGCCAAGGGCTTCGAGAACAAGGCGATGGAGGCGGCGGCCAAGACCTGGACCGGTGAATGGTGGAAGTTCGGCGGGGGCGGCACGGTGTGGCATGCCATGGCCTATGACGCCAAATATGACCGCATCTACCTCGGCACCGGCAATGGCTGGCCGTGGAATCAGAAGATCCGTTCGCCCGGCGGCGGCGACAATCTCTATCTCGCCTCGATCGTGGCGATCGACGTGAAGACCGGCGAATATGCCTGGCACTATCAGGTGAACCCGGAAAACAGCCACGATTTCAACGATGCGATGGATATCGAGCTGGCCGATATCGAGATTGGCGGCAAGATGCGGTCGGTGCTGATGCACGCGCCCAAGAATGGCTTCTTCTATGCGCTGGACCGCGAGACCGGAAAGTTCATCTCGGCCGGCGAGTTCGCCAAGCAGAATTGGGCCAAGCGGATCGATCCGGTCACCGGCCGGCCCGAGATCAATCCCGAGGCGCAATATCCGAATGGCAAGCCGTTCATGATGTATCCCTTCCCCAATGGCGCGCATGGCGTCCAGGCGATGGCGTTCAGTCCCAAGACGAACCTCAGCTATATTCCGGTGATGGAGGGCGGCCGCGTGTTCGTCGATCCGGCCAATGTGAAGGACTGGACCTACAAGCCGGGGATGATGGTCAATACCGGGCTGGGCGCGCCGCCGCCCAATCTGGTGCCGCCCGCTGCGGTGAGCAAGCTGGTCGCCTTTGACGTCGCCAACAACAAGGTCGCCTGGTCGGTGCCGCAACCTGGCGTGTTCAACGGCGGCATCATGGCGACGGGTGGCGGCCTGCTGTTCCAGGGCACGAATGACGGCAATTTCAACGCCTATTCGGCCGCCGACGGGCGCAAGCTCTGGTCCTTCCCGGCGCAGAACGGGATATTGTCCGCGCCGATCAGCTATACGGTCGGCGGCAAGCAATATGTGTCGGTGATCACCGGTTTCCGCAGCAGCTTCCCCAATGTGCCCAACTGGGATTATCGCCAGCAGCAGCGCCGGGTGCTGACCTTCGCGATCGGCGGCACCAAGGCGCTGCCCAAGTTCGAGCCGGTGGACGAGCCGATCCAGGATGATCCGGGCTTCACCGTCGACGCCGCCAAGGCCAAGGTCGGCGGCGGCATCTACAATAGCAGCTGCGTCATCTGTCATGGCGCGGGCATGATGGCGGGCGGCGCCGCGCCCGACCTGCGCAAGTCGGCGGTGCCGCTGGACGCCGAGACGTTCAAGTCGGTGGTGCATGACGGGGCGCTGATGGCGCGCGGCATGGGCGCCTTCGAGCAGTTGAGCGACGCCGATCTGGAAGGGCTGCGCCACTATATCCGCCAGCGCGCGCGGGAAACCGCGCCCAAGGCGAACTGACCTCCCATGGCATCCGTCCCCTTGTGGCGGATGCTGCTTCGCCCCGCTTCCTTTCATCGGGAGGCGGGGCTCCTTGTCTGCGCCGAGCGGGGGCTTGCACAAAGTCCAGCTGTGCGGCATCAAATTTGCACGTTCATGCAATTGCGTTATGATCGTCGGTTACGTGCCCCCGCCGGGCGCGCCTCGGGGAGGATGAGCGAATTTGACGACGGACAAGGACATGGCTGACCTCAAGGAAAATGGCGATCGGCCGCAGACCTATTCCAGTCCGGCGATCATCGAACGCCGTCGCCGGATATTGGAGGAAACGCGCAAGGTGATCGCCGAACAGGGGATCGCGGCGCTGAGCATGAACGAGATTGGCCAGCGCGCGGGCGTCGCCAAGCGGACGCTCTACAACGCCTTCCAGACCCGCGAGCGGATGATCGCCACCGCGATCCAGGAATATTTCGACGAATATGTCAGCCGCATCGTCTATTCGAGCCCGCCCGGCACGATGCAGCATAATCTGGAGCGGATGATCTCGGTCGTCCAGCGCAACCGGAAGATCCGTAATTATATCAAGGCGATCATGGCGCTCTATTTCAGTTCGGATGTCGACCGCGACATCTGGACCGCGATGCACTCGCCGGCCATCCATCATAACAAGCAGTGGATCGAGGCGCTCGACGCCACGAAGCAGTTGCAGCCCTGGGTGCAGGTCGACAAGCTGGTCGATGATCTGGTGCGCTTCGAATATGCGACCATCAACGATTGGGCGCAGGGCCGCATTCCCGATGACGAGGTGATCGTCCGGCTGGTCAGCAGCTATCTGTCCTGCCTGCTCGGTTCGCTGAAGGGCGCGGCGCGCAAGGAAGTCGAGGCGCTGATCAAGGATATTGCCGAGCGCGGGATGGACGCGCTGCCGATGTCGCCCAAGACCAAGACGAAAGCGACTTGAATCTGCACCATGATGCAAATTTTCTTGCATCATGGTGTGCGCCTCGTCTAGGCATGCCCCAGGCCCGACATGGGTATCAGCATGGGAGAGTGAGATGAGCGCGCCGAGCGAAGACCCCGAACTGTTGTTCGAACTGCGCGCGGATGGCGTGGCCGTCATCACCCTCAACCGGCCGCGTGCGAAGAACACCGTCTCCTTCACCATGTGGGAGCAGTTTTCCGCTGCGCTCGACCGGCTGGAAAATGCGACGCCGGCGCGGATGCTGCTGCTCTGCGGGGCAGAAGGCTATTTCAGCAATGGCGGCGACGTGAAGCTGCCGCCGGCGCGGGGCGAGGGCGCGTTGCGGCTCGCCGCTCGGCTGGAGATGGGGCAGCGGATCATCCGCCGGTTGCGCGCGCTGCCGATCCCGACCGTGGCAGCAGTGGAGGGGGGCGCCTATGGCGTGTCCTGGAGCCTGGCGATGGCCTGCGACATGATCTTCGCTGCCGAGGATGCGCGGTTCGGTGCGCCATTTCTGGATTTCGGGCTGGTACCCGATGGCGGCGCGGCCTGGTTCCTGACCCGGCAACTGGGGCGGGCACGCGCGGCCGAGATCATCTTTTCGGGGCGGACATTGGAGGCGGCCGAGGCATTGAGCCTGGGGTTGGTCAGCCGGCTGGTCCCGCCGGGCGAGGCGGTCGCGCAGGCGCTGGCGCTGGGCGCGACGATCGGTGGTGGCAATGCCCATGCGGTCGAACTGACCAAGCGGCTGCTGGATCAGGCGGAAAGCGGCGACCTGTCGGCCAATCATGCGCTGGAACTGGTCTATTGCCACACCTGTCAGGCGGGGGAGGAAGTGCCCCGCGCCCGCGAGGCGTTCAAGGCACGCGCAGCGGCAAAGGCTGCCGCGAAGGTCGCAACTGGGGCGAAGGAATAAGTCATGCAGTTCGACATGCGCAGCCTGCCGATGGCGACCCGCTACAAGATCGTCAATTCGACCATCACCCCGCGCCCGATCGCGTGGATCACCACCCGCTCCGAAGCGGGCGTGGTCAATGCCGCGCCCTACAGCTTCTTCAACTGCGTCGGCACCGAGCCGCCGCTGGTCGCGCTGGGCCTGCTGAAGGAGCCGGTATCGCGCGGCCTGAAGAACACTGCGACCAACATCATCGCCACCGGCGAGTTCGTTGTGAACCTGGTGTGCGAGGATGATGCCGAGAAGATGAACCATTGCAGCGTCGATGCGCCGGCCGATGTCAGCGAGATCGACTATGCCGGGATCGAGACCGCGCCGTCGGTGCTGGTCGCACCGCCGCTGATAGCCAGCAGCCCGGTCAGTTTCGAGTGTCGCAAGGTCGCGGCGATGGACATCGGCACGATGCAGACGGTGATCATCGGCGAGATACTGATGGCGCATATCCGCGACGAGTTCATCACCGATCGCGAGCGGGTCTATTTCGACACGCCGGCGATGAAATTGATCGGCCGCACCCATGGCAGCGGCTGGTATGTGCGCAACGGCGACAGTTTTCAGATGGACCGGCCACGCTATGATCCGGCACGGCTGACGAGCAAGGAATGAATTTGAACCTATAGTGCAATATTACTTGCACTGCCGGGAAAAAGCGTGTCTGTTTCAAGGGAAAGGTCGGAGGCGCGATTCCGCGCACTACCGGCCAGATCCGAACAAGAGGCGGCGCAGACCGCCAAACAGGAGTGCGTGATGCCCGGCCCTCTGGACCATCTTGTCGTTATCGAGCTGTCGACCGAAATGCCGGTCGCGATTGCGGGCATGCTGCTCGCCGACCATGGCGCCGATGTGCTGAAGGTCGAGCCCAGGGGCGGCGCCTATTTCGCCCATGAGCTGACCCGCAAGAGCTGGGACCGGTCCAAGCGCAGTGTCGAGCTGGACATCGCCGATGCGGACGACCGGGCGGCGCTGCGCGGACTGCTCGGCGGAGCGGACATCTTCATCCATGCACTGGAGGAGGGAGAAGCCAAGGCACTTGGCCTGGACGGTGAGAGCCTGGCGCGCGACTATCCGGAACTGATCGTGTCGGCGCTGACCGCCTATGGCGCGGACACGCCCTTTGCCGACCGGCCGCGCGGCGAGGGGCTGGCGGCCGCGCTGCTGGGCACGATGATCGACAAGTCCAGCCCGTTCCGCGAAGGGCCGGTCTATCTGGGGCATCCCGCGCTTCATTATGGTCAGGCGTTTCTGGGCGTGATCGGCGCGCTGACGGCGATCCGTGCGCGACGATCGAGCGGCAAGGGGCAGAAGGTCGAATCCTCGCTGCTCGACGCGATGCTGGCCCAGTCTCCGATGAACAACTGGTGGCAGGAAGAGGGTATTTCCTACATCAAGGCGGGGGATTCCGGCGCGGTCGACCGCTTTGGCCGGACCCGGCTGGTGACCGGCATGTTCGAATGCGGCGACGGCCTGTTCCTGCAGATCCATACCGGCGGCCAGGGCGGTTTCAAGGCGGCGATGGACCAGCTGGGCTTTGGCGACCGGGTCTCGGTGGTCAAGGGCGCGGCGGAAATGTCGGTACCGCTGAGCGATGACGAATATCATATCGCCCGCGTCGAGATTTTCGATGCGTTCAAGGCGCGGCCGCGCGCCGAATGGATCGCGCTGTTCCAGGCGGCCGATGTGGCGGCTCTGCCGGTGCTGGAACCGGCCGAAGTGCTGCTGGACGAGCAGGTGGAGTTTGTCGGGCAGCGGATTGCGCTGCCGGACGCGGAATTCGGCACCATCTATCAGGCGGCGCCTGCCGTGCGGTTCGATCGCACGCCCTGCGCCGCGCCGCGACCGGCGCCGATGATCGGCGCCGACAATGGCTTGCTGGCCGATCTGATCGCGCGCAAGCGGGGCGAACTGGCGGCGGCGGGCAAGCCGATCGACCGGCCGCTTGAAGGCATCAGGGTGGTGGACTTCTCCTCCTTCTTCGCGGTGGGCTTTGGCGGGCGGCTGCTGTCGGACCTGGGCGCCGACGTCATCAAGGTGGAGACGCCCGACGGCGACCAGATGCGCCCGCTGCCCGACTGTTTCGACGCAGCGCAGCGCGGCAAGCGCGACATCGTGCTGAACCTGAAGCAGCCCGAGGCGCTGGAGGCGGCGCTGAAGCTGGTGGCGCAGGCCGATGTCGTCACCCATAATCTGCGCCCCGGCAAGGCTGACAAGCTGGGCATCGGCTATGAGGCGCTGTCGAAGATCAATCCGCGCCTGCTCTATGTCTATCTGCCCGGCTATGGCTCCAGGGGGCCAAAGTCGCTGCTCAAGAGCTTTGCGCCGTTGGTATCGGGCTGGACCGGCCTGCTCTACGAAGGCGGCGGCGCGGGCAATCCGCCGACCCGATCGGTGTTCGGCAATGAGGATTATAATAACGGCTTCCTGGGCGCGGCGGGCATATTGATGGGGCTGGAGCGGCGCGCGATCAGCGGCGTCGGCGACTATATGGAGATACCCCAGCTCCATTCGAGCCTGTGGACCACGTCCGAGCATTTCCTGGATGCCGACAAGCAGGTCGTCTACGGCTTCCGCCTCGACAAGGATCAGGCCGGCTATAATGCGCTCGACCGGCTCTATCGCACCAGCGACGGCTGGATCTGCATTGCGTGTCGGCAGGATGATCGCTTCGCGGCGCTGGCGCGGGCGGTGGGGCAGGCCGGGCTGATCGACGATCCGCGCTTTGCTTCGCCAAAGGAACGGTCGCTGCATGACGCGGCGCTGCTGGCGGCGCTGGAGCCCTGGTTTGCCGACAAGACGAGCGCGGAGGCCTTCGCCCTGCTCGATGCGGCGGGTGTGCCGTGCGAGATACCCGCGGCGAAGAGCTGGGTGCGCGAGGCGCTGTGGCAGGACTGGGCGGTGGCCAGCAACCGGGTGATCGAGAATTTCGATTCCATGTATGGCCATGTCCGCCAGTTCGGTAGCTTCATCCATCTGAGCGACACGCCGGGCCATGCGCGCAAGTCCGCGCCGCGCCTGGGCGAGCATACGCGGCAGATATTGGCCGAGATCGGCTATGCGCCGGACGCGATCGACGCGCTGATCGACAGCGGCAAGGCGATGCAGGCGGCGGACGTGACCGGCCGCATCCAGTCGCGCGTCTCGGCCGCCTGAACCAACAGCCAATAATCGGGAAGAGGAACCCAAAGGGTGCAGTTGAACCTTCGTTACGACATGAACCGGCCGGATTTCGGTGCGCCGCATCCCGTGCTTTACCGCACCGCGATCGAGCAGGCGCAATGGGCCGACAAGCTGGGCTTCACCCAGGTGTTCCTGGCCGAGCATCATGGCGCGGAGGGCGGCTATTGCCCGTCCTCCATGGTGCAGGCGGCGTCTATTCTGGGGGCGACGGACAACATCGTCGCGCATCTTTCGGCGCTGGTCGTCACCATGCATGATCCGCTGCGGCTGGCCGAGGATCTGGCGGTGCTGGACAATATTGCGCCCGGCCGGGTGTGGCTGACCGCCGGCATGGGCTATCGCCCGCATGAGTTCGAGATGTTCGGCAAGGACATCAGCAAGCGGCTGGCGATCATGAACGAGGCGATGGCCACTCTGAAGCAGGCCTGGACCGGCGAGCCGTTCGAGTTTCGCGAGCGCACCGTGCGGGTGACGCCGGCGCCGGCGACGCCGGGCGGCCCCAAAATCTACATGGGCGGGTCGACCGACAAGTCGGCGATCCGCGCGGCCAAGGGCGGCTATCAATATTTTCCCGGTCATCCCGACCTGTTCACCCTCTACAAGGAGGAGCGGGAAAAGGCCGGCTTCCCGCCGCCCGAGGAACTGCGCACGCCGGCGGCGAGCTTCCTCTATGTCTCCGACGATCCCGACCGCGACTGGCCGCTGGTGGCGCCGCATGTCGCCTATGCGACCAACGCCTATGCCGAATGGGCCAAGGAGCGGGGCACCGGCCAGACCCGCTATCAGCCCGCCGAGACGATCGAGGGGCTGAAGGCGATGCCGAACATCAAGGTGCTGACGCCCGACGAATGTTTCGAATATCTCAAGGGGCTGGGCCGGGGCACCGCCGTCACCTTCCACGCGCTGCTGGGTGGGCTCGACCCCGAAGTATCGTGGCGCAGCCTGCGCCTGTTCGAAAAGGAAGTGCTGCCGCGCCTGCGCGCCGAGCCGGGCCTGCTGGAAAATCCGGGAGAATGAGCATGGAAGAACGCAATCGTCGCGGCACGCTGGCCGCCATGCTGGCGCTGCCGATCGGCATGGCCGCCGCCGCCGAAGCATCGGCCGCCGCGCCCAGGGGAAAGGGGAGCGGCATGGACATGGCCCAGCGGCTGGACATCATCGAGTCCAAGCAGGCGATCACCGAACTCCTCTATGCCTATGCGCGGGCCAATGATCGGGCGGACGAGG
Organism: Sphingobium sp. VMM; assembly: GCF_056790315.1. Classification (NCBI taxonomy): domain Bacteria; kingdom Pseudomonadati; phylum Pseudomonadota; class Alphaproteobacteria; order Sphingomonadales; family Sphingobiaceae; genus Sphingobium; species Sphingobium sp. VMM. Next base: position 68,521 of record NZ_JBXGSI010000005.1, read on the forward strand.
CGCTGCTGCGGTCGCTCTTCTGGCCGGAATCGACGCACAAGCATGGCAAGTTCGAAGGCAAGTCGTCCGATTTCGTCGGCTTCGCCTTCAAGATCGTGTCGACGCTCAAATATGCCTGCCACCACATCACCAATGTCTCGGTCGAGGTGAAGGGGGACAAGGCTTTTTCCGAATGCTATTATTTTGCGCAGCATCGGCGCGACCGCAAGGAAGGCGGGGGTGAGGAGGATGTGTTCTTCCAGGGCCGCTATCTCGACGATCTGGAGCGGCGAAACGGGGTGTGGAAGATCATCCGCCGCCGGGGCCTGTCCGACTATACCTCGCCGCCCGAACCGGCGCTGACGCCCTATGCCGACTGGCCGGCGGGACAGCATAGCGAGAAATATCCGAGCGACGATTATTACAAGATGCGCCAGCAGTTTCTGGGCAGCTGATCCGTGCGGGCGCTGATGTGCGAGGCGCATGGCGCGCCCGAGCAACTGGCGTTCCGCGACGTGCCCGTGCCCCAGCCGGGGCCGGGCGAGATCAGGCTGGCGGTGCGGGCGGCGAGCGTCAATTTCCCCGACGCGCTGATGATCCAGAATCTCTACCAGACCAAGCCGCCCTTGCCCTTCATCCCCGGCGGTGAGGCGGCCGGGGTGGTCGATGCGATCGGCGAGGGCGTCAGCGGTTTTCGGATCGGCGACCGGGTGGCGGCGATCCCGTTCCAGGGCGCCTTTGCCGAGCAGGCGGTGGCGCCGGCTTTCCGCACCAGCATCATTCCCGATGCGATGGGCTTCGACGTCGCGGCCGGCTTCACCATGGTCTATGCGACGGCGCTGCACGGGCTGCGCCAGCGCGGGCGGTTGCAGGCCGGCGAGACGCTGCTGGTGCTGGGCGCGGCGGGCGGCGTGGGACTGGCGGCGGTGGAGATCGGCAAGCGCATGGGCGCGCGGGTGATCGCGGCGGCCTCCAGCGCGGAAAAGCTGGATCTGGCGCGGGCGCATGGCGCGGACGAGACGGTCAATTATGCTGAGGTTGACATCAAGCAGGCGGTGAAGGCGCTGGCCGGGGAGCGCGGCGTCGATGTGATCTTCGATCCGGTCGGTGGCGATCTGGCCGAGCCGGCCTTTCGCACCATGGGCTGGGACGGGCGCTATCTGGTGGTCGGCTTTGCCGCCGGGACCATTCCCGCGATCCCGTTGAACCTGCCGCTGGTGAAGACGGCGTCGATCGTCGGCGTGACATGGGGGATGCACAGCCGGCGCGAGCCGGACATCCATGCCGCCAATATGGCGCAGCTTTATGACTGGTATGAACAAGGCGGATTGCGGCCGGCGATCGGCGCGCGGTTCGCCTTTGACGAGAGCCGGGAAGCGATCCGCTGGATCATGGATCGCAAGGCGCAGGGCAAGGTGGTGATCGAAATGGCCTGATCGGGTCATTACAGGGTCATGCTCAGGTCATCGTCGCGAAGTTCACACCGTTGATCATCGAAAATCTGGGCGGTTTGCGGCGCAAACGCGCCGCCAAAGTCATGCCAACGCGACAGCCACGCGACATTGGGGTCACGCCCGCGCGTCTGTGACGCGACACGAACGCGCCCCTTGGGTCACGCCTGGCATTGAAGCAGATCGGCAATTCCATCGCGGAGTATGGAGCAGAAAAGCGCCATGTAGGAAAGTGGTGCGTCAGCCGGTCGGCCAGTTGGCGAGCGGGGCGCCGGCGATCGTAGTCCGCGCCTGGACGATCATGCCCTTGCCGCGCGAGACCACATAGAGGGTGCGGCGATCGGGGCCGCCCCAGCAGAGATTGGTGGGCATCGCGATCTTTTCGCCGGCGGGATCGTGGAGGATGTCGATCTGGCGGCCCTGCGGCGTCAGCGCGACCAGCCGGTTGGAAAAGGGCAGGGTGATCCAGAGATTGTCGGCCATGTCGAAGGCGATGCCGTCACAATAGCCCAGCGCCGCCTTGTCCTGCGGGGACAGGGTCAAGATCGCCTTGACCGTCTGGTCGGGGACGACGGTGCCCAGTTACGGGCCGAAATCCTGCGGGTCGGCAAGGGTGCCGTCGGCGTTGCGGCGCCAGCGGCGGATGCGCCCTTCGGCGGTCAGCGAGGCATAGAGATGGCGCTCATCGCGGTCGAGGCAGAGGCCGTTGACCCCGCGCAGGTCGCGCGCGACGATCGCGGCGCTGCCGTCGGGCCGGACCATGTAGATGAAGCCGGCCGGCGTGGTGGTTCCGATATTGGCGACCGGCCCCCAACTGCTGTGGGTGCAATAGATGCTGCCATCACGCGCGGTGGCGGGACCGTTGGAGGCGACAAGTTGGCGTCCCTCCAGTTCCGAGACGAGCGTTTCGACTGCGCCGGTTTCGAGGGTGATGCGCTGGAGCGGGCCGGGCTGCTGCTTGAGCAGGCCCATATTCGCGACGATCACGCGGCCCTGCGCATCGACGGCGACGCCATTGGCGGCGAGCGGGGCGCCGACCTGCCGCAGCGACTGGCCGGGCGTCAGGACACCGATTGCGCCGCCGCTGTTGGACAGGAACAGGCGGCCGTCGGGGGCGCTGGCGACACCCTCGGCATGGTCGAGGCCGTCGATGACCAGGCTGAAATCGGCCGGGGTCAGGGGCGCCGGGGCCGTAGATGCGCGCGGCGTGCCGGCGCGGGTGCAGCCGGCGAGCGCGAGCGCCGCGCCGCCAAGCATGGCCGTGCGCCGGTCCACCCGCATGTCAGCGAACCGGCGCAAAGCCGGCGATGCGATGATCGCCCGCCTCGACCGGGCGGAAGCGCAGGCGCATGTCGCAGGCCGGATCGACGCCGTCGTCATCGACCAATATGCCCGCGATCCGCACGCCCGGCGCATCGTCGGGTTCGAACAGGATGACGGTGTAGGGGACTTCGGCCTTGTGGTCGCCGGGCAGCAGGCTGCGGATCACGGTGGTGAAGCTATAGGCCTTGCCCTCCGGCGAGACCGGGCGCCATTCCAGCACGGCATCGGGCTTTCCGGGGACGACCTCGGGCGGATACCAGACCCATTCGCCGGTTTCGGCGTCGGCGGTGATGCGCAGTTCGCCGGCGTCGAGGCCGTCGTAGAAGCCCTGGAACAGCGGGTCTTCCAGATGGACGGGATAGATGGGAATACCCATGGTCAGTCCCTCGCAAGGATGGTGGTGGAATGATTATTGCCGCCCAGGCCCGCGACCGCGCAGAGGCGGGCGTCGGGCACCTGGCGATCGCCTTCCTGCCCGCGCAGCTGGCGCACCGCCTCGATCAGCAGGTTGATGCCGGGGACATAGCCGCCCGACATATGGCCGCCGCTGGTGTTGACCGGCATCCGGCCGCCCGGTTTTGCATGGCCGGCGGCGTAGAAGCGCGCGCCTTCGCCGCGATCGCACAGGCCCAGCATCTCGGTCTGGACGATCGCCGAAATGGAGAAGCCGTCATAGACCTGAGCCAGGTTCAGATCCTTGGGATCGACGCCGGCCATGGCATAGGCCTGCGTCGCCGAGTCCCAGCCGGGATAGTCGAAGGTGCAGGGCTTCTGCGTGAACAGCACGCCATGGGGGTAATTATTGTAGCCGATGCCGACGCCCTGCACCGATATGACCGGATGGGGCAGGTTGCGGGCGGCCTCCACCGCGCTCACCACATAGGCGCCGCCGCCATCGGTGGTGAGGCAGCAGTCGGCGACCCGCAGCGGGGTCGAGATCATCGGCGTCTGGCGATAGGCGTCGAGGTCCATCGGATCGCGCTTCTGCGCGCTCGGCGTCAGCGCCGCCCAGGCACGGTAGGTCATCGAGACGGAGGCCAGTTCCGCCTCGCTCATGCCGAATTCATGGGCGTAGCGATTGGCCATGGTGGCGAAATAGGTGGGCTGGCCGAAGAAGCCGGCGGGCATTTCCAGCCCGGCCTTCTGCGGCTCGCGCGCGTGGAAGCCGTAGACGCCGCCCGGCTTGGTCGAGCGGATTGCATAGGGGACGAGGACATGGCGGGCGAGCCCGGCCTCGATCGCCAGTTGCGCCAGCCGCAGCGCGTCACCGGTGGTGGCGGTGCCGCCCGCCGTGTCGGCAACGGCAGTGAAGCGCCGGGTGGCGGCGCCGATCGCATGGGCGACCTCCTCCGAGGGGTGGCCGACATATTTGTTGCTGACATGGCCGTCGATATCGGCGGGGGTAAGGCCCGCATCGGCGATCGCGGCCAGGCTGGCGCGGGTCATCATCTGCATCACCGTTTCCTCGCCCTTGCGCAGGAACGCGGTTTCGCCAATGCCGGTGATGGCGATTTTATTGCCCTTCATCATGCGTCCTTGAACCCCTTGCCCTGTGCCACAAGTCGCTCGATCAGCGGCGACGGGGTGAAGGCGGCGCCATGCGCGGCCTCCAGCGCCTTCAATCGGTCGAGGACGGTGGGAAGCCCCTGGAGATCGGCCCAGAACATCGGGCCGCCGCGATATTTGGGCCAGCCATAGCCGGTGATCCAGACGATATCGACGTCGGACGCGCGCGAGGCGATGCCTTCGTCGAGGATGCGGGCGCCTTCATTCACCATGGCGAAGAGGATGCGGTCCTGGATTTCCGCGTCGCTGACATCGCGGCGGACGATGCCCTGCTTCGCGGCGAAATCCTCGATCACCTGCATCGCGACCGGCGAGGGGGTCTGTTTGCGGTTCTCGTCATAATCGTAGAAGCCGCCCTTCGTCTTTTGCCCATGGCGGCCCATTTCGTTGAGGATTTCGCGGACATTGGCGGAGCTGGTCGTCTTGGGATTCCAGCCGACATCGAGCCCGACCAGGTCGCGCATCTGGAAATGGCCCATGGCAAAGCCGAAGTCATAGAGCACCTTGTCGACCGCCCAGGGCGTGGCCCCTTCGAGGATCAGCTGGTCCGCTTGCGTATTGCGGGCGGCGAGGATGCGGTTGCCGACGAAACCATAGCCATTGCCGACCAGCACGCCGATCTTGCCGATCGTCTTGGCGAGCTTCATGGCGGTGGCGATGATTTCCGGCTTCGTGTCTTTGGTGCGGACCACCTCCAGCAGCTTCATGACATTGGCGGGCGAGAAGAAATGGAGGCCGACGACGCTGTCGGGCCGGCTGGTGGCGGCGGCGATGTCGTCAATGTCGAGATAGGAGGTGTTGGTGGCGAGGATGGCGCCCGGCTTGGCGATCTTGTCCAATTTGCCGAAGACTTCGCGCTTCACGTCGATCTGCTCGAACACCGCTTCGATGATGAGGTCGCAATCGGCCAGATCCTCCATCGCGATCGACCCGGTGAGCAGGCCCATGCGGGTGTCGACATCCTCGGGCTTCATCTTGCCCTTCTTGGCGGTCGTATCATAATTGCCGCGGATGATGCGCAGGCCGCGGAACAGCGCCTCCTCGTTGGTTTCGACCAGGGTGACGGGGATGCCGGCATTGGCGAAGTTCATCGCGATGCCGCCGCCCATGGTGCCGGCGCCGATGACGCCGACCTTGGCGATCGGCAGGACGGCGGTGTCGGCGGGCAGGCTGTCGACCTTGGCGGCCTGACGCTCGGCGAAGAAGACATGGCGCTGGGCGGCGGACTGGCTGTCGGCCTGAAGCTCGTTGAACAATTGGCGCTCGAAGGTCATGCCTTCGTCAAAGGGCAGTTCGAGGGACGCCTCGACGCAGCGGATGATCGCTTCGGGGGCGTTGAAACCACGGAATTTGCGGGCATTGGCCTTGCGAAAATCGGCGAAGATTTCGGGCTTGCCGCGTGCCTCGTCCAGCTTCTCGGTGCGGTCGCGGACCTTGAGCAGCGGGCGGCCTTCGTCGAGCACGCGCTGGGCAAGGGCGATGGCGTCGGCGCGCAACTGGCCTTCGGCGGCGAGTTCGTCGATCAGGCCCATATCCTTGGCGGCCTTGGCCGAGACCGGGCTGCCGGCGGTCATGAGGTCCAGCGCCTTTTCGACGCCGACGATGCGGGGCAGGCGCTGGGTGCCGCCAGCGCCGGGCAGCAGGCCCAGATTGACTTCGGGCAGGCCGCATTTGGCCGAGGGAACGGCGATGCGATAATGGGCGACGAGCGCGAGTTCCAGGCCCCCGCCCAGCGCCGTGCCGTGGATGGCGGCTATCACCGGCTTGGTGGCATTCTCCACCACCAGCTGCAGGTTGCGCAGCGTGGGTTCGACCGGCGGCTTGCCAAATTCGGTGATGTCCGCGCCGGCGAAGAAGGTGCGGCCTTCGCAGATCAGCACCATGGCGCCGACCGCCGGATCGCCGATGGCGGTCTCGACCGCGCTGGCGACGCCCTGGCGCACGGCGTTGGAGAGGGCGTTCACCGGCGGCGAGTTGACCGTGATGACCGCGATGGAGCCTTCCACCGCATAGGTGACGACGTCATTGACCTTCATTCAAGCCTCTGTGCGTTTGGGCGCCCGGCTGGCCGGCGGATTGCGCGGCCAGCACCTGACGGGCGCGTTGGCGGAAATAATGCTGGAGCCCGGCGATCTCTTCGTCGGTCAGTTCCTGGAAGCGCGGCATGGCCCGTTCGCGCAGGATGCCGTTGTGCAGCACATCCTTCATGCTGGCGGTGTCGAGCGGGACGCCCGACTGGAGCAGGTCCGGCGCGGCGCCGCCCGATACGGCGTTGGCGCCATGGCAGATGGAGCAGCGCTGGCCAAAGACGGTGGCGCCGATGGCGGCCTTTGCCGGATCGACGGCGAAGGCGGGATCGTCGATCACCGGCATGTCGACGGGATCGACCCTGGGCAGCGCCGCCTTGCCATCGAGGGCGAAGGTCAGGACGCGCCATTGCTGGGTGCGGTAATTCCATTCGCGCGGCAGGCCGATGGCGCTGGGGAAGCGGGAGCCGGCGATCACCGTCACATATTGCCGGCCGCGCGCGCGATAGCTGATCGGCTGGGCCATCACCGCGGTCTGGGCGTCGAACGACCAGAGCGGCTTGCCGCTGGTGGCGGCATAGGCGACGAACTTGCCGCCGGCATTGCCCTGGAACAGCAGGTTGCCGGCCGTGGTCGCGGTGCCGCCGCCGCCGCGCAGGCCGGGCATGGGAATGCGCCAGGCTTCGCTCTGCGTCACCGGGTTCCAGGCGAGCAGGAAGCTGGTGGCGGGGCGATCGGGCGTCACGCCGGGCGGCGGCGCGCCGGTGCCGACGCTGAGACGCTGACCATCGAGATGCTTCCAGCCCTTTAGTGGTTCGGCCGGGTCGATATAGACGCGGCCCTGATCCATCGTCGGGATATAGACGAGGCCGCTGTCCGGATTGAAGGACATCGCCTCGATATTATGGGCGCCGAAGGGCGAGGGGTAGACGACCGCCGCCTTGCCGCCGGGATAGCGGGCGGCGGGGTTCTCGATCGGCCGGCCGCTCTTCACGTCGATGCCGCTGGCCCAGTTGACCGGGACGATGTTGCGGGCGGAGATCAGCTTTCCTGTGGCGCGGTCGATGACGTAGAAGAAGCCGTTCTTGGGCGCGTGCATCAGCACGTCGCGCTCCTGTCCGTCGATCTTCAGCCGGGCGAGTTCCATGTCCATCGCCGAGTTGAAGTCCCAGGTTTCGCCGGGATTGGTCTGATAATGCCAGACATATTCGCCGGTGTCGGCGTCGAGCGCGACAATCGAGCAGAGGAAGAGATTGTCGCCGCCGCCCGGACTGCGGATCTTCTGGTTCCAGGGCGAGCCATTGCCGACGCCGATATAGATGCGGTTATATTTGGGGTCATAGGCCATGGCATTCCAGGCGGTGCCGCCGCCGCCATATTTCCACCATTCGCCGGTCCAGGTCTTGGCGGCCATCGCCATCGCCTTGTTCTCGAAGCCGAGCTTCGGGTCACCGGGCACGGTGTAGAAGCGCCAGAGCTGCTTGCCGGTCTTCTGGTCATAGGCGGTGACATAGCCGCGGATCGGGGCGAAATCGGCGCCGCCATGGCCGATCAGCACCTTGCCGTTGAACACCCAGGGCGCACCGCTGATATAGCGTTCGTCATCCTTGCCGATGGTCTGGGTCGACCAGAGCTTGTGCCCGGTGCGGGCATTGATGGCGATCAGCCGGCCGTCGATCGTGCCGACATAGACGGCGCCATTGTCATAGGCGATGCCGCGACTGCCCCAGGCGCCGCGCATCTTCTGGTCGGCGACCTTCCAGCTTTGCGGGTCATAGGTCCATAGTTCATGGCCGGTGGCAGCGTCGACCGCATGAACGACGCTGTAGCCCGAGGCATAATAAAGGATGCCGTCGACCGCGATCGGCGCGGTCAGGCTGGAGCCGCCGCCGTCGATATCCTGATACCAGGCGAGGCCGAGCCGGCCGACATTATGGTCGTTGATGTCCTTCAGCGGGCTGTAGTGATTTTCGTCGATGCCGCCATAGCCGGGCCAGTCGGTGCCGTCGCGCCGGGCCTGGCCGGAGGGCGCGCAGGCGGCGAGCAGGGCGAGAAACGGCAGAGTGAGGGACGCAAGACGCATGAAGATCAGCCCCCGATCGTCCGGTCGGACGGCCAGAAACGCTGGCGCAGCGCCTTCTTGTTGACCTTGCCCATGATTGTGCGGCCGATATCGTCGACCATTTCGTAGCCGCGCGGGCATTTATAACCGGCAAGGCTGGCGCGGCAGAAGGCGTTGAGTTCGTCGGCGCTCGGCGGATCGGCCGGATCGCGCGGGATCACCAGCGCGCGGGCTTCCTCGCCCATTTCCGCATTGGGGGCAGCGACCACGGCGATGTCGGCCACCTTGGGATGGCGCAGCAGCACATGTTCGGATTCCGCCGGATAGATGTTGACGCCGCCCGACACGATCATGTCGGACACGCGATCGGTGATGAAGAGATAGCCCGCATCATCGACATAGCCCATCTCCCCCAGGGTGAAGATGCCCGGCGCGATATGGGCGGCGGCGGTCTTTTCCGGGTCGCCGCGATAGACGATGCCATGGCCGCTGGTGTCGCGGAAATAGACCTGGCCAACCTCGTGGGCGCCCAGCACCGCGCCGTCGTCGCCATAGATAACGGTTTCGAACGGGGCCAAGGCGCGGCCGACCGATCCGGGACGCTCCAGCCATTCGGGCGAGGTGATGAAGGTGGTGGAGCCGGCCTCGGTGCCGCCATAGGCCTCCACCAGCACCGGGCCGAACCAGTCGATCATCGCCTGCTTGACGGCGCGCGGGCAGGCCGCGCCGGTATGGGCGAGGCGCTGGATGCTGGAGACGTCATATTTTGCGCGCACCTCTTCCGGCAGGGCGAGCATGCGCTGGAAATGGGTGGGAACCATGACCGATCCGGCGACCCGATATTTCTCGATCAGGGCCAGCGCCCTTTCCGCGTCGAAATGCTCGACCGTGATGAGGCTCATGCCGCCGAAGACGTTGCGGGCCATGCCGAGCGGGCCGGTATGGTAGAGCGGACCGACGGCGATGCCCGGCGAGGGCGTGATGCGGGCGCGCACCGTTTCCGCCAGCGCCTGCACCGTGGCGACGCGCGGGAAATATTGCGGTGGGGTCTCGGTCGCCTTGGGCCGGCCGGTGGTGCCGGAGGTATAATGGAGATGGGGCAGCGGTGGCACGCTGGGGTCCGGCTCCGCGGTCGAGGCGGCGGCGAGCCACGCTTCCCAATGGATCACCCCTTCGCGATCGGGGCAGCGCCAGCCGATGACGGTGGCGACGCCGGCTTCGGTCGCAGCGGCGAGGCCCGCCTCCATCGTTTCCGGGCCGACCAGCAGGGCGACGGCGCCGCTGTCCTTGAGGATATAGGCGGCCTCCGACGGGGTGAGGTGGAAGCTGACCGGGACGCTGGAAATGCCGGCCTCCAGACAGGCGACATAGGCGATCACGGTTTCGGCGCTGTTGGGCGCGAAGACGGCGACCCGGCGTTCGCGCAGGTCAAGACCGTTCAAGGCATTGGCAGCGCGGTTCAGCAGGTCATCCAGTTGCAGCCAGTCGAGCGAGACACGCTCGTCCGTCAGCGCCATGTCGGTGCGACGGTCAGGCGCGACAGCCTGGAGGGTGAGAGACATGCAGCGTCCTTTCAGGCGGCCGGCGCGTGGACGGCACGCGCGGCGATGGTGGGGGCGAGGTAGCGCAGGGCCATGCGGAAGGAGAGGAGGGCGACGACCGAGCAGACGGTGACGACCACGGCCAGCGACTGGCCCAGCGCGGCTTCGGACCGGAAGACATATTGGGTGAGCGCGGCGACGATCGCCGGGCCGGCGCCCAGGCCCAATATGGTGAAGACGAACAGGAAGAAGGCCAGCATCCGTGCGCGGATCGTGGCCGGCGCGATCAGCCCCATGATCGAGGAGACATAGACCATGAAGGGCACGGTGATGAACTGCGCCACGCAGTAGCAGACCAGGAAGACATAGACGTTGGTGGCGAAGAACATATAGGCGATCACCGGCAGGAAGCCGAGGATCAGCCAGCTGTAGAAACGCAGATGCGCGTCCGTCATGCCGCGCGTGAACAGGCGGTCGACGATCCAGCCATTGATGACCAGCGACACGGCCGAAACGATGTTCATCAGGCTCAACGCCACGCCATATTGCACCGGCTTCCAGCCGAAATGCCGTTCGATATAGGCGGGCACCCAGTTGGTCATCGAATAGCCGCACATGGCAAGGCAGGAGGTGCCGACCAGCATCAGCGCCAGCAGCCGCCAGTTCTGGCGCACGAAACCGGCGATCGCGCCCTTTTCCGCGACCGGGCGCGCGGCCCTGGTCGCGCCGCGGCGGCCGGGTTCGGGGAAGGTGAAGACCAGCAGGGCGATGAGCAGGCCGGGCACGCCGACCATCATCATCACCAGTTGCCAGGGCTGGGCGGGGCCATGGAAGGGAATATGGATGCCGCTATGCGCGGCGGCGAAGGCGATCGCGACGCCGCCCAGTGCGAAGGCGGTGGCCGACCCCACTTTGCCGGCCATCTGGAAGGTGGAGGTGGCGCGGGTCAGCAGGCGCGGCGGGAAGGCGTCGGCAATCAGCGAATAGGCGGCGGGCAGCAGCGCCGCCTCCCCCACGCCGACGAAGATGCGGCCGACCAGCAGCGCCTCATAGCTTTGCGCGAAGCCGCAGGCGGTGGTGGCGACGGCCCAGAGCGCGACGCCGCCGAAGATGATCCAGCGGCGCGAATAACGGTCCGCAGCCCAGCCGAGCGGCAGGCCGAAAATGGCATAGAAGATGGCGAAGGAGGTCGAGGTGATCATGCTGACCTGGACATCGCTGAGCAGCAGATGCGCCTTGATCGGCGTGACCAGCATCGACACGATCAGCCGGTCGACCCAGGACAGGACATAGAGGCCGAACAGCACCGCCACCATCCACCAGGCGGTGCCCAGTTGCTGGGTGTCGCCACCGTCCGGGGCTTTCTCCTGGCTGGTCATCAGCATGATCCTTCCCTTCGCCCTCTTGCGTCTCTCAGCGTTGCGGCAATGCGTTGAGTTCGGCGATCTTGAGCTTGCCAAGCTGGGCCATGTGCACCTCGTCCGGCCCGTCGGCGAGGCGCAGATAGCGCGCATTCATGAAGGCGGCGGCAGGCGGGAAGTCGCTGGCCATGCCGATGCCGCCGAACACCTGCATCGCCCGGTCGGCGACCGTCTGGGTCATGCGCGGCGCGACGATCTTGATCGCGGCGATCAGATCCTTGGCGACCTTGTTGCCGTGGCGGTCCATCGCGTCGGCGGCCTTGAGCGTCAGCAGCCGGGCCTGCTCGATCTCGCAGAAGGACAAGGCGATATCCTGGCGGATGCTGCCCTGGTCGGCGAGCTTGCGGCCGAAGGCGACCCGGCTGTCGACGCGGCGGGCCATATATTCGAGCGCGCGCTGGGCCTGGCCGATGAGGCGCATGCAATGGTGGATGCGGCCCGGCCCCAGGCGCCCCTGGGCGATCTCGAACCCGCGTCCTTCGCCCAGGATCAGATTTTCCCTGGGCACGCGCACATCCTTGAAGACCATCTCGGCATGGCCGCCGGGCGAGTGGACGGCGTTCATCACGTCGAGCGGGCGGACGATCTCTATCCCCGGCGTGTCGGCCGGGACCAAGATCTGCGAATGCTGCTGGTGGCGCGGCCGATCCGCATTAGGGGTGCGGCCGAGCAGGATATAGACTTTGGTCAGCGGGTCGAGCGCGCCCGAAATCCACCATTTGCGGCCATTGATGACATAGTCGTCGCCATCCGCGACGATCGTCGTCTCGACATTGGTGGCGTCGGACGAGGCGACGCCCGGCTCGGTCATGACATAGCAGGAGCGGATATCGCCGGCGAGCAGGGGCTTGAGCCACTTCTCCTGCTGCTCGGGCGTGCCGTAGCGGGCGAGCACTTCCATATTGCCGGTGTCGGGCGCGGAGCAGTTATAATATTCGGACGATCCGATCACCCGGCCCATCAGCTCGGCCAGCGGCGCATATTCTAGGTTGGTGAGGCCGGGGCTCCATGCCCCATATTCATGCGGCAGGAACAGGTTCCACAGGCCCGCTTCCTTCGCCTTGGCCTTGATCGTCTCGGTGCCCGGCCAGCGCTGCCACAGATGGGCGGGATCATGGTGGAAATGATCCCGTTCCTTCTCGATCGGATAGACATGGGCGTCCATGAAATCGGTGAGCTGCGCCCGCAGCGCCTGCACCTTGTCGGAATATTCGAAATCCATGCGATCGGTCCTTTTGGGAAATGGGCGAAGGCGGGCAGGGGATCAGGTCAGCGTGAGGCCGCCGTCCACGATCAGCGTCTGCCCGCAGATGTAGGTGGAGAGGGGGGAGGCGAGGAACAGGGCGACGCCAGCCATCTCCTCCACTGAGCCGAAGCGGCCGAGCGGGATGCGCGACAGCGCACGGTCGCGCCGCTCGTCATTGTCCATCGTCACCTTGGTCATCTTGGTATCGACCAGGCTGGGGGCGATGCCGTTGACGCGGATGCCCTCGCCCGCCCAGGCGATGGCGAGCGCGCGGACCAGATTGACGGCGCCGGCCTTCGACGCGGCATAGGCGGGGTTGCCGAAGGTCGCCTTGAACCCGCCGATCGAGCTGACGACGATGACGGCGCCTTTCGTGGCGGCCAGCGCATCCTTGAAGCGGTTGGAGATGTGGAGGATGGAGTCGAGATTGACCGCCATCACCTTGTTCCAGCCGTCGACCTCGAACTCCTGGCGGCGATAGAGGACGGCGCCCTGCGAATGGATGAGGACGTCCAGCGCATCGAACGGCGCGGGTGCGGCGGCGATCGCGGCGGGATCGCGGACATCGACCTGGGTATAGCCGATGCCGTCCAGATCCGATCCTTCCTCGCCGGCATAGTCGGCGGCGCTGGCGCGGGTACCCCAGACATGGACGCGGGCGCCGCGTTTCAGGAAGGCCTGGGCCATGCCATTGCCGATGCCGCTCGATCCGCCGACCACCAGCACCGTCTTTCCGGTGAAGTCCAGTTCATTGCCCAAGGGGGAACATCCTTCCTGCATGTCAGCGGATCAGCGCCTGGGCGCGGTCGAAAAGGTGGATGGCGCGGCTGTGCAGCCGGTCGCCGGTGTCGCGGGGTGCCTTGCCGGCGCAGGCGCGGGCATGGGTGCCCTCCAGCAGAATGCCGAGCTTGTAGCAGGCGAGGACATGATACCAGTCGACCGCCGACAGATCGCGCGCGGAGCCGGCGCCATAGCGCGCGACCAGTTCGGCGGGCGTCGGGAAACCCTCCCACGGGGTGACCGACACGGTGCTGGCGCCGCTGCCGTCGGGCCAGGTTGCCAGCACCCAGCCCAGGTCGAGCAGTGGATCGCCGATCGTCGCCAGTTCCCAGTCGATGATCGCGGCAAGATCGCCGCTGTCGGGGCGGTACATGACATTGGCGAGATGATAGTCGCCATGCATGATGCCGGGCGTGAAATCGGCTGGGCGGTGCCGTTCCAGCCAGGCGGCGATGGCGTCGACGCTGGGCAGCGCCTGCGGCCCGGTCCAGTCGGCAAATTCGCCATAGCCGGCAAGCTGACTGCGCCAGCGATCGACCTGGCGGCCGAGGAAATTGTCGGGCCGGCCGAAATCGGCGAGGCCCAGCGCCTGATGATCGAGCGCGCCCAATGCGGCGATGCCGTCGACCAGGGCCAGGCCCATGGCGTGACGCATCGTGGGCGAACCGGCATGGGGCATGGGCAGCTTGCCGACCGGATTGAAGCCGTCGACCGGCTCCATCAGGTAGAAGGCGACGCCCAGCACGCTTTCGTCGCCGCAATCGGCGATCAGCGCGGGATGGGGGACATTGGTGTCGGCGATGGCGCGCAGCAGCCGCGCCTCGCGCCGCATGGTTTCATTGCTGTTGGGGCGGGGGTGTGCCGGCGGGCGACGGAAGATATAGTCGCGGCCGTCGCGGGTCAGGCGCAGCAGGATATTCTGCGTCCCCCCGGCAAGCGGCGTCACGTTATCGATCGGACCGGAGCCAAGCCCCTGATCCGTCATCCACGCCGCCAGCGACTCGATGTCGACCGCTGATTCCACTTAGGCATCCCTCGCTTTTTTCGACTGTTAGCCGTCGATTAGGTCAATTGGATAATGCACTTGACGAACCATCATTGCAATGAGAAATTGCACTCATGGTCAGACTTCAACTCGCCAAGGCCGACGATGCCAGCCGCGGATCTGCTGCCGAGCAGATCAAGCAGGTGGCGTTGCGCCTGTTCGCCGAGAAGGGCGTGGATGGCGTGACCGTGCGCGAAATCGCGGCGGCGGCGGGGCAGAAGAATCACGGTGCCGTCAGTTACTATTTCGGATCGAAGGAGGCGCTGGTCCGGGCGCTGGTGATGGATGGGGCGATGGCGCTGGAGCGGGAGCGCAATGCGGCGCTCGACGGGCTGGAGGCGCAGGGCGGGCCGCGCTCGATCCGCGAAGTGGTGGAGATATTGGTGCGGCCGGTGCTGGCGCTGCCCGACAGCCATTATGTCCAGTTCATCGTCATCTTTGCCATGACCCATCGCGACATGATGCTGGATGCGATCGATCCGGCCTGGAACAATGCCTATGGCCGGTGCCTGGACCATTTGCGGGGGATGATGGCGGACCTGCCGGTGGCGTTGCAGAACCAGCGCTTCGTGTTCATGGGGGCGTATCTGAGCGCCGTGCTGTCGGCCCGGCAGCGCGCGCTGGCCGACGAGAGCCGGGCGCATCCGATGTGGGGCAGCGAGGCGAGCGTCGAGCATTTCCTGCAGACGCTGGTGGCGTTGCTGGAAGCGCCGGCGGACCTGCCGGCGGAGATGCTCAGGCAATTGGGACAACGCGGCGGCGCTATTCCGGATCGACCTGGCCCTGTCGGTTGAACCGGGGCGCAATCACAATCAGAACATAGAAGACGAAACAAGCGGAGCGGGATGATGGCAGTTACGGAAAGGATCGGCGAAGCGGAGCACGCGCGCACGGCAGAGCTGCTGGCGATGCCGCTGGCCGAACTGATGGCGCAGGCGGCGGCGCTGCGCGACGAAGGCCATGGCCGGGTGCAGAGCTGGTCGCGCAAGATCTTCATCCCGCTGACCCAGCTATGCCGCAATCTCTGCCATTATTGCACCTTCTCGCAGCCGCCCCGGCCGGGCGAGAATGCCTATATGACGCGCGAGGAAGTGCTGGCGGTGGCACGCGCCGGCAAGGCGGCGGGCTGCACCGAAGCGCTGTTCACGCTGGGCGACAAACCGGAATTGCGCTTTGCTGCCGCGCGCGAGGAACTGGCGCGGCTGGGCCATGACAGCACCCTGTCCTATCTGGCGGAGATGGCGGCGCTGGTGCGCGACGAGACCGGGCTGCTGCCGCACATCAATGCCGGGGTCATGACCCGCGAGGAAATGGCCGGTCTGCGCCGGGTTTCGGTGTCGCAGGGGCTGATGCTGGAGTCGGTGTCCGACCGGCTGTGCCGCAAGGGCGGCGCCCATTATCGCTCGCCCGACAAGGAACCGGCGGCGCGGCTGGAGACGATCCGGCTGGCGGGGGAACTCGCCATCCCCTTCACCACCGGCATCCTGATCGGCATCGGCGAGACGCGCGAGGAACGGATCGAGGCGCTGGAGGCGATCCGCGACCTGCAGGATGGCTATGGCCATATCCAGGAGGTGATCGTCCAGAATTTCCGGGCCAAGGAACGGACGGTGATGGCCAACGCGCCCGAACCGGACATGGACGACCTGCTGTGGACGATCGCGGTGGCGCGGCTGATCCTGGGGCCGGAGATGAATATCCAGGCACCGCCCAACCTGTCGGCGGCGGACTTCCCCCGGCTGATGGCGGCGGGGATCAATGATTGGGGCGGCGTGTCGCCGGTGACGCCCGACCATGTGAACCCGGAAGCCCCCTGGCCGGCGGTCGAGCGGCTGCGCGCCGCGACGGAAGGCGAAGGGCGGATGCTGGTCGCCCGGCTGCCGGTCTATCCCGCCTATGCGCAGGATAATGACCGCTGGCAGGACCAGGCGATGGTCCGCCATGTGCTGGCCCATGCCGATGCGATGGGCTTTGCGCGCGAGGATGACTGGTCGCCGGGCATCGCACTGGAGCCGCGCATCACGCGCCCGTCGGCGCTGCCGGTCGATCCGGTGATCGCGGCGATCGTCGATCGGGCGATGGCCGGGGCGCTGCTGGAAGAAGCCGAAATCGAGGCACTGTTCACCGCGCGCGAGACCGACCTGGAGCATGTCTGCGCCAGCGCGGACGCGCTGCGGATGCAGGAGGTGGGCGACACGATCAGCTATGTCGTCAACCGCAACATCAACTACACCAATATCTGCGCCTATAAATGCAGCTTCTGCGCCTTTTCCAAGGGCGACAAGGCGGAGGCGCTGCGCGGCAAGCCCTATGACCTGGACCTGGAGGAAGTGGTCCGTCGCACCCGCGAGGCGTGGGAGCGGGGCGGCACCGAAGTCTGCCTGCAGGGTGGCATCCACCCCCATTATACCGGCGACATCTATCTGAACCTGGCCCGCGCGGTGAAGGCGGCGGTGCCCGAAATGCACATCCACGCCTTTTCCCCGCTGGAAGTGTGGCAGGGGGCGGCGACGCTGGGCCTGCCGGTCGAGGATTTCCTGCGCCGGCTGAAGGCGGTGGGCCTCGACACGCTGCCCGGCACGGCGGCCGAGATACTGGATGACGAGGTGCGGGCGATCATCTGCCCCGACAAGCTGGACACGGCGCAATGGCTGGAGGTGATCGAGACCGCGCATCGCGTCGGCTTCACCACCACCGCGACGATCATGTTCGGCCATGTCGACACGCCGCGCCACTGGGCAAGGCACCTGATCCGCATCCGTGACCTGCAGCGGCGGACCGGCGGCTTCACCGAATTCGTGCCCTTGCCCTTCGTCCATATGGAGGCGCCGATGGGCGTGCGCGGCCAGTCGCGCCATGGCCCGACCTTCCGCGAGGTGCGGCTGATGCATGCGGTCGCGCGGCTGGCGCTGCACCCGCACATCCGGTCGATCCAGACCAGCTGGGTCAAGCTGGGGCCGGAAGGGGTGAAGGCCTGCCTGGAGGGCGGCGCCAATGACCTGGGCGGCACGCTGATGAACGAGAGCATCTCGCGCGCGGCCGGCACCCAGCATGGCCAGGAAATGCCGCCCGCCGCGATGGAGGCGCTGATCCGGTCGATCGACCGCACGCCCCGGCAGCGCAGCACCGCCTATGGCGGCGTGAGCGAAGACATACATGCACGCGGAATGACCGCGGCGGAACTGACACCCATGGTCCTGACGCCCCCGCGCAAGCGGCGGCGCGAGGCCGATACGAACCAGGAGAGGTTTGAATATGCAGAATGAGGCTTTGGCGACGATCGCCGTGCTTGGCGGGACCGGCAAGGAAGGTGGCGGCCTGGCGCTGCGCTGGGCGCACAAGGGGCACAAGGTCATCATCGGCAGCCGCACCGCCGAGCGGGCGCAGGAAGCGGCCGATGCCATGAACGCGACGCTGGGCGGGAGTTCGGTCGTCGGCGCGGCCAATCCCGATGCCGCAGCGCAGGCCGACATCATCGTGCTGGCCGTGCCCTATGCTGCGCAGCAATCGACGGTGAAGGATGTCGCCGACGCGCTGGCCGGCAAGATATTGATCGACGTGACCGTGCCGCTGGTGCCGCCCAAGGTCAGCCGGGTGCAGTTGCCCGATGGCGGATCGGCGGTCGAGGCGGTGCAGAAGATGCTAGGCGAGGGGGTCCGCGTCGTCTCCGCCTTCCAGAATATCAGCGCGCATCACCTGACCAAGCTGGACGAGGAGATCGAGTGCGACGTGCTGGTCTGTGCCGACGACAGCGAGGCGGCGGATCAGGTGGTGGAACTGGCGCAGGAAATCGGCCTGCGCGCCTGGAATGCCGGGCCGCTGTGCAATTCGGTTGTTGCAGAAGGACTTACGTCGGTCTTGATTGCGCTCAATCGCCGGTACAAGGTACCCGGATCGGGTATTCGCATCACCGGAGTGTAAGCTGCATCCATGATAGTCGCACCGGCCGCCGTCACATTATCGGCCCTGAACGGGGTTCCCATGGTTGCGCCGGGCGACGATCTGTCGGCCATGCTGCTGTCGGCCTGCCATGCCAATGGCCTGTCGTTGCAGGATGGCGACATCGTCGTGCTGGCGCAGAAGATCATATCCAAGGCGGAGGGACGCGCGGTGCCGCTGGCCAGCGTGTCGCCCTCGGCCGAGGCGATCGATCTGGCAGCGCAATGCCACAAGGATCCCCGGCTGGTCGAACTGATCCTGTCGGAGAGCGAGAAGCTGATGCGGGTCCGGCCGGGCGTGCTGATCGTGCGCCATCGGCTGGGTCTGGTGCTGGCCAATGCCGGGATCGACCAGTCCAACATCGCGCAGGATGGGGATGGCGTCGCGCTGCTGCTGCCGCTCGATCCCGATGGCAGCGCTGCGGCGCTGCGGCAGGCAGTGCGTGATGCGCTGGGCATCGATATCGCAGTGGTCATCATCGACAGTCTGGGCCGGGCCTGGCGCAAGGGCACCTGTGGCGTGGCGATCGGCGTCGCGGGCATGAGCGGCCTGCTCGACCTGCGCGGCGAACCGGATCTGCATGGCCGGCCGTTGCAGACCAGCGAACTGGGCCTGGCCGACGAGGTGGCGGCCGCCGCCTCGTTGATCATGGGGCAGGCCGGGGAAGGCCGGCCGATCGTCGTGGCGCGAGGCATTGCGCGGGGCCGCAATGAGGGCAGTGCGGCCGAACTGATCCGCGAGCCGGCGATGGACCTGTTCCCATGAGCGTGCTGGCCCTGGCCGGGGGCGTCGGCGGCGCCAAGCTGGCCAATGGCCTGGCCGGCGTCGTGCCGCCCGGCGCACTGACCATTGCCGTCAACACCGGCGACGATTTCGTCCATATGGGCCTGCATATCTCGCCCGACATCGACAGCGTCACCTATGCGCTCGCCGGCATGAACGATAGCGTGCGTGGCTGGGGCGTGGCCGATGAAAGCTGGGCCTTCATGGACGCGACAAGGCGGCTGGGCGGCGAAAGCTGGTTCAACCTGGGCGATCGTGACCTGGCGACCCATGTGCTGCGCACCGCCTTGCTGCGCGAGGGCACCCTGTCTTCGGTCACGGCGAACATCGCCGCGCGGCTGGGCATCGGGCCGGTGATCGTGCCGATGAGCGACGATCCGGTCCGGTCGATGATCGATACCGACCAGGGCGAAATGGCCTTCCAGGATTATTTCGTGCGCCATCAATGCGGGCCGCGCTTCCGGTCGATCCGGTTCGACGGGGCGGCGGCCGCGCGGCCGAGCGCCGGGCTGCTGGCGGCGCTGGATGATCCCGCGCTGGAGGCGATCATCCTTTGTCCGTCCAACCCGATCCTGTCGATCGACCCGATCCTGGCGGTGCCGGGTGTGCGCGATAGGCTGGTGGCGCGGCGCGTGCCGTGCGTGGCGCTGTCGCCCTTCATCGCCGGGCAGGCGGTCAAGGGGCCGGCGGCCAAGATCATGACCGAACTGGGCCTGCCGACGACGCCGGCGACGATCGCCCGCCATTATGACGGGCTGATCGACGGGCTGATGGTGGACGGTGCCGATGCGGCGGGCTGGTCCGACGATGGACTGGCGGTGCGCAGTGCCGACATATTGATGCGCAATGTCGATCAGCAGCGGGTACTGGCCGCTCAGATGATCGATTTCGCGGCAGCCTTGCGGCGCGCGGTTCCATGACCCTGTCCATCCTGATCCCGGCCAAGAGCTTCG
The DNA here is from genome assembly GCF_056790315.1 of Sphingobium sp. VMM. Classification (NCBI taxonomy): domain Bacteria; kingdom Pseudomonadati; phylum Pseudomonadota; class Alphaproteobacteria; order Sphingomonadales; family Sphingobiaceae; genus Sphingobium; species Sphingobium sp. VMM. Next base: position 88,637 of record NZ_JBXGSI010000005.1, read on the forward strand.
CGCAGGGCAAGAGCCGGCTGGCGGAGGTTCTGGGGCCACGGGATCGGGCGGCGCTGTGCCGACAATTATTGGGGCATGTGCTGGCAGTGGCGCGCGATGCGATCCCGGATGCGGCCGTGCATGTCGTCAGCGCCTGCCCGGAGGTGCGCGGTTTCGCGACCGAGCGGGGCGCGAGGGTTCTGGCCGAGCGGGAGCCCGGCCATGTGCCGGCGCTGATGGCGGCGACGCAGGCGTTGCCGGTCGATCGCCCGGTGCTGATCCTGAGCGCGGACCTGCCGATGCTGGCGGCTGCGGACCTGCACGCGATGGTGCAGGAACCCGCCGATGTGGTGATCGCCACCGACCGAGAGGGGCAGGGAACGAATGCGCTGTTGCTGAAGCGGCCCGGCCTCATCTCGCTGCGTTTCGGGCCGGGCAGCCGTGCCGCCCATGTCGGCGAAGCGGAACGAGACGGACATCGCGTATCGGTCATCCGGCGGCCCGGTCTCGCCGACGATGTCGACCTGCCCGAGCATCTCCAAATATTTTCCGTTGGTGCATAATTGCCTTGGTCCTGCCGAACGGGCGGGGTAAGGCAATAAAATTGCATCTAGGTATATAATTGGAGGAGTCGGATGGCGGAGGCATATATTGCGGCCGTGGCGCGCAGCGCCGGTGGAAAGCGGGGCGGCAGGCTGGCAGGGGTGCATCCCGCGGATCTGGCCGGGCGCGTGCTGGCGGGACTGGTGGGCCGCAGCGGGATTGATCCGGCCGCGATCGAGGATGTCATCATGGGCTGCGCCTGTCCCGGCGGCGAGCAGGGCGCGAACATCGCCCGCAACGCCGTGCTGGCCAGCGGCCTGCCCGAATCCGTGCCCGGCACCCATGTCGACCGCCAGTGCGGTTCGTCGCAGCAGGCGCTGCATTTCGCCGCTGCGACGGTGATGGCGGGCGTGCAGGACGTGGTGATCGCCGCCGGTGTCGAGAGCATGACGCGCGTGCCGATGGGCCTGCCCTGGACGCTGGCGGCCAAACATGGGTTCGGCACCTATCGCAGTCCGGGAATCGAGGCGCGCTATCCCGACACGCCGTTCAGCCAGTTTGGCGGGGCCGAGATGATGGCCCGCAAATATGGCTTCGACCGTGCGGCGCTCGATGCCTATGCGCTGGAAAGCCATCATCGCGCGGCGGCGGCGACGCAGGCCGGCAAGTTCGATGCGGAGATCGTGCCGCTGGAGGTCGAGATCGCCGAGGGCGAAAAGCTGGTCCACAAGGTGGATGAGGGCATCCGCTTCGACGCCAGCCTAGAGAAGATTGCCAGCGTCAAGCTGTTGCAGGAGGGCGGGGTGATATCCGCCGCCAATGCCAGTCAGATTTGCGACGGCGCCGCTGCGCTGCTGATCGTCAATGAGCGGGGCCTCAAGGCCCATGGCCTGACGCCGCTGGCGCGGGTGCATGAAATGACCGTGCTGGGGCATGATCCGGTCATCATGCTGGAGGCGCCGATCCCGGCGACCGAGCGGGCGCTGGCGCGAGCAGGCATGACGCTGGGCGATATCGATCTCTACGAAGTGAATGAGGCGTTCGCGCCGGTGCCGCTGGCCTGGGCCAAGGCGCTGGGCGCCGATCCGGCGCGGCTCAACGTGCATGGCGGGGCGATTTCGCTGGGCCATCCGCTGGGGGGATCGGGCGCCAAGCTGATGGCGACGCTGGTCAGTGCCCTGCACGATCGTGACGCGCGCTATGGCCTCCAGACCATGTGCGAGGCCGGCGGCATGGCCAATGTGACGATCGTGGAACGGCTCTGAGGGGAAAGGATCGGCCCTTCCCCGGTGGCGGGGAAGGGCCGATCCCTTAATTGGCTTCGTCGAGCAGGCGGCGGGCGATGACCTGGGCCTGGATTTCGCCGGCGCCCTCGAAAATGTTGAGAATGCGCGCGTCAGCCAGCAGGCGGCTGACCTGATATTCGGTGGCGAAGCCGTTGCCGCCATGGATCTGCAGCGCATTGTCGGCGGCCGCCCAGGCGACCCGCGCGCCGATCAGCTTGGCCATGCCGGCCTCCAGATCGCAGCGCTTGTCCTCATCCTTGCGCCGGGCGGCAAAATAGGTGAGCTGGCGCGCGCCCATGATCTCCGCCGCCATCATCGCCAGCTTGTTGGCGACGCGCGGGAAGTCGAAGATCGGCCGGCCGAACTGCTTGCGGTCGAGCGCATAGGAAAGGCCGATGTCGAGCGCTGCCTGAGCGACACCGATGGCGCGGGCGGCGGTCTGGATACGGGCGCTTTCGAAGGTCGCCATCAACTGCTTGAAGCCCTGGCCCTCGACCCCGCCGAGCAGATTGGCGGCGGGCACGCGGAAATCGTCGAAGCCGATCTCATATTCCTTCATGCCGCGATAGCCGATCACCTCGATCTCGCCGCCGCTCATGCCGGGCGTGGGGAAGGGGACGTCGACGGTGCCGCGCTGCTTGGGCGCGATCAGCATCGACAGGCCGCTATAGTTGCGGGTGTCGGGATCGGTGCGGACCAGCAGGGTCATCACGTCGGCGCGGGCCGCATGGGTGATCCAGGTCTTGTTGCCGCTGACCCGATATTCGTCGCCGGCAAGCGTCGCGCGGGTGCGCAGTGCGCCAAGGTCGGAACCGGTGTCAGGCTCGGTAAAGACGGCGGTGGGCAGGATCGCGGCATTGGCGATCTGCGGCAACCAATGGGCCTTCTGCTCGGCGGTGCCGCCGGTCAGGATCAGTTCTGCCGCGATTTCCGACCGGGTGGCGAGGCTGCCGACGCCGATCCAGCCGCGCGACAATTCTTCCGACACCACGCACATCGCGGTCTTGCCCATGCCAAGCCCGCCAAACTCCTCCGGAATGGTCATGCCGAACACGCCCATTTCGCCCAGTTCCTGGACCAGCGGCAACGGGATCAGTTCGTCCTTGAGATGCCATTCATGAGCGAAGGGCGCGACCTTCTCGTTCGACAGAGCGAAAAACTGGTCGCGCACCATGTCGAACATCTCGTCGAGGCCGCAATTTTCCAGCGTCGCCCGGCCGCGTGCATCGACCAGATGGCCGGCAATCGCGCTCTTCACCGCCTGGTCGCCCCCGCTGCGGATGAGGGTGCGTAGGGCCGGTGCGTCGAGCGCGGACAGATCGTCGGTAAGGTCGGTAGGGCGGATCACCTCGCCCTGGTTCATCGGGATGCCGCCCAGCATCTGCGCGCCATATTCGGCGAAGAGCAACTGGGCGAGCAGTGCCTCGATCTCGCCAAAGCTGCCCTGGGCGTCGAGACTGGCCGCCCAGCTGGCGACTTCGCGCAGCATTTCGGCATAGGCGGCGAACCAGCCAAAGCCGTGGACGACATGCTGCTCGACATCGGCGAGGACGCGATCGACCTTGCCGCCGTCATTGCTGATCCGCGCCTTCACATGCGGCCGGGCGGCCGCGACAAAGGCATGCGCGGCATCGGCTGCGCCCGACAGCAGTACCGGCAGATCAGGCAGGACCAGGATATTCTTGTCCATCTCCATGGTCGCGCTCATCCTTCCCCCGCCTGCTTCTTGTTGGCCGATGCCATTGCCTTGGCATCCAGTCCGCCGACCAGATTGCCGGTCATCAACTGATTATGGGCATGGGCGAGATGGTGCATGTGGAACACGCTATCCATCACCTGCCGCTTGCCGCGCGCATCCTCGACGAAGTTGAACGCCTGCTTGGTCAGCGCCAGACCGAACCGTTCATGCTGGGCGATTTCGGCGGCGATTTTGGCCACTTCCTCGCGCAGTGTCTCACGCGGGAAAATCTCGTTCACCATGCCGAAATTATAGGCGCGCTGGGCCGGCATGCGGCGGCCGAGCAGCAGCAGTTCGCGCGCGACGCGGGTCGGCAGTTCGAAGGCATGGGCGAAATATTCGACCCCCGGCTGGGCCATGCGCTGCACCGGATCCTGGAAGAAGGCGTCTTCCGATGCGATGATGAGGTCGCAGACCCAGGCCAGCATCAGCCCGCCGGCGATGCACGCGCCCTGCACCATGGCGATCATCGGCTTGGGAATGTCGGCCCAGCGCCGGCACAGGCCCAGATAGCCGTCCTGTTCCAGCACATATTGGCGCTCTGCGCCGCCCTTGTTCAGATGGTCCCACCACATGCTGGTGCGTGTGCGCGGCATGTGGCTGTCCTTGTCCGGGGTGCCGATGTCATGGCCGGCGGAGAAATGCTTGCCCTCACCACCGAGCACGATCACCTTGACCCCGTCATCCTCGACCGCGCGCTTGAAGGCGTCGTCGAGTTGGCCGAGCAGGCGGTAATTCTGGGCATTGCCATATTGGGGGCGGTTCAGCATCACCCAGGCGACGCCGTCCACCACATTGTAGGTCACGAATTCGGGCTGCGCTTCTTCGGACATCGTCCTTCTCCCTCAGCGCGGCGGCATGCGCAGGCCACCGTCGAGCCGCACATATTCGCCGTTCCAATAGTCATTCTCGATCATCGCCAGCGCCATCGCGGCAAACTCCTGAGGCTTGCCGAAACGCTTGGGGAAGGGAACGGTGGCCGACAGGGCATCGCGCACCTTGTCGCTGGCCCGCGCCATCAGCGGCGTGTCGAAAATGCCGGGCAGGATCGCGTTGACGCGGATGCCTTCGCCCATCAGGTCACGCGCCATCGGCAAGGTCAGGCTGACGATGCCGCCCTTCGACGCGGAATAGGCCGCCTGGCCGATCTGGCCGTCGACCGCCGCCGCGCTGGAGGTGTTGATGATGACGCCGCGCGCCTTGTCCTCCAGCGGGTCGAGGCTGAGCATGCCGGCAGCCGACTTGGCACAGCAGCGGAAGGTGCCGATCAGGTTGATCTGGATGATCCGTTCGAACTGGTCGGTCGGGAAGGCCTTGATCTCGCCGGTCTCGCGGTCGCGGCTGACGGTCTTGATGACATTGCCGGTCCCCGCGCAATTGACCAGGATACGTTCCTGGCCATGCGCGGCGCGCGCCTTGGCAAAGCCGGCATCGACCGAGGCCTCGTCGGTGACATCGACCTTGCAGAAGGTGCCGCCGATGTCCGCCGCGACCTTCGTCCCGGTTTCCTCGTTGAAGTCGAACAGCGCGACCTTTGCGCCCTGCGCCGCGATGGCGCGGGCCGTCGCCTCGCCCAGACCCGATGCCCCGCCGGTGACGATGGCGGCTACCCCCTGGTCGATCTTCATGCCTGTGTCCTCTCCTTCACGGGGCGTTGGGCGATCGCGCCGTCGTTCGTCAGCGCGTCGAGCGCGCCGTCGTCGAGGCCGAGCCATTCCCCCAATATTTCGCGGCTATGTTCGCCCACGCGCGGTGGGCAGTGACGATAATCGGCCGGTGTCGCCGACAGTTTGCCGGGATAGGCGACGGTCGGTATCTCGACCCCATCCTCTTCCCGGCGATAGCGATGGACGGTCTGGCGGGCGTCGATGAACGGATCCTCGAACACATCCTGGATGCTGTTGACCGGGCCGGCGGGGACGCCCGCGGCGACGAAGCGCGCCATCAGGTCGTCGCGGGCGAAGGGGCGGACGATCTCCTGCACTTTTGCCTCGATCGCGTCGCGGTTGATGAGGCGCTGGGCGCTGGTGGCGTAGAGCGGATCGGTGCCCAGTTCCGCATGACCCATTTCCGTGCAGAAGGCGCGGAACTGGCGGTCATTGCCGATCGCGATGATCATCATGCCGTCGGCGACCTCGAACGTCTTGTAGGGGACGACGGTGGGATGGCGATTGCCCAGGCGCCCGGGCACGATGCCGCCGACCAGCCAGTTCATTCCCTGATTGGCGAGCATCGCGATCTGGGTATCGAGCAGCGACACGTCGATCTGTTGCCCCTCGCCCGTGCGTTCGGCATGGCGCAGGGCGGCGAGGATGGAAACGGTGGCAAACATGCCGGTCGACAGGTCGGCCATGGCGACGCCGGCGCGTAGCGGGCCGCCATCCTCTTCGCCGGTGATGCTCATGAAGCCGCCCATGCCCTGGGCAACGAAATCATAGCCGCCCCGGTCGGCATAGGGGCCGGTCTGGCCGAAGCCGGTGATCGAGCAATAGACGAGGCGGGGGTTGATCGCCTTCAGGCTGGCATAGTCGAGGCCGTATTTGCTGAGGCCCCCGACCTTGAAATTCTCGACCAATATGTCGGCTTCCGCCGCCAGCCGGCGGATCAGCTCGGCGCCCTGCGGCGTCGCCAGGTTGATCGCGGCGGAGCGCTTGTTGCGGTTGCAGGAGAGATAATAGGCGCTGGTGCCGATTTCCGGCTGGCCATCGGCGTCGGTTAGAAAGGGCGGGCCCCAGGCGCGGGTATCGTCGCCATGGCCGGGCAGTTCGATCTTGATGACGTCGGCACCGAAGTCGGCGAGTATCTGGGTCGACCATGGCCCCGCGAGCACGCGCGACAGGTCGAGAACCTTGATCCCTTCAAGCGCGCGGCCGCTCATCGGCTGCCCGCCTTGTCCTTCATGACCGCTGTCATCGCCATCCGCTCCTGTCCCCGTCTATCTGCTGCATCGGTTGATGATTCTGATAGCGGGTGCAGGAATGGAGGGCAAGAATTATTGCACTATGGGATACTTTTGGAGCTATTTCTTGGTGGCGCTGGCGAGATAGGCGAGCAGGTTGGCGCGATCGGCCGGGTTGGGCAGGCCGGCAAAGACCATGCGGCTGCCGGGGACGGCGGCGCTGGGCTTGGCAAGGAAGCCGTCCAGCGACTTGGCATCCCAGCGGATCTTGGCCTTCTGCATCGCCGGGGAATAGGTAAAGCCCGGCACGGTGCCCGAGGTACGCCCGAATATGCCCGAGAGCGAAGGGCCAAGCTTCTTCACGCCCGGATCGACCGAATGGCAGACGGCGCAGCGGGCGAAGACCGCCTTGCCCTTGGTCGCATCGCCCGCCTGGGCCAGAGCCGGGCCGGTGGCCGCGACCGCCATAGCGAACATCATCACGCGCGAAACATGCTTCATCGACATCCTGATCCCTCTTCCCTTCTTCTCTGGCTAAAATCTATACCAGTGTGCATAAATAAGCCAATAGCCGTCTGAGTCTGAACGGCGGTTGAAGCGGGAAGGATGCGGAAATGGCCGATGGCGGACCCATGGCGAACCATCGGTTCGGGCCGGGCGGGATGGCGCTGGCGTTGCTGGTGAACATCATGTTCGCGCTGAATGTCATTGCGATGAAGGTGGTGGTGGATGCGACCGCGCCGTTGCTGTCGGTGGCGCTGCGGATGGGGACGGTCTTCCTGATCTGTGCGCCGGCATTGCGTCCGCTGCCGGGCCGGACCGGCTGGCTGATGCTCTATGGCTTCCTCAATGGCGGGCTGTTCCTGCTGCTGTTGAACCTGGCGCTGTTCATGGCGACCAATGTCGGGGCGCTGGCGATCGCCGGGCAACTCAGCGTGCCCTTCTCGCTGCTGCTGGGCGCCCTGCTGCTGGGCGAGCGGCTCAACCGGCGCAAGATTGTCGGCGTGCTGCTGGCCTTTGCCGGGGTCGCGGCGCTGGTGTTCGACCCGCATATCCTGGCGGAGGTGCCCGCGGTGCTAGTGATGGCCTGCGCGGCGATGGTGTGGGGCGGCGCGACCCTGGTGCAGCGCAAGCTGACCGGGGTGAGCGTGATGAACGGCCAGGCGTGGAACGGCCTGATGGGCGCGGCAGTGCTGGCGCCCTTTGCCCTGATTTTCGAGCGGCCGGCGATTGCGGGGCTGGCCCATGTCGGCTGGGTGCCGACCGGCTGGTTCGCCTTTTCCTGCCTGGGCGCGACGGTGCTGGGGCAGGGGACGCTGGCCTGGCTGCTTCAACGCTATCCGATCTCCACCATCATGCCGTTGATGCTGGCATCGCCGGTGATGTCGACGGTCTTTGCCTCGCTCTATTTCGGCACGCCGATCACGGTCGGCATGATCGCAGGCGGAACGGTGGCGCTGCTGGGCGTGACGATCATCGCCTTCTCGCCCGATCGCAGGCCGGTCGACTGACCATCAAAAAAATGGGCCGGCGTCGCATGCCTCGACGCCGGCCCAGGGGGCTTCCGAAAGGCGGTGGTCAGACCGCCCGTTCGAAGATGGCGGCCAGGCCCTGACCGCCGCCAATGCACATGGTTTCCAGGCCATAGCGGCCGTCGCGCCGCTGCAGCTCGCGCAGCAGATTGGCGAGTATGCGCCCGCCGGTCGCGCCGATCGGATGACCGAGCGAAATGCCCGATCCATTGACGTTGAGCTTGTCGCGATCGTCCCAGTTCCAGCCCTTGAGGCAGGCCAGCACCTGCGGCGCAAAGGCTTCGTTGAGTTCGACCAGATCGATGTCGTTCCAGCCAAGGCCATTGCGGGCGAACAGCTTTTCGACCGCCGGCACCGGGCCGATGCCCATGCGCAAGGGGGCGCAGCCCGCCGCCGCCCAGCTGTGCAGCCAGGCCATGGGTTCAAGGCCCAGTTCATCGAGCTTGTCCTCCGCGACCACCAGACAGGCGGCGGCGGCATCATTCTGCTGGCTGGCATTGCCGGCGGTGACCACGCCATCCTTCTCGATCGGTTTCAACAGGGCGAGCGATTCCGGCGTGGCGTCGGCACGAATGCCCTCATCCATGGCGAAGATCAGCGGATCGCCCTTGCGCTGCGGCACCGCGACCGGGACCAGTTCGTCGTCGAACTTGCCGGCGGCCCAGGCGGCTGCGGCGCGCTGATGGCTCATCGCGGCATATTCGTCGCAGGCCTCGCGGCTGATGTCATAATCCCTGGCGAGATTGTTCGCCGTCTCGATCATGCCACTGATGATGCCATAGCGGGCGATCGGCTGCGACATGACGCGGCCGCGGGTCAGGCGGTCATGGAACTGGGTCGATCCGGAACGGGCACCCCAGCGATGGTCCATCGAATAATATTCGACATTGGACATGCTCTCGACCCCGCCGGCGACGACGATGTCGGCGGCGCCGGTCTGGATCCGCATGGCCGCATCGATCACCGCCTGAAGCCCCGATCCGCAGCGTCGGTCGAGTTGGACGCCGGGGATGCTCTCGGGCAGGCCGGCGGCCAGCGCCGACCAGCGGCCGATGCAGGGCGCCTCGCCATTGCCATAGCCCTGGGAGAAGACGACATCGTCGATCCGTTCGGGATCGATCCTGGTCCGCTCCATCAAGGCCTTGATGATGACCGCGCCCAGATCGCCGGCGCTGAAGGATTTGAGCGAACCGCCATATTTGCCGACGGCGGTGCGGATTGGGGCGACGATGGCGGCTCTGCGCATGCGATGTCCTTTGCGGAAATGGGGAGGATCAGGCGGCCGCTTCGGCCTGGCGGATCATCTGCTTGGCGATGATGGTCTGCTGGATCTGGCTGGTGCCCTCATAGATGCGCAGCAGCCGGACATCGCGATAGAAGCGCTCGACCTTATACTCGGCCATATAGCCGGCACCGCCATAGATCTGGACGGCGCGGTCGGCGATCCGGCCGACGGCTTCGGAGGCGTAATATTTGAGCGCGGCGCATTCCAGGCTGACCGGCTCGCCGGCGTCGAACTTGGCGGCGACCGACTGCATCAGTGCTTCGGTGGTCAGCATGTCGACCTTCATGTCGGCAAGCATCGCCTGGACCAGCTGGAAATCGGCGATGCGCTGGCCGAACTGCTTGCGTTCCATCGCATATTGCAGGGCCATGTCGATCAGCCGCTGGCACATGCCGAGCGCGACGGCGGCGATATGGATGCGGCCGCGATCCAGCACCTTCATCGCGGTCTTGAAACCGCGACCGGGCACGCCACCAATGATGTTGGCGGCCGGCACGACGACATCGTCCAGGATCACGTCGGTGGTGATCGACCCCTTCTGACCCATTTTCTTGTCGGGCTTGCCGAAGCTGATGCCGGGCGTGCCGGCGGGCAGGATGAAGGCGGAAATGCCGGCCGCGCCCTTCACGTCCGGTTCGGTCCGGGCCATCAGTGTGAAGACGCTGGCGCGGGGCGCGTTGGTGATGAAGCGCTTGGTGCCGGTGATGCGGTAGGTGTCGCCGTCGCGGATGGCGACGGTGCGCAGCGAACCGGCGTCGGACCCAGCCTCCGGCTCGGTCAGGCCAAAGCTGGCGATCGCCTCACCGGTGGCGAATTTGGGCAGCCATTCGCGCTTCTGTTCCTCGGTCCCATCCATGACGATCCCCTGGCTGCCGATACCGACGGTGGTGCCGATGACCGAGCGGAAAACGACCGACGCGCGGGTGATCTCGCGGATGATCGCCGCTTCCTCCGCCATGGTGCAGCCGATGCCGCCAAATTCCTCCGGCACGGACAGGCCGAACAGGCCCATGTCGCGCATCTGCTGGATGATGGTTTCGGGAACCGCATCCGCTTCCTCGACGGCGTCCTCGGCCGGGATCAGCTTTTCACTGACGAAGCGGCGGACGGTGGTGCGGAACAGGTCGAACGTCTCGGCGTCCATGAAAAATCTCCTCTCAATATCCGATGTCGGCGACCATGGCGTCGCTGCCGTCGCAGCGGATCGCGCGGCAGCGGCCGGCTTCATCCTCGCGCAGCAATACCGGCTGGCCGGCAAAGACCGGCGCGACCGCGCGGAAGGCGAAGCGGGTCGGGCTGCGGCCCCCGCCGCGGGCATGGCCGAACAATCTGGCGGCGGTGAAGGGGCCGTGGATCACCAGGCCGGGATAGCCCTCCTCGTCGGTCGCATAGGGCAGGTCATAATGGATGCGGTGGCTGTTGAAAGTGACGGCCGAGAAGCGGAACAGGTCGACGCTGTTTGGCGCCCAGTTCACATCATCGGGGGCGCCATCGAAGGCGGCGGGGACGATCGCGGGCGTCGGTGCGCCGGTGTCGCGATAGACGATGGTCTGCACCTCGCTCACCCGTTCGCGATCGGCCTGGACTATGCTGTGGCCGACCTTCACGAGGACAAGCTCGCCGCTGCGGCCACTCTTGTGGGCGATGTCGAGCACGGTCGAGGTGCGGGTCGCTTCCCAATCGAGCATCAGGGGCGCGTGAAACTGCATCTCGGCGGCAGCGAACATGCGGCGGGGCAGGCTGATCGGCGGCAGGAAACCTCCGCGTTTGGGATGGCCGTCCGGGCCGATCTGGTCAGCGGCGGCAACCGGCAGGAAAAAGGCCCAATGGGCCAGCGAGGGCTGGACCGCCTCGACATCGAGCGGCTCGCCGATGGCGGCGGCGAAGCGGCGCAGCGCTTCCCGGTCGAGCATCTCGGTCCGGCTTTCGGTCCTGCCGACCCATGTCTGCCAACGGGCGATATCGGATGGGGAAAGGGTCATGCGACCAGTCCTTCGTCATGGAGGCGGCCGATCGCGCCGCTGTCGAGGCCCAGCAGCTCGCTCAATATCTGGTCGCTATGTTCGCCAAGGCGCGGGGCCGTACCGACGGCGCCGCGCGCCTCACCGGCCAGCGTGCCCGCCGGGCCGGATGTGGGGTAGGTGAGGCCGCTGGGATGGGCGATCGTCTCGAACAGCGGATTGGCGGTGAACAGCCGTTCGTCCTGCGTCACGGCCTGATGCAGCGACTGATATTCGCCCCAGGTGACGCCGCCCGCGTCGAAGGCGGGCTTTAGCGTGTCGCTGCTGCGCGCGGCGAAGGCGGCTTCGAACAGCGGGAAAAGCCGGGCGCGGTGGGTGAAGCGGGCGCCCTCATCCCTGGCGAAGTTGGCCCCCGTTTCGCCCTCGATCGCGGCGATCGCGTCGCCAAGGTCCAGCGTCTTGAGGAGGCCGGTCCATTGGCGCGGGGTGATGGCGACGACGATCAGCCTCTTGCCGTCGGCGGTCAGGAAATCCCGGCCGAAGGCGCCGAACAGGTCATTGCCCATGCGTGGCCGGTCGCCGGCTGACAGCACTTCGGCGACGGAGCCGAGATGCGACAGGGTTGAGGCCGCGAGGTCCGACAGGGGCACGCGGATTTCCGCGCCCTGGCCGGTCGCGCGCCGGCGCAGCAGGGCGGACGTCATGGCGAAGGCGGCATAGGCGCCGCCCAGCAGATCCCAGGCCGGCAGGACATGGTTGACCGGACGGTCATCGTCGGCCGGGCCGGTCATCATCGGCACGCCAGCGGCGGCGTTGATGGTGTAATCGACCGCCGGTGATCCATCGGCCCAGCCCATGACGCGGACGCTGATGATGTCGGCACGGCGTGCGGCCAGCGCCTCATGGCTGAGGAAGCCCTTCACCGGATAATTGGTGAGGAACAGGCCGGCATTGTCGCCCTGCGCGGTGGCGATGGCGACCGCCAGTTCGCGCCCTTCGGGGCGGCCAAGATCGATCGCGATCGATTTCTTGCCCTTGTTGAGCCCCTCCCAATAGAGGCTGGCCCCGGAGGTGGCGACCGGCCAGCGACGATAGTCAGGGCCGCCACCGATGGCGTCGAAGCGGATCACCTCCGCCCCCATCTGTGCCAGGTGCAGGCCGCAGGACGGGCCGGCGATGAAGGCGGCACCTTCGACCACGCGCAGGCCCTTGAGCATGTCGTACATGGAATTCCCCCTAGCCCAGCCTGACCATGGTGCGGCCGATATTGGCGCCCGAGAACAGGCCCCAGAAAGCGTCGAGCGCCTTGTCGATGCCATCATAGACGGTTTCGGCCGAGGCCATCTGGCCGGCCTGGCTCCAGGCGGTCATGCGTTCCAGCATCTCCGCCTCCAGATCCATATGGTCGAGCGCGATATAGCCCTGCATGCGGATGCGCTTGGTCATCAGCATGGTGAGGTTGCGCGGCACGGTCGGCGCGTCGGTGACATTATATTGCGAGATCATGCCGCAGATGGCGAAGCGCGCGAAATCATTGGCAAGCGACAGGGCGGCCTGAAGATGATCGCCGCCGACATTGTCGAAATAGACATCGATGCCGCTGGCGCCGATCGCCTTGACCTCGCGGGCGAGGGCCTTGGTCAGGTTCGGCTCCGCCTTGTAATCGATCGCGGCGTCGACCTTGAGCACATCGCGCAGGAAGGCGGTCTTGTCCGGGCCGCCGGCCGATCCGATCACCTTGCATCCCATGTTGCGGGCGATCTGGCAGGCGATCGATCCGACCGCGCCGGACGCGGCCGACACGAAGACGGTGTCGCCCGGCTGCAACTCCGCAATGCGGATGAGGCCGGCATAGGCGGTGAGGCCGGTCATGCCGGCGAAGCAGAGATAGGCCTGGGGCGGCAGTGCCTGGCGATCGCGATGCTGGAGCGCGGTGCCGGGGGCATTGAACTCCTCGCGCCAGCCAAGCCGGGAAAAGACCAGTTCGCCGGGCGTGAAGGCCGGATCGTTGGAGGCGATTACTTCGCCGATCGCCGGTCCCTCCATCGCCGCGTCGAGCGCGAAGGGGGGCACATAGCTTTTGGCGTCGCTCATCCGCCCGCGCATCGCCGGGTCGACTGCCATCCAGAGATTGCGCACTTGCACCTCGCCGGGGCCGGGCGGTGGCAGAGCCTGTTCGACGGTGGCGAAATCCTCCGCCACCGGGGCGCCGATCGGGCGGCGCTTCAGCTGTATTTCGCGCGATGGCATGATCATCGGCCCCTCAATAGCCATTGAGGCGTGCCCAGCGCTCGCGGTGCCAGGCGGTGCTGCCATGGCATTGCTCCGCGACGCGGGCGCGCTTCAGGTAAAGGCCGGCATCATGTTCATGGGTCATGCCGATGCCGCCATGCAACTGGACCATCTGCGAGGATATGCGGTGCAGCGTTTCGCCGGCGGTCGCCTTGGCGAGCGAGGCGAGGGCGGGGAGCGCAGGATCATCGGCATCGATCGCCGCCAGCGCGGTTTCGACCGCCGATCGCGTCAGCTGCAATTCGCCGAACAGTTCGGCGGCGCGATGCTGCAGCGCCTGGAAGGAGCCGATGATCGCGCCGAACTGGACGCGGGTCTTGAGATAATCGAGCGTGATGTCGAACGCCTGGGTCGCACTGCCCAGCATTTCGGCGGCGATGCCGATCGCGGCCCGATCGCGGATCGCGTCGATCAGGTCGGCGGCCTTGCCGATTTCGCCGAGAACATCGTTGACAGCGATGTTGACACTATCGAAGCGATATTGGGCGGGACGGCGGGCATCGATCTGGTCGAGCGCCAGCCGCTCCAGCCCGGCGCTGTCGGTCGGTACCAGGAACAGGGTCAGGCCATCGCGATCGCCCGGCGCGCCGCTGGTGCGCGCGGCAACGATGGCGAGGTCGGCGATCATGCCGTCCTGCACCGGGCGCTTGGTGCCGGACAGCTGCCAGTCATCGCCTGAGGCTGTGGCCGCCAGCGCGGTGCGCTCGGGAGCATGATGCGGCCCTTCGTCGAGCGCCAGCGTGCCGATCAGCGATCCGTCAGCGATGCCCGGCAGCCAGCGGGCCTGTTGCTCCTGCGTGCCCGCGAGGCGCAGCGCAGACGCAGCGACCAGCGCGGAGCTGATGAGCGGTGAGGCGGCCAGGGTGCGCCCCAGCTCCTCGATCACCAGGCCAAGGCTGAGATAGCCGAAATCGGCGCCGCCATGGGCTTCCGGCACGATGATGCCGCACCAGCCCATCTGCGCCATTTCGGCCCATGCCTCGGCATCATAGCCGTCCGATCCGCTGCGGCCGCCGCCGCCATGGTCGTACAGGCCGCGCAGCGCGGTCACGGGCAGGCGGTCGCGCACCCATTGTGACGCCATGTCCTTCAGCATCGTCTGTTCTTCGTTCAGCACCGCCACGGCGCGTCCTCCCGCATCCTGTCTTTTCTCTCGTCCTTGCTCATGCTCAGCCCGGCAGGCCCAGCGTGCGCTTGGCGGTGATATTGTTCTGCACCTCGTAGCTGCCGCCGTAGATGGAGAAGGCCTTGCTGTGCAGCCAGGCGCGCGTCGCCTCCGTCTCGGCCGCGCTATAGGGATCGCCGGCCCAGCCCAGGCCGTCGGCGCCCATGATCTCGACCAGCAGCTCGGCCCGTTCCTGGATGATGCCGGACCACAAATTCTTGAGCGCTGACACCCCATGGCTGGGACCGCCATTCTTGGCTTCGGCGGCGAGCCGGCGGACGGTCGCCATATAGGCTTCATGCCGCATCGCATTGCGCACCAGCCGGGCGCGCAGGTCCGGGCTGTCGATCCGCCCGAGCGCGTCCGTGCCCAGATAGTCATGGGCCAGCGGGGCGAGGGGGGTGATGTCGGCCTTCACCTCCGACAGGCTGTTGCGTTCGAACTGCAGCAGCCGCTTGGCGATGGTCCAGCCTTGGTTGACCTCGCCCACCAGATTGCCCTTGGGCACCTTCACATCGTTGAAGAAGACCTCGCAGAAATGGGTCGATCCGCTGATAAGCACGATCGGTCGCGCCTCGATCCCTTCGGATTGCATGTCGACCAGCAGGAAGCTGATGCCGCCCTGCTTGCGTTCGGTATCGGTGCGGACGAGGACGAAGCACCAGTCGGCCTGGTCGGCGCCCGATGTCCAGATCTTCTGCCCGCTGACCAGCCAATGGTCACCCATGTCGATGCATTTGGTCTGGAGCGCGGCCAGGTCCGATCCCGCGCCGGGTTCGGAAAAGCCCTGGCACCAGCGCCGTTCATGGCTGGCGATGAACGGCAGATGTTCCAGCTTCTGCGCTTCGTCGCCATATTCCAGCAAGGTCGGGCCAAGCATCATCGTGCCATAGCTGCGGATCGGGTTGAAACCGCCGATCGCGGCCAGTTCCTCGCCGATGATCTTGCCATGGGCTTCGGTGAGGCCGGCGCCACCATAGCGCGGCGCCCATGTGGGCACGCCCCATCCCTTGTCGGTCATGCGCTGGCGCCAGAGCTGATAATCGTCATTGGCAGCGGCGGCATGGGCGTCGCCCTGGAAGAGGAGGCCGGGCACATTGGTCAGCGAGGGCGGAAAATTCGCCTTCAGCCAGGCGCGCGCCTCCAGCCGAAATTCTTCTCTATCGATGGGCTCCATTTCCGCCATCCACTCACATCCCTGTTCTGCTCGAAAGGCGAACGCGCCGTCCGGGTGTTACCCGTCGGGCTGCTCGCGGCTTTCGGATGGCCGCTTGCGATCCATGTCCGATTCCTTAGGTCAATATTGCACAGGTGGCTAGTTATATTTTGCACTCAAGGATAATTTTCATCCGCAACGGAAATCGCGAATTTTGCGCAATGTGGCGGAAAAGCGTGGAAATGCGGCGGCGCCCTTGCGCTGTGCGCGGGAAAATATCGTAACGACGATTGTCCGATTGACAGCCGGCGGCGTGCCCATAAACTATACCATAATGCAAAATTGATAAGGCCGGTCCGTCTTGGCACGAGAACTGGCTACCGCTGCAGGAGAGCGTAGTATGGAAATCATGGCCGCCCGTCCGATCCCGGCGCATGTGCCGCCCGACATGATCGGCAATTTCAGCCTGTTCAGTTCGCCGGGGCTGGAGCCGACGCCCAATGGCGATCCGCAGGCGGCGAGCGCGGTGGTGCATGATGGGCCGCGCATCTTCTATTCGCCGGTCAACACTCGCGACGGCAAGGGCACATGGGTCATCACCCGTGCGCAGGACCAGCGGCGGGTGCTGCAGGATCCCGAAACCTTTTCCAGCCATCGCAGCATCTTTGCCTCGGCGCTGGGCGAGAGCTGGCCGATGATCCCGCTGGAGCTGGACCCGCCCGAACATGGCAAGTTCCGCTCGTTGCTCAATCCGCTGCTGTCGCCCAAGCGGGTGATGGCGCTGGAAACGGCGGTGCGCGAAAGGGCGAGCGTGCTGATCGACCGGATCGCGGCGTCGGGCACCAGTTGCGACGTGATGACCGATTTCGCCTTCCCTTTCGCGGTCAATATCTTCCTGCGCTTCCTGGGCCTGTCGGACGATCGGCTCGACGAATTTGTCGGCTGGGCCAATGACCTGCTGCATGGCGACAATGTGAAGCGGCCGGCGGCGGCGCGCACCATCGTCGCGTTCATTGACGAGCTTTCGGCCGATCGGCGTCGGCAGCCGGTCGATGATTTCATGTCCTTCCTGGTGCAGTCGCGGATCGACGACCGGCCGCTGACCGACATGGAGATCAGGGGCACGGGCGTGCTGCTGTTCATCGCCGGGCTGGACACGGTGGCGGCCGCGATCGGCTTTGACCTCAATTACCTGGCGCGGCATCAGGCGGACCAGCAATGGCTGCGCGACGATCCCAAGCGGATCGTGCTGGCGGCGGAGGAATTGCTGCGCGCCTATCCCACGGTGCAGATGATCCGGGTGGCCACGAAGGACGTGGATTTCGAAGGCGCACCGATCCGCAAGGGCGACTATGTGTCCTGCGCGACGATGATCGCCAATCGCGATCCGCTGGAATTTGCCGATCCCGCGCGCATCGACCTGGCCCGCGAGGATAATCGTCACACCGCCTTTGCCTATGGGCCGCATCGCTGCCTGGGGTCGCATCTGGCGCGGCGCGAGATCGTCGTGGGGCTGGAGGAATGGCTGAAGCGCATCCCGACCTTCCGCATCAAGTCCGGCACCGCGCCGGTCACCTATGGCGGCCATGTGTTCGGGATCGAAAACCTGATCCTCGACTGGTCGCAGGAGGATGCGGCATGAAGATCATCGTGCATCGCGAGAAATGCCAGGGCCATGCCCGTTGCTGGGCGATGGCGCCCGACATCTTCGAGCTGGATGACGAGGGCTATATCATGCCCGGCGATATCGATGTGCCGGAAGAGCAGGAAAGGCTGGCCTGGATGGGCGCCAAATCCTGCCCCGAACGCGCGCTCGACATCCAGAAATGAGAGGCTCCCTGCTGGCCCTTGGTGGCCTTGTCGCGCTGGCATCCGGCCCGGCTATGGCGGCGGAACTGCGCCCCGACCAGATCGCCTTTCGCGATATCTATCGCGAACTGGTGGAGACCGATACCAGCGCCCCGACCGGCAGTTGCACCGTCGCGGCAGGCCGGATGCTCGATCGGCTGCGCAAGGCCGGATTCGGGCCGGATCGCGCCGAGGTCTTCGTGCCGGAGGGGCATGAGAAGGATGGCGGCCTGATCGCCCGGATCGAGGGGAGTGATCCGCGCGCGGCGCCGATGCTGCTGGTCGACCATATCGATGTGGTCGCCGCCCGGCGCGAGGATTGGCCGCGCGATCCGTTCCGCCTGACCGAGGAGAAGGGCTATTTTATCGGGCGCGGGGTGATCGACGACAAGGCGCTGTCGGCGATCTGGGTCGACAGCCTGATCCGGATGCAGGCGGCGGGCTTTCGTCCCCGGCGCACGATCAAGGTTGCGCTGACCTGTGGCGAGGAAAGCAGCGATGCGGTGAACGGCGTCGACTGGCTGCTGCGCAACCGGCGCGATGCGGTGCAGGCGGGCTTTGCCCTGAACGAGGGCGGCTATGGCATCAGCGACAAGGATGGCCGGCCGATCGCCCTCTATCTGGCGGTGGGCGAGAAATATGCGCAGAGCTTCACGATCGAAGCGCGCAACAGTGGCGGCCATAGCAGCCGGCCGCGTCCCGACAATGCGATCTATGAGCTGGCCGATGCGCTGGCGGCGGTGCGGCGGTTGTCATTCCCGATCCAGCTCAATCCAACCAATCGCGGCTATTTTACCCGGATGGGGTCGATCGTCGGCGGCGCGATGGGGCAGGCGATGGAGCGGCTGGGCCAGGGGCAGGACGACGCAGCAACGGTCGCCACGGTGACGGGGGACGTCACCTATAATGCGATGTTGCGCACCACCTGTGTCGCGACGCAGGTGGAGGCGGGCCATGCCGAAAACGCGCTGCCGCAGCGGGCGCAGGCGACGATCCAGTGCCGGCTGTTTCCGGGCGATAAGGTGGTGGATGTCGAGGCGCGGCTGCGCGCGGCGCTGCCGTCCGGGATCGCGCTGACCCGCAAGGGCGACAAGGGCGCGCCGGCCGTGCCGCCGCCGCTCGATCCCCGGATCATGGGGCCGGCCGAAAAGCTGGCGCAGCGGCATTTCCCCGGCATTCCGGTGGTGCCCAACCTGCTGACCGCCGGCACCGATGGCCGCTATCTCAGCGCTGCGGGTATTCCGACCTATGGCGTGCCGGGCATCGTCCTCGATCCCGACGGCAATGGCGCCCATGGGGTGGACGAGCGCATCCGGGTGAAGAGCGTCTATGATGGGCGCGACTATCTCTATGCGCTGATCCGCGCCTATGCCGAGGGGCGCTGACCGGCCCCTCGGTTGGCGGCGCTCAGGTACGGATCCACACGCCCTTGGTCTGGAGATAGGCGTCGATATGCTCGGCGCCGCCCTCCCGGCCATATCCGCTCATCTTGTAGCCGCCGAACGGGACCGACGGGTCCATGGCGAAATAATGGTTCACCCAGATGGAGCCGGCGCGGATGCGCTTGACCGCGGTCATGGCCTTGCCGATGTCGCGGGTCCACACCCCGCCGGCGAGGCCGAAGCGGGTCGCGTTGGCGCGGCCGATCACCTCGTCCAGGCTGTCGAAGGGCAGGATGCAGGAGACGGGTCCGAAAATCTCCTCGCGCGCGATCCGCATCTCGTCGGTCACATCGGCGAAGATGGTCGGCGCGACCCAATGGCCCTTGTCGAGCGCGCCGCCGGTGACGCGATGGCCGCCGGTGACGAGCCGGGCGCCCTCCTGCGGGCCAAGATCGAGATAGGAGGAGACGCGGGCGAACTGCTTGGCCGAGACCAGCGGGCCGATCACGGTTTCGGGATCGAGACTGGGGCCGATCTTGAGATTGGCGGCGAAGGCAGCGATGCGCTGCACCATTTCCTCATAGACTGGCCGTTCGACGAACAGGCGGGTGCCGGCGGCGCAGACCTGACCCGAATTGTTGAACACGCCCATCGCGGCCGCCGGGGTGGCGGCGTCGAGATCGGCATCGGCAAAGATGATGTTGGGGGACTTGCCGCCCAGTTCCATCGTCACCTTCTTCACCGATCCGGCCGAAGCGGCGATGATCCGCTGGCCGGTCTCGCAGGAGCCGGTAAAGGCGATCTTGTCGACGTCGGGATGGGCGGAAAGGGCAGCGCCGGTCTCGCCCGCGCCGGTGACGACATTGACGACTCCGGGCGGCACGCCGGCCTCCAGGCAGAGGTCGGCGAAGCGCAGCGGGCTGAGCGAGGCATCCTCGGCCGGCTTCAGCACGATGGTGCAGCCGGTGGCGAGAACCGGGCCGATCTTCCACGCGGCGCTGAACAGCGGCCCGTTCCAGGGGATGATCGCGCCGACGACGCCGACCGGCTCCTTCAACGTGTAGGAGAGAAGGTCGACGGGGAAGCTGTTGGACAGGGTCTCGCCATGGATGGCGGTAGCGGTGCCGGCAAAATGGCGCAACGATCGCTGCAACATGCCGCGCAGCCCCATGGCGGCGGTGATCGGCCGGCCCATCTCGATCACGTCGAGCAGGGCGAGATCCTGAAACTCGGCATCGACCAGATCGGCGAGGCGCAGCAGCACCGCCTGGCGCTCGGCCGGCTTGAACCGGCTCCATGGCCCTTCGAAGGCGGCGCGCGCGGCGCGTACGGCGCGGTCGACATCCTCGGCGCCGGCCAGCGCCAGATCGGCGACCAGTTCGCCAGTGGAGGCGCTGAAGCTCTGGAATGTCTTGCCCGACAGCGCGTCGACATGCTGGCCGTCGATCAGCAACTGCTTGGGCTTGCTGTCGATGAAGGCGGGGCGGCGGGTTTCGATCATCTTTATGTCCTTTCGGGAAGGCCGGTCAGACCGGCTCCCCTTCATGGGCGCGGCGCATCGAGGCGCGGCCGAGGGCGAAGAGAAGGGCGGCGGGCAGCAGCACGCAGAAGACGCTGGTGATGAGCGAGAGGCCCACCTTCATCTCGTCGCCCCACAGCTTGTCGGTGACGAGGCCGATGAAGGCCGGGCCGCCGGCCATGGCGATGAGGCCGGATGCCAGCACATAGAGCGCCGAAACCCGGCCGCGCAGATAGGCCGGGGTGACGACTTGGACCGTGGCCGGCCCCATGCTGGCGGTCGAGAGGATCAGCGCCATGAAGCACCAGTAGCAGGCGACCGTGGCCCAGGGGCTGGCGACCAGGAAGGCGGCGATGCCGAAGGGGGCGGCGGCCAGCACGGTCATCAGACACCAGAAGAGATGCGCGTCCTTGCGCCCCCGGCGATAGAGGCGATCGACGGTCCAGCCATGGAGCGGAATCAGCGCGGCGGCGGCGATCTGGGCGATGCCGATCACCGGGCCGATCTGTGCCGGCTGCCAGCCATGGACGCGGGCGAGATAGACCGGGGTCCAGAGCTGGAAGCCGATGGTGGCGGCATAGGCGAGGCCGAAGCCGACAAAGGCGGCGATGTAGAGCGGCTTGTGCCGGCGGATATAGGCCCATGCCTCGCCATAGCCCGCGCCCGCGCTCACGGCCTTGCGCCGGGGCGGTTCGCGGAACAGGAAGACGAGGAAGGCGAGCAGGATGCCGGGCGCGCCGGTCATGATAAACACCTGTTGCCAGGGCTGGAGCGTGCCGAAGAGTGGCCATGTGGCGGGGCCGGCCTTCATCGCCGCGCCGACGATCGGGCCGCCCAGCAGGAAGACGATGCCCGCGCCCATGACGCCGCCCATGATGAAGACCGACATGGCGAGCGAGACGCGGTGCGGCGGGAAGCTGTCGCCGACGACCGAATAGCTGCCGGTGCCAAAGCCCGACTCGCCCGCGCCCACCCCGGCCCGCGCCATGGCAAGGCCGATGAAGCTGCCGGCAAGGCCACAGGAGGCGGCGGCGATGCTCCATACCGTGACCGACAGATAGAGTACGATGCGGCGGCTGAACCGGTCGAGCGCCATGCCGAGCGGGATGGCGCACAGGCAGAAGAGGACGGCGAAGGCCGGCCCCTGGAGCAGGCTGATCTGCAGGTCGGAGAGACCCAGATCCTGTTTGATCGGGCCGACCATCAGCGCCATGATGTTCCGGTCGGTCAGCGACAGGATATAGAGCAGGAACAGGATCGCGACCGTCAGCCAGCCCATGAAGGGGCTGGGATAATCGGCGGAGGCCGGGGCAGGCTGCGGCGGCGTAGGGCTGTCGATCGGCGCTGAGGGTGACGGCGAAGCTGACAGGGACAAGGCAGGTTCGCTCATCGGTGGAACGCCCTGATTATTACCGATTCTCTGTTGCGCAGGCTCGACACCGACCTTCTCCATGCTGATCGCCGTGCCTGGTCCGCGGAGCGGCACGATCTGTTGCCGGCATAACGCACATTTTTGCACCATAGGTCAATATATGATGCGCCGCTTTTCGCGGCTTTATCCCCTGTCCTTAATAAGAAGGCCGGATTTCCGTTGCGGCAAGGGGGCAAATTCTTTTCGATCAAACATTTACCACTGGTGCAAAATTAGTTGACATCCACCGCTGGGGCGATAGAAATAAAAATGCACACCGGGATAATAATGACAGGTGTGGGCCAACGAGCCGACACATTGCGTCCAGGGAGAGGAAAGACCAATGTCCAAGCACAAGATTTTTGCGTCGTCGCTGGCGATCGGCGCCAGCATCGTCGCGATGACGGGCAGCGCACTGGCGCAGGACGCGGCGCCGCCC
Source organism: Sphingobium sp. VMM (assembly GCF_056790315.1). Classification (NCBI taxonomy): domain Bacteria; kingdom Pseudomonadati; phylum Pseudomonadota; class Alphaproteobacteria; order Sphingomonadales; family Sphingobiaceae; genus Sphingobium; species Sphingobium sp. VMM. The sequence goes on from NZ_JBXGSI010000005.1 coordinate 111,072, forward strand.
GCACCGGCACCGGAGCAGGCCGCCGAGCAGGGTAGTGCCGCACCGGTCAGCACATCCGACATCGTCGTGACCGGCTCGCGCATCGTGCGCGACGGCTATACCGCGCCGACCCCGGTGACGGTCGCCACGACCGAGGAATTGTCGCGCACGACGCCGTCGAGCATTCCGGACGCCCTCAACAAGCTGCCGCAATTCTCCAATTCGCTGAGCCCGTCCAAGTCGGCGTCGAACTTCTCGAACGCGCCGATCCACGGCAATGTGCTCAACCTGCGCGGCCTGGGCACGCCCAGCGCCAATCCCAAGGGGCCGCTGCGCACGCTGATCCTGTTCGACGGCATGCGCGTGTCGCCGACCGAATATATCGGCACGATCGACACCAATGTGCTGCCGCAGCTGCTGATGCAGCGGGTCGATGTGGTGACCGGCGGTGCCTCCGCCCAATGGGGCTCCGACGCGGTCGCGGGTGTCGTCAACTTCGTGCTCGACAAGAAATTCACCGGCATCAAGGGCGTCGCCCAGGCGGGCATTTCCGACGAGGGCGACAATGCCAACCAGCGCCTCGGCCTGGCGGTCGGCCAGGATTTTGCCGGCGGACGCGGCCATATCCTGCTGAGCGGCGAATATTCCAACAATGAAGGCATGCTACGCAGCGATCGCGACTATGCGACCAAGGGCTATAGCTATGTCGGCAGCGTCGTGGGTTGCACCCGGCCGGCGGGCGAGCCGGCGTCGGTCTGTGCGCCGGGCGGCGCGCGCAATCCCTATACGATCGGGTCGAACATCCTGATTTCGGCGCTGGCGCCCAATGGCCGCATCACCGCCTCCAGCGTGGCGGGCAATCCCTATGTCGGGCAGGTCATCAACAATGATGGCACGACGCGCCCGTTCAACACCGGCACGGCGGTCGGCACGACCGGTTTCCAGTCGGGCGGCGACGGCTATCAGATCCCGGATACTGGCGCGGCGGTCATCCCGCTGACCACCTATCAGGCATTCGGACGGCTGAGCTATGACCTGACCGACGACATCAACGCCTTCGTCCAGGGCAGCTGGTCACGCTCGGACCTGGAATATTCGACCCAGGTGAATGCGCTCGTCCCGGCGTCGCAGGGTGTCACCATCTACAAGGGCAATCCCTATCTGTCGTCCGCGCTGAATTCGGCGCTGACGTCCGCGACCGACAGCTACACCGTGGGCCAATATGATGCCGGTCAGCCGACCGCCATCGCCAAGGAACGGACCGACTATTGGATGGTTAATGCGGGCTTCACTGCCAAGCTCGGCGGGCTCGATTGGAGCGCCACCTACTCGCATGGCGACTCCAAACATACGATGGCCAATTCCGGCCTCTATGACAGCAAGAAGCTCTATGCGGCGGCCGACGCCGTGGTCGATCCCAGCACTGGCCAGATCACCTGCCGCGTGCTGCTCGATCCGACCTATGCCAGCCAATATGCGGGCTGCAAGCCGATCGACGTGCTGCATGGTGATCCGTCCAAGTCGACGCCCGAAGGCTATGCCTATGCCACCGGCACGTCGCGTTACCGCGCGAGCATCCGCCAGGACAGCTTTGCGGTGAACCTCAGCGGCAGCCTGTTCGACCTGCCGGCCGGGCCGGTCGACTTCGCGGTCGGCGCGGAATATCGCAAGCAGACGCTGAACCTCACCAGCAATGCCGATCCCTCGCTGCTCGACACGGCGGCCGAACGCAGCGCCTATTTCGCCGGCCTGCGCGGGGTGCCGGCCACCACCAACTTCTACTGGCTGACCAATGTCGGCACCGCGCATGGCAGCCTGAACGTCAAGGAAGCCTATGCCGAACTGGCGGTGCCGATCCTGAAGGACAAGCCCTTCTTCCGGGAACTGAGCATCAACGGCGCGGGCCGCATCACCGACTATTCGACGTCCGGCACGGTCGAAACCTGGAAGGTCGGCGCAACCTGGAAGCCGGTCGACGACCTGCTGCTGCGTGCCACCCTGTCGCGCGACATCCGTGCGCCCAACCTGTTCGAACTTTATTCGGGCGCGCAGAGCGGCATCGGCATCGTCAACGATCTGCAGACCGCCGATGGCAGCTATGGCAGCGGCCTCAACCAGAATGTGAACACGGTCACCAGCGGCAACGCCAATCTGAAGCCGGAAAAGGCCAAGACGCTGACGATCGGCGGCGTGCTCACCCCGTCCTTCTTCCCCGGCTTCTCGCTGTCGGTCGATTATTACAAGATCAAGGTCACCGGCCTGATCGACACGCTTTCGTCGCAGCAGATCATCACCAACTGCTATAATGCGGGCGGATCGGGCGTAGCCGAATGCGGCCTGATCGATCGCGCTACGCCGACCAGCCTGCCCTCGCTGGTGCATATCGTGCCGGCCAACATCGCCTTCCTGAAGACCGCCGGAATCGATTTCGACGCCAGCTATCGCACGGCGCTGGGCGACGGGGCGCTCAGCTTGCGCCTCTACATGAACTATCTCGACAAGTTCGATGCCCAGCAATATGCGGGCGCGCCGATCGCCCATTATGCGGGCGTCAGCGTGGTCGGGAGCAACCCGGCCGGCTTCCCGCGCTGGCGCGGCAATTTCTCGATCGACTACAGCAACGGGCCGTTCGGCATCACCCTGTCCGAACAATATATTCACAAGATGCGGCTGGATATTCCCGGTGGGCCGGTGCCGATCGAGTTCGTCGACGATAAGGTGAAGGCGGTCTGGTATACCGACCTGGCCATGCGCTTCACCGTGCCCCAGGGGAATGGCAATTTCGAGCTGTTCGCCAACGTCAACAATCTGTTCGACAAGCAGCCGCCGATCATTCCGGGCACCGTGCCGGGCGTGAACCTCCCCACCAATATCGCGGTCTACGACTTTATCGGCCGGGCCTTCACGGCGGGCGTCCGCTTCAAATTCTGATAAAGGCCGAAGAGCCATTCGGGGCGAGCCGCTGGAGGCCGGATCATCCGGTTTCCAGCGGCTTTTTTCGTGTCGGGGCGGTAGCGCGCCGACCTAGATGGACTGGCGCTAACAGCCGCTAAAAACGCCCGATGTGGGATCTGCGTTTGGCTGTCACATCTGGTGATGGAAGGGGGTGGTGGACGCACTTGGGCTCGAACCAAGGACCCGCTGATTAAGAGTCAGCTGCTCTACCAACTGAGCTATGCGTCCACACTGGCCTATAAGCGATCCGCTGGGGGATCGAACCTGCATCAGGCCGATGCAGGATTTGGTGGACGCACTTGGGCTCGAACCAAGGACCCGCTGATTAAGAGTCAGCTGCTCTACCAACTGAGCTATGCGTCCATTCCGTTGCCGGTCAGTCTTGGTGGCTGATCGCTTCGGTGTGGGCGGGCTGTTAGCAGGCACATTTGATTCTGCAAACAGTAAATTGCGTTATCGCACAATTTTTTCGCAAGAGGTTCGCTCAGGCCCAGTTGTCGATGCGCGTGGTGCGCTTGGTCGAGCGGTCGATCGACATGATGATGCCCACGCACAGCATGACGGTCAGCATCGACGAACCGCCATAGGACATGAAGGGCAGGGGGATGCCGACCACCGGCGCAAGGCCCATGACCATCATCAGGTTGATCGCCATGTAGAAGAAGATGGTGGTGGTGAGGCCGGCTGCGACCAGACGCGCGAACTTGTCGGGCGTGCGCAGCGACACGCGGATGCCCCAGCGGAACAGCAGCATGAAGGCGCCGATCAGGAACACGCCACCGGCCATGCCCCATTCCTCTGCCATGGTGGCGAAGACGAAGTCGGTATGGCCTTCGGGCAGATATTGGAGATGACTCTGCGTGCCCTGGAGGAAGCCCTTGCCCCAGATGCCGCCGGAGCCGATCGCGATCTTCGACTGGCTGATATGATAGCCCGCGCCCAGCGGATCGCTTTCCGGGTCCATGAAGATCAGGACGCGCTTCTTCTGATAGTCATGCAGGAAGCTGAAGGCGATCGGGATGATCGCGGCGACGGTGAGGCCGGAGCCGATGAACAGGCGCAGCGGCAGGCCAGCCAGGAACATGACGGTGATGCCGCCCGCCAGGATCATCGTGGCAGTGCCCAGATCCGGCTGTACCAGCACGAGCGCCCAGGGAACGCCGATCAGCACCAGCGCGGGCCAGATGGCGTTCCAGCGGCGGATTTCCCCCACTGGCAGCATCGCATAGAAGCGGGCGACCGCCAGCACGATGATCGGCTTCATGAATTCCGACGGCTGCAACTGCATGAAGCCCAGGTTGATCCAGCGCTGGCTACCGCCGGCAACGCCGCCGATCAGTTCCACCAGCACCAGCGAAACCAGCACCGCGCCATAGGCGGGGAAGGCAAAGCGGGCGAACAGTTCCAGCGGGATGCGGCTCAGCACCAGCGCCATGACGGCGAAGATGACGAAGCGCACCCCCTGGTTGATTGCCCAGGGGGTGATGCTGCCGCCTGCGGCGCTGTAGAGCACCAGCGTGCCGAACAGGGCGATGGCGGCAAGCAGGCCCAGCACGCGCCAGGGAAATTCGGTGACGGACTGGGGTATGATGCTCATTACGGGTTTCCAGGGCCGGGGGGCGCGGGCAGGTCGTCGCCATCATCGGGCTCAGCCGATGACGGGGCCGGTGGTGGCGGGCTGGCGGCTGGCGTGCTGGCGGTGGGCGCGGACGCATTGGCCGCCTCGCTGCCATTGGCTGCGGCGGCTGGTGGCGGCGCCTGTCCCTTCTCGATCGCCTTGGCCAGGCGGAAGGCGGCCATCTGCCGGGCCTGGCGTTCGGCCGGGGTGCCGCCCCAGCCCTTTTCCAGCGTGACCAGCTTCTCCATCGCCTTCTGCGGATCGAACAGATAGGACATGGTGTCGCTGGCGATCATCGGCGCATCCTCGTTGCGGATGGTGTGGCCGCCATGTTCGATGATGCAGGCGATGGCATAACGAGGATTGTCGAACGGCGCGAAGCCCTGGAACAGGGCGTGGTCGCGCAGCTTGAAGGGCAGGCCGGCATTGCCGCGCACGCCGCCCGCGCGCTCCGCCATGGTGATGCGACGCACCTGCGCGGTGCCGGTCTTGCCGGCGATCAGCACGTCGGGGATGCTCATCCGTGCCGCGCCGCCGGTGCCGCCGCCATTGACCACCGCGCTCATCGCGTCGCGGATCGTCACCAGATGCTCCTCGGGCACGCCGACCAGCGCCGGCTCGGGCCGGGCCGCACCATGCAGGAAATTGGGCATCAACTGCCGTCCGGTCGCCAGCCGCGCTGCCATCACCGCCATCTGCAGCGGGTTGATCAGCATATAGCCCTGGCCGATGGTCGCGTTGACGGTGTCGTACACCTGCCATTTCTGGTTGTATTTCTTGAGCTTCCACGCCGGGTCTGGGACCGTGCCATAGCTCTGGCTGGGGAAGGGCAGGTCGAAGCGCTGGCCCATGCCCACGCGCCGGGCCATGCTGGCGATGCGGTCCATGCCGATCCGCTGGGCCATCTGGTAGAAATAGATGTCGCAGCTCTGGGCGATCGCGCCGCGCATGTTGAGCGGACCGTGGCCGCGCTTCTTGTGGCAGTGGAACAATGTGTTGCCGACGCGGATCGCGCCGCCGCAACTGACCGTTTCGGCCGGCGATACGCCCGCCTCCAGCAGCGCCAGCGCCACCATCGGCTTGACCGTCGATCCGGGCGGATAGAGGCCCTGCAGCACCTTGTTGCGCAGCGGGACATGGTCGTCCTTCGACAGCATTTCCCATTCCAGATGACTGATGCCGTCGGAAAAGCTGTTGGGGTCGAAGCTGGGCATAGATGCGCAGGCCAGCACGTCGCCATTGTGGCAGTCGATCACCACCACCGCGCCGCTCTGGGTGGCGAGGCGCCGGCCGGCATATTCCTGCAGGCCCGCGTCGATCGTCAGCTTGATCGGGTTGCCGGGCGTGTCCGGGCGGGTGGTCAGTTCCCGCACGATCTTGCCGCGCGCGGTGACTTCCACCCGCTTGGCGCCGGGCTTGCCGGTCAGATGCTCGTCATAGGCGCGCTCCAGCCCGTCCTTGCCGACCTTGAAGCCCGGCGTGATGAGCAGCGGATCCTTGCGCTTCTTATAGTCTTCCGCGGTCGCCGCGCCGACATAGCCGAGCAGATGGCCGACCGTGGCACCGGCCGGATAATGGCGCGAAAAGCCCTGGCTCGGCGCGACGCCGGGCAGGTCGGTCAGGCGGACGGAAACGGCGGCGAACTGGTCATAGGTCAGCTTGTCGGCGACCTGGACCGGGCGGAAGCCGGCCGACTTGTCCAGTTCCTCCCTGATCCGATCGACATCGTCGGGCTGGAGCGAGAGGAGTTGCGCCAGATGGCCCACCGTCGCTTCGGCATCGACGATCCGCTGCGGGATCAGGTCGACGCGGAAATCGGTGCGGTTATTGGCCAGCGGACGGCCGTTGCGATCAACGATCCAGCCGCGCCGGGGCGGAATCAGCGTCAGGTTTACGCGATTGCTTTCCGACAGGAGCTGATATTTCTCGTTCTCGGCAATGCTGATCCAGCCCATGCGGCCGACCAGCAATGCGCCGATCGCGCCCTGCAGCCCGCCGACCACCATGGCCCGGCGGCTGAAGGTGAAACTCTGGGTGGCTTCGGTGACGATCTTGCGCTTGGGCGTCGGGAATTTCATGCCATCACGCGCCAGCGGTCGATCCGGGCGCATTGCCGGACGACGAAGGGAAAGATCAATATCGTCCAGAGCATTTGGGGCGCGACCAGCAACAGTTTCACAGGACCTCCGCCGGTAATCCGCGCGAAGAAGACGCCGCCGGCGAGGCAGAAGATAATCGCCATGGTCGCGATTAACCAGTCCTGACGATAGCTGCGCCAGACGAGCCGATGCTCGATCGCGTCGATGCCGATCAGCATCACGGTCCACAGGAACATCGCCGAGCCGATCGGCTGGCCGCTCATCATGTCGTCGAACAGGCCAAGCGGCAGGCCGACCCAGGCGCGCCACAATTCCGGGCGCAGCAACCGCCAGGCCAGCAGGACCAGCAGGCCGAAGGGCGGCATCGCCGGCGACTGGGCGATGACGGGCAGGATCGTCAGCATCGACCCCAGCATCACGGTCACCACCGGCGTTCCCGCCAGGCGCCAGCGCGACGGATGGCGGCCCAGGCGGGGAACCGGCGGCAGATTGCGATCGATCATGGCGTCGCGGCGTTCCCGGCGGCCAGGCCATTGGGGTCGCTGATCGCGGCCACGCCCGGATCGGGGCGGGTCACGATCTGCTCGAAGGCGCGCTCCACCACCACGGCATCGACCTTGGTCGGGTTGGCGAGCGGCACGCCATAGGCGATCTCGCCCTGGACGCGGACGACCACGGCGACCGGGATATTGGGCTGGAAGATGCCGCCAATGCCCGACGTCACCAGCAGATCGCCCGGCTTGAACGGATTGCGACCGGCCGCCAGTGCGCGGATCTCCAGCGATCCGTCGCCGCCGCCGGTGGAAATGGCCGGGACATTGTCGTTGGCGCGGCGCACCGGCACGATATTGCTCGTGTCGGTCAGCAGCAGCACTTCGGCGGTGTTGGGCGTGGTGGTATGGACGCGGCCGATCAGCCCCTCGGCTGCGCGGACCGGCATGCCCGGACGCACGCCCTGCCAGCTGCCGGCGTTGAGCCGGGCGAAGCGACGCGCGCTGCTGGCGGACGAACTGATGAGGCGCGCCGACAGCAGCGCGCTGCTGTCGACATCGACCAGCTTCAACAGCTTCTTGAGCCGCGCATTTTCCTGCGCGATGCCCTTTGCCTCGATGATCCGGTTGCGATCGGCCTCGACCTGACGGCGCAGGCCGACATTCTGGGAACCGGCGCGCCAATAGGCGGCCAGAACCTCGTCGATCGAGCTGACGCCGCTCACCGTCCGCTTCATGCCGGTGGACAGGGGGCGGGTGATTTCCGCCGTCCCTGTCCGGATCGCGGCAAAGCCGGTCGGATCGAAGATGGCGACAACGATCAGCAGCAGCGCGATCGCTGCCCCGGCCATTGCCACCACATAGCTGGCGAAGAGGCTATATTGCGCCTTCCGGTTATGACCGGGGCGTCGGCTGGGTGGCCGCGCCATCGTCTATGTCCCCCGGATCAGGCAGTCTGCAACACGCCCCGGAAGATCGGATCCTCCATCGCGCGGCCGGTGCCGATCGCGACGCAGGTCAGCGGATCTTCCGCGATGGTGACCGGCAGGCCGGTCTCGTCGCGCAGTTCATCGTCCAGCCCCTTGAGCAGCGCGCCGCCGCCGGTCAGGACGATGCCCTGATCGACAATGTCGGCCGCCAGTTCGGGCGCGGTGTTTTCGAGCGCGATGCGCACGCCTTCGACGATCGTGCTGATCGGCTCGGCCAGTGCGTCGGCGATCTGGCCCTGGTTGATGCTGATTTCCTTGGGCACGCCGTTGACGAGGTCGCGACCCTTGATGTGGATCGTCTCGCCGACGCCGTCCTCGGGGGGCTGGGCGACGCCGAACTGCTTCTTGATGCGTTCGGCCGTGGCTTCGCCGATCAGCAGATTATGGTGGCGACGCACGAAGCTCACGATCGCCTCGTCCATCTTGTCGCCGCCGACGCGGACCGAGGTGGTGTAGGCCAGGCCGCGCAGCGACAGCACCGCGACTTCGGTGGTGCCACCGCCAATGTCGACGACCATCGAGCCGATCGGCTCGGTCACCGGCATGTCGGCGCCGATTGCGGCGGCCATCGGTTCCTCGATCAGGAACACCTGGCTGGCACCGGCATTGCTGGCGGCGTCGCGGATGGCGCGGCGCTCGACGCTGGTCGAACCCGACGGCACGCAGATCACGATCTCGGGCGCGCGCCAGGGGCTGTGCTTGCCGCCGTGCACCTTGTTGATGAAGTGCTTGATCATCTGCTCGGCCACGTCGATGTCGGCGATGACGCCGTCGCGCAGCGGGCGGATCGCCTCGATCGAATCCGGGGTCTTGCCCATCATCAGCTTGGCATCGTCGCCGACCGCCTTGACGCGCTTGACGCCGTTCAGCGTCTCGACCGCGACCACGGAAGGTTCATTGAGGACGATGCCGCGGCCACGGACATAGACCACGGTGTTGGCGGTGCCCAGGTCGATGGCCATGTCCTGGGAGGAAAATTTGAAGAGGCGCGAGAAGATCGACATGCTTCATCCTGTTTCGCCCGGTTGCGCCGGGACGGCAGTGTTCGTGTCCGCGCTCCGTCCCGCCCAAATCTATGCTGGAATATTTTTGGGGTCGCGGCTCGCGGAAAGCGCTCGCTTGGGCTAGTCACTAATCAATGTCAATACGCCGTCTGCCCGAACATCTGGTCAATCGCATTGCCGCAGGCGAAGTGGTCGAAAGACCCGCCAGCGCGCTCAAGGAAATCGTCGAAAACGCGCTGGATGCCGGCGCGACGCGCATCGCCGTGCGCCTGTCGAGCGGCGGGCTCGACCGGATCGAGGTCAGCGATGACGGCTGCGGCATGGATTCGCAGGACATGGCCCTGGCGCTGGAGCGCCATGCCACATCCAAGATGCCCGACGACGCGATCGAGAATGTCGCGACGCTGGGGTTCCGGGGCGAGGCGCTGCCCTCGATCGCCTCGGTCGCGCGCCTGTCGATCGACAGCCGGCCGCGCGGCGCCGATGGCTGGAACCGCACCGTCGACAATGGCGTGCTGGTGGCCGAAGGGCCGGCGGCACTGCCGCCGGGCACCCGCGTAACCGTCGACCAGCTCTTCGCCAGGGTGCCCGCGCGGCGCAAATTCCTGCGCTCGGCCAAGTCGGAATATGCCGCCTGCCTCGACGTCATGCGTCGCCTGGCCATGGCCCATCCGTCGGTCGCCTTCTCGGTCGAGCATGATGGCCGCCGCGTGCTGGGCGTGCAGGCGGGCGAGGCGCGGGAAGAGCGGGTCGCCGCGCTCACCGACCGGCAATTGGCCGACAATCATGTGATCGTCAGTCTGGAGCGGGACGGGGTGCAGCTTTCCGGCGTTGCCTCGCTGCCGACCTACAATCGCGGCGTGGGCGATCATCAATATCTGTTCGTCAATGGCCGCCCGGTACGCGACCGGCTGCTGATCGGCGCGCTGCGCGGCGCCTATGCCGACATGCTGGCGCGCGATCGCCATCCGGTGGTTGCCCTGTTTCTCGATGTTCCGCCGCTGGAGGTGGACGTCAATGTCCACCCCGCCAAGACCGAGGTGCGTTTCCGCGATCCGGCGCTGATTCGCGGCATGATCGTCTCGGGCCTGCGTCGCGCGCTCGATGCGGAGGGCTTTCGCGCCGTGCAGCATGCCGATCCCGCCGCGCTCAACGCCTGGCGGCCCGAGCCGCTGTCGCCCACACCGATCGGCGCCATGCCGATCTTCGAGGCAGCGGCCACGCCCTATGCGTCGCCCAGCTACAGCCAGTTCGCGCCATCCTCGCCCGCCAGCTATCAGGGGGTAGGGGATCGGCGGCCGAATTTCCTGACCCCGCCGCCCCAAGCGCGCGCGGAACCCGCTGCGGCGCCCGCACCCGAAGGGCACAGCTTCCCGCTGGGCGTCGCGCGCGGCCAGGTTGCCCGCACCTATATCGTCGCCGAGGCCGAGGATGGTCTGGTCATCGTCGACCAGCATGCGGCGCATGAGCGGCTGACCCTGGAACGGATGCGCCGCGCGATGGAGGGGCAGGGCGTGGCGTCGCAGGCGCTGCTGCTGCCCGAGGTGGTCGAACTGGACGAGCCGGCCTGTGACCGGCTGGAGGCGCGGGTCGCCGAACTCAAGGAATTCGGCCTGGAGCTGGAGCGCTTCGGCCCCTCGGCCATGCTGGTGCGGGCAACCCCGGCGATGCTGGGACAGGGCGATGTGCAGGGGCTGGTCTCCGATCTGGCCGACGATCTTGCCGCCTATGACAGCGCGCTGTCGCTCAAGGAGCGGCTCGATCTGGTCGCCGCGACCATGGCCTGCCACGGCTCGGTCCGCGCAGGCCGTATCCTCAGCGTCGCGGAAATGAACGCCCTGCTGCGCGAAATGGAAGTGACCCCGCGCTCGGGCCAATGCAACCATGGCCGGCCCACCTGGGTGAAGCTCGGCCATGGCGATATCGAGAAATTGTTCGGGCGAAAGTGAGGGCCTGGCGTCAGTGCCAGGCTGTCCCCAGTAACGCCAGCCATCCACGCGCATCCGCCTGGCTTGCAGGCCTGGGCGCGCCATAGCCGCGGCATTCCAGGCAGTCGGCGCGCACGCCCGCACCGCTCACCAGTCCGCGCACATCGGCGACGGCCTGCAGCGCCCAGCGCTGCTGCAGCTTCGCCTCGCGGCCGATCATGTCGCGCGGCGCGCCGGCATCATCCTTCTCGCGGTCGGCGATCGACTGGATGAACTCGGCGAATTTGTCCGGCTGCTTCTCGATCCAGTAGGGCTTGGCCTTGGCCGGATCGATCTTGGCACGGCGCGCCGCCTCGGCGATCGCGTCGTTGAGGTCGCCGAACCGGTCAATGAGGCCGATCTGGCGGGCGGTGCCGCCATCCCAGACGCGGCCCTGGGCGATGGTGTCGATCTGTGCCGGCGTCTTGTGCCGGGCCTGCGCAACCAGGCCGACGAACCGGCGATAGATATCCTCGACCCCCATCTGCATGATCTGGTCGAATTGCGGGGTGGTGCCGCCGGCGATGTCGGGCTGGCCTGACAAAGGCGTGGTGCGCACGCCGTCGGTGGTGATGCCCATCTTGGCCAGCGTGCCCTCGAAGCTCGGAATGATGCCGAACACGCCGATCGATCCGGTGATGGTGTCGGGCTCGGCAAAGACGATATCGGCCGGGGTCGAGACCCAATAGCCGCCGCTTGCCGCGACATTGCCCATCGACACGACGATCGGCAGGCCGCCGGACTTGGCCTCCATGATGGCGCGGCGTATCTTCTCCGACGCCTGCACCGATCCGCCCGGAGAATCGACGCGTACGACCAGGGCCTTCAAGTCCTTCTCGTCCAGCGCCTTCAGCAGCAAGTCGGAAATCGTGTCGCCTGCCGCCGTGCCGGGGCCGGCCTCGCCATCGACAATATCGCCGGCCACGGTCAGCACGCCGATCTGCCCGTCATTGGCGGGCTTCCTGGCCTTCACATAGGCGGCATAGTCGATCGCGGCATAATCGGTCTCGTCCTTGTCGGACGGATCGCCTGCAACCTTGGCGACGCGCTCTTCAAAGGCGTCCTGATCGCCCAGATGGTCGACCAGCCCGGCGGTCAGCGCAGCCTTGGCCATGTCGCCGCCGGCAGCGCTGGCGGCGGCGGCGGGATCGGCGGCGTAGGCCGCAATCTTTGCCTTGGGCCGCGCCTTGGTCACGTCATCCTGCCAGTTCTGCCACAGCGCGCCGGCCAGTTCCTGATTGGCCTGCTTGGCGGCGGGCGACTGGTCGGCGCGGATATAGGGTTCGACGAAGCTCTTGTAGGTGCCGACGCGATAGACATGGGTGTTGACGCCCAGCTTGTCGATCAGCCCCTTGTAGTAGAGGCCCGATCCGCCGCGTCCGGCGATGGCGACGCCGCCCATCGGATCGATCCAGGCTTCGCTGGCATGGGCGGCGAGCTGGTAACTGTCGTCGCTGTAGAGGGTGGCGAAGGCAAAGACCGGCTTCTTGGCGGCGCGCACCGCGTCCAGCGCCTTGCCGACGCGGGCGATCGCGACCTGGCCGCCGCCGGTGAAATCGTCGAGGTCGAGCACAACCGCCTTCACCTTGTCGTCGGTGCGGGCGGCGTCGAGCGCGGTCAATATGTCGGACAGGCGATATTCCTTCGCCTGGTCGCCCGAGCCCGACAGGATGGCGGTGGCGCTGACCTCGGCCGGCTGTTCGACGATGCTGCCGTCCAGGTCCAGCAGCAGCGCGCCGCTGCCGATCGGCTTGGCCGGCTTGGGTGAGAAGGACAGGGCGGCATAGAGCAGCCCGAAGAAGAGCAGGAGGAACAGGAGCACCAGTCCGTCCTTGATCGCGACCAGGATGCGCCACGCGCCCTTCACAAATGCCAAATCGCCGTTCCTTTTCCGTTGGTCGTCCCGAGCTATCGCATCGCCGGTTTGACTGCAATGTGGGCTTGTCCTGACCCGCGACAAGCTTGCGCGCATAATTTTGCCCGCTATGGCAGGCGCATCTTTCGCCCCTATCGTGCAGGAGACACGCCCGATGCCCACGCTCGTCCTCATCCGCCATGGTCAGTCGACCTGGAACCTGGAAAACCGCTTCACCGGCTGGTGGGATGTCGACGTAACCGAAAAGGGCGTGGAAGAGGCACGCGCCGCCGGTCGCCTGCTCAAGGAAAAGGGGCTGGATTTCGACCAATGCTATACCTCGGTCCAGAGCCGCGCGATCAAGACGTTGAACCTGGTGCTGGAGGAAATGGGGCGGCTGTGGCTGCCGGTCGAGAAGGACTGGCGCCTGAATGAACGCCATTATGGCGGCCTGACCGGCCTCAACAAGGCCGAGACCGCGGCCAAGCATGGCGATGCGCAGGTGAAGATCTGGCGCCGCAGCTTCGACGTTCCGCCGCCGGTACTGGAAGCCGGCAGCGAGTTCGACCTGTCGAAGGACCGCCGCTATGACGGCATCGCCATCCCGTCGACCGAAAGCCTGAAGGACACGATCGCCCGCGTGCTGCCCTATTGGGAATCGGTCATTGCGCCCGACCTGAAGGCCGGGAAGCGCGTCGTCATCTCCGCCCATGGCAATTCGCTGCGCGCGCTGGTCAAGCATCTGTCGAACATCCCCGATGACGAGATCACCGAACTGGAAATCCCGACCGGCCAGCCGATCGTCTATGAACTGGCCGACGATCTGACCGCGACCGATCGCTATTATCTGTCGGAACGGTAAGGGCGCCGTTCGTCCTGAGCGAAGTCGAAGGACTGGCTGAGCTTGGCGAAGCCACTTCACTTCGTTCAGTGCCGGGCTTCGACTTCACCTTTGGTGAAGTTTATCCTGAGCGCCTGCTGCAAGCAGGCAGTCGAAGGACTCAGCCCGAACGGAATTTTAATGTCCATAACAATTGCCCCCTGGCGGCCCGGCCGCTAAGGGGCTTTGCTTTCCGGGCAGGCCGGTGGGCCGCCCCATCAGGGGAAGCAAATTATGAGCGGGGCAGTGGAAGTCGGCATCATCATGGGCTCGCGCTCCGACTGGGAGACGATGCGTCATGCCGCCGAGACGCTGGAAGCGCTGGGCGTTGCCCATGAGTGCAAGGTCGTGTCCGCCCATCGCACCCCGCAGCGCCTCTATGATTATGCCACCAGCGCCGCTGGCCGCGGCCTCAAGGTCATCATCGCCGGTGCTGGCGGGGCCGCCCATCTGCCCGGCATGGCCGCATCGATGACCCGCCTGCCGGTGCTGGGCGTGCCGGTGGAGTCCAAGGCATTGAAGGGCATGGATTCGCTGCTCTCCATCGTTCAGATGCCCGGCGGCATTCCGGTCGGCACGCTGGCCATCGGCAAGCCCGGCGCGATCAATGCCGGCCTGCTCGCCGCATCGATCCTGGCGACGCATGACGATGCGCTGGCGCAGCGGCTGGACGCTTGGCGCGCGCGCCAGACCGACGCCGTCGCCGAAACCGTCGAGGACTGATCCCGATCATGACGACCATTGCCCCCGGCGCCACCATCGGCATCCTTGGCGGCGGCCAGCTCGGCCGGATGATCGCCATGGCCGCGGCCCAGCTTGGCTATCGCACCCATATCTACGCGCCCGAGGAAAGCGGCCCGGCCGCCGATGTCTCGCCGAGCTGGACCCAGGGCGCCTATGAGGATGCCGCCGCGCTCGCCGCCTTTGCCGAGGGCGTGGACGTCGTCACCTATGAGTTCGAGAATATCGATCCGTCGGCGGTCGAGGTGCTGGCGAGCCATGGGCTGGTCCGTCCCGGCGCCGGCGCGTTGCGCATCGCGCAGGATCGCCTGGCCGAAAAGCGCTTCGTCGCCGATCTGGGCGGCCTGACCGCGCCGTTCGCGCCGGTCGACAGCCTGGACGATCTGGAAACCGCGATCGAGACGATCGGCAGCCGCGCCATCCTCAAGACCAACCGCATGGGCTATGACGGCAAGGGTCAGGCCCGGATCAGCGAGCCCGGCGATGCCGTCGGCGCGTGGAATGCGATCGGCCGGCAGCCCGCCATCCTCGAAGGCTTCGTGACCTTCGATCAGGAATATTCGGTGATCCTGGTGCGCGGCGCCGACGGCGCGGTGCGCTTCTGGGATTCGGCCGCCAACGTCCATGTCGACGGCATCCTCGCCACGTCGACCGTGCCGGCCGGATCGCTGATCGAGGGGCAGTTGCCCGCCGCCCGCGCGCTCGCCAAGCAGGTCGCCGACGCGCTCGACTATGTCGGCGTGCTGACGCTGGAATTCTTCGCCAGTGCCGACGGCCCGGTGTTCAACGAAATGGCGCCGCGCGTCCATAATAGCGGTCACTGGACGACCGAGGGCGCGCTCACCAGCCAGTTCGAGAACCATGTCCGCGCGATCTGCGGGCTGCCGCTCGGCGATACGGGGCTGGCCGCCCAGCGGGTCGAGATGCGCAACCTGATCGGTGACGATGCGGCGGAATGGCTGGCGATCCTGTCCGATCCGGAAAATCATCTCCACCTCTATGGCAAGCATGAGGCGCGTCCGGGCCGCAAGATGGGGCATGTGACGCGGCTCAGCCTGTGAGGGCCACTTGCTTTCTTTTCGCCGTCATCCCCGCGAAGGCGGGGATCCATCTCCTGAGCCATGTTCATTCGCAAGCTTGCGAGGTGGATTCCCGCCTTCGCGGGAATGACGGGAGTGTTGACGGATGAGTCGACCCGACATCGTCCTGATCCTGGCCCGCGCCGACAATGGGGTGATCGGCCGGGATGGCGACCTGCCCTGGCGGCTGCCGGCCGACCTCAGGCATTTCAAGGGGCTGACCGCCGGCCATCCGATGCTGATGGGGCGCAAGACGTTCGACAGCCTGCCGGGCCTGCTGCCCGGCCGTCGCCATATAGTGCTGACCCGCGACCGGGACTGGGCGGGCGAGGGGGCGGAGGTCGCCCATGATGTCGACGCCGCGATCGCGCTGGCCGACGCGCCGGTGCTGATGGTGATCGGCGGCGCGGAAATCTATCGCCTGTTCCTCGACCGGGCCGACCGGATCGAACTGACCGAGGTGCATGTTGACGCCGAAGGCGACACCCATATCGCCTATCCCGATCCGGCGGACTGGCGCGAGACAGCCCGCGCGGATCATCCCGCGCTGGACGGGCGCCCGGCCTACAGCTTCGTGACGTTCGTACGGGTCTGAAAGCGGGGCGTGATCCATTGCCACGCCCTGTGTGTCACCCTATAGCCCCGGCCATGGAGCGGCTTACCAGCAATGCCCCGATCCCTGCGCATCTGCGCGGCGGCGTCATGGCGCTTGGCAATTTCGACGGCTTTCATGCCGGCCATCAGGCGGTGGTCGGCCGCGCGATCGCGCGTGCGCGGGCGGAGGGACGGCCGGCGATCGTCGCCACTTTCGATCCGCATCCCATGCGCCTGTTCCAGCCCGATACGCCGCCCTTTCGCCTGACCACGCTGGACCAGCGCCAGGCGCTGTTCGCCGCCGCCGGGGCCGACGCGATGCTGGTGTTCGACTTCACCCGTGAACTCGCCGCGCTCGACCCGGCCGGCTATGTCCGCCTGCTGATGGAGCAACTGGGCGTCGCCGCCGTCGTTACCGGCGAGGATTTCACCTTCGGCAAGGGTCGCAGCGGCACGATCGCCAGCTTCGCCGAACTGGGCCTGGCGGCCGAAGCGGTCGCGCCGATCACGGACGCGGAAGGGGTGATCAGCTCCAGCCGCATCCGCGCCGCATTGCAGGCCGGTGATTGCGCCACCGCCACCCGCCTGCTGACGCGCCCCTTCACGATCCAGGGCATGGTCCAGCATGGCGACAAGCTGGGGCGCACCATCGGCTTCCCGACCGCCAATGTCGATCTTGGCCCTTATCTGCGCCCGGCGTTCGGCATCTATGCCGTGCGCGGGCTGCTGGCCGATGGCCGGGTGCTGGACGGCGCCGCCAATCTGGGCATCCGCCCGACCTTCGATCCGCCCAAGCTGCTGCTGGAACCGCATTTCTTCGATTTCGCCGAAAGCCTCTACGACCAGAGCATCGAAGTGCAGTTGATCCACTATCTCCGGCCGGAGGCGAAATATGACGGCCTCGACCCGCTGATCGCGCAGATCGCACGCGACTGCGACGACGCACGGCAAATCCTTGCGGGAACGCCTTAGCTCGCGTAGGGCGACGCTTCCACTTTTCCCGTTCGTGTCGAGCGAAGTCGAGACACGCGGCCGAGCGGAGCCGAGGCCCGGTTAGAGCCCTCGCTTCCCTCGGGCCGGCCCTTCGACTTCGCGCAGGGCGAACGGATTCATAAACTTGCACGGACATTCGATGACCGACCAGCCCGATTACAAAAGCACCGTCTTCCTTCCCGTCACCGACTTCCCGATGAAGGCCGGCCTCGCGCAGAAGGAACCGGCGATTGCCGCGCGCTGGGCGGCGATGGACCTTTACGGCAAGCTGCGCGAGAAGCGCGCCGGCCGCGAACGCTTCATCCTGCATGATGGCCCGCCCTACGCCAATGGCGACATCCATATGGGCCATGCGATGAACAAGGTGCTGAAGGACATCATCGTCCGCAGCCAGTCCTTGCTGGGCAAGGATGCGCCCTATGTCCCCGGCTGGGATTGCCACGGCCTTCCGATCGAATGGAAGATCGAGGAGGAATATCGCAAAAAGAAGATGAACAAGGACGAGGTGCCCGCGTCCGAGTTCCGCGCCCAGTGCCGCGCCTATGCCGACAAATGGGTCGATGTGCAGAAGGAGCAGTTCAAGCGCCTGGGCGTGATGGGCGACTGGGCCGATCCCTATCTGACCATGAAGTTCGATGCGGAAGCCACGATCGTGGGCGAACTGCTGAAGTTCGCGGAAAGCGGCCAGCTCTATCGCGGCGCCAAGCCCGTCATGTGGTCGCCGGTCGAAAAGACCGCGCTGGCCGAGGCGGAAGTGGAATATGAGGACATCACCTCGACCCAGATTGACGTGGCGTTCGAGATCGTCGAAGCGCCGAACGCGCCGGAACTGGTCGGTGCCAATGCGGTGATCTGGACCACCACGCCCTGGACGATCCCGGTGAACCAGGCTTTGGCTTATGGGCCTGAGGTTGAATATGGCGTTTATTCGCTGCGCTGGTGGCCGGACGGTAATACGCGTTTTATCATAGCGACGTCGCTGTTCGAGGCATTTCAGCGGCGTGCTGAATGGCTTCAGGCGGACTTTGATTTTCAGCCAGAGGCTATCATCAAGGGCTCGCAACTCGCCGGCGCGATCGCGCGTCACCCGATGCACGCGCTCGGCGGCTTCTTCGCCAAGCCGCGTCCGTTCCTCGCGGGCGATTTCGTCACCACCGATGCGGGCACCGGCCTTGTCCACATGGCGCCCGACCATGGCGAGGACGACTTTGCGCTGTGCAAGGCGAACGGCCTGAACCCCGTCTTCGCGGTCGAGGGTGACGGCAAATATCGCGCCGACTGGCTGTGGCTGGGCGGGCAGGGCTCGGTCATTAACCCGAAATTCGTCGGCAAGGATGGCCCGATCTGTACCGACCTGCGCGAAGCGGGCGGGCTGCTCGCCGCGTCGGACGACTTCAAGCACAGCTATCCGCATAGCTGGCGCTCCAAGGCGAAGATCATCTTCCGCTGCACGCCGCAATGGTTCATCCCGATGGACAAGCCGCAGGAAGGCGTGGTGGCCGATGTCGATGGCGGCGTGATGCCGACCCCGATCGTCACCGGCAACGGCCCGACCCTGCGCGAGATCGCGCTCGATGCGATCGAGCATACGCGCTGGGTGCCCGAGCGTTCGACCAACCGCATCCGTTCGATGGTGGAAGGGCGCCCCGACTGGGTGATCAGCCGCCAGCGCGCCTGGGGCGTGCCGATCGCGCTCTATGTTCATCGCAAGACTGGCGACTATCTTGTTGATCCGGCAGTCAATGCCCGCATCATCGAAGCGTTCAAGGGTGCCGGTGCGGATGCCTGGTTCGGCGCCGATCATCAGGCGCTGCTCGGCTCCGATTATGACCTCAATGACTATGAGGTCGTGAACGACATTCTCGACGTCTGGTTCGACAGCGGCTCGACCCACAGTTTCGTGGTCGAGGGCCGCTATGGCGAGGGCACCCGCGCCGATCTCTATATCGAAGGGTCGGACCAGCATCGCGGCTGGTTCCAGTCCTCGCTGCTGGAAAGCTGCGGCACCCGTGGCCAGGCGCCCTACAAGGCGGTGCTGACCCATGGCTTCGCGCTCGACGGTTCGGGCAAGAAGATGTCCAAGAGTCTTGGCAATGTCGTCGATCCGCTCAAGATCATGGCCGAAAGCGGCGCCGATATCCTGCGCGTCTGGGTCGCCAGCACCGACTATTTCGATGACGTCCGCATCGGCAAGGAAGTGCTGGCCGGTTCGTCCGACGCCTATCGCAAGCTGCGCAACACCTTCCGCTACATGCTCGGCGCCCTGTCCGACTATGATGAGAGCGAGGCGGTGTCCTACGCCGAGATGCCGGAGCTGGAGCGCTACATGCTCCACCGCCTGGCCCAGCTCGACGCGGAGCTGCGCGCGGTGGTCGACAAGGCGGCGAAGAGCGAGAACTGGCTGGAATTTTCCCGCTACACCCGCGCCATCTTCGACTTCGCGAACAGCGACCTGTCGGCCTTCTTCTTCGATATCCGCAAGGACTGCCTCTATTGCGATGCGAAGTCGGACCCCAAGCGTCGCGCCTATCGCACCTTGCTCGATACTTTGTTCCACGCGCTGGTCCGCTATGTCGCGCCGATCATCCCCTTCACTGCTGAGGAAGTATGGCAGAGCCGCTTCCCAAGTGACGAGGATAGCGTCCATTTCCTGGAATGGCCGGAGGTCGACCATCGCTGGATCGACAGCCATCTGAACGACAAATGGGCGGAGCTGCGCGACCAGCGCGAGCAGGTCAACGAGGCGATCGAACCCTTCCGCCGCGAGAAGGTGATCCGCTCCAGCCTGGAGGCCGATGTCACCATGGGCGAAATGCTGCCCAGCGACGGTGTGAACTTCGCCGAAATCGCCATCGTCGCCCGGATCGAGATGGGCGTGGGCGACGGCATCATCGTCAAGCCCAGCGAGTGGCACAAGTGCGGCCGCTGCTGGCGCCTGCTGCCCGAGGTCGAGGAAGATGGCACGCTGTGCCACCGCTGTGACGAGGTGTTGAAGGCATGAGTGCCATCAACCATCGCCCGCTGGGGCTGACGGTCGCGATCGTCACCCTCGCGCTCGACCAGCTGGTCAAATACACCGTCACCTATCCGCTCGCGTTGCAGAGCCGGGCGGATGCGGGGATCGAGATATTGCCCTTCTTCCGCCTGCGCTGGCTGGAAAATCGCGGTGTCTCGATGGGCTTCTTCCATGCCGACAATGACACGATGCGCTGGATGCTGGTTGGCATGACCATGTTGATCGCCGGCTTCGTGGGCGTGTGGATGTGGCGCGAAAAGGCGCGGTCGGACGTCGCGGCGCTCGGCCTGGTGCTGGGCGGCGCGATCGGCAATATCGTCGACCGGATGCGGCTGGGCTATGTCGTCGACTATGCCGACCTGCATTTCGGCGAATGGCGACCCTTCTTGATTTTCAACCTGGCCGACGCGGCCATCACGTTCGGCGTGCTGATCCTGCTTGCGCGGGCGCTGCTGCTGCGCGAGAAGGGCGCAAAGACGGAGACCCTGAAGTAATGCGTAAACTGATCCTCGCCGCCGGCCTTGTTGCAACCCTGTCGGCGTGCGGCGGCGGTGGTAACGGCCTGCTCAATCGTGGCCGTCCCGACGAGTTCGCTGTGACGCGCCAGGCGCCGCTGGTCGTGCCGCCCGATTTCGCGCTGGTTCCGCCCGCGCCGGGCACCCCGGCTGCTGCCACGGTCGATTCGAGCCGCGCCGCACAGGAAGCGCTGTTCGGCGGTCCGGCCCCGCGCAGCGCATCGGAAAGCGCGGCGCTGAATTCGGCTGGCCGTGGCACCGCCGCCGCTGGCATCCGCTCGCAGGCGGGGGATCCGGGCACCGAAGTGGTCGACAAGGGCGCCACCACCCGCGACATCATCGCTGCGCCCGAAGGCGACGGCCAGGACGCCCGCGCCGCCACCGGCACGCAGACGACCCCGCCGCAGCAATAATCTATGGGACAGGGGGCGTCTGATCGTCCCCTTCCGCAAAGGCCTTGAGCCGGGCGAGCCTGCCATCCCATTGCGCGCCGACCCGGCCGAGCCAGTCCTGCGCGGCCGCAACCGCCTCCCGGCGTAGCGCGAAATGCACTTCCCGCCCTTGCTTGCGCCTGCGCACCAGTCCGGCGCCGTGCAGTACCTCCAGATGTTTGGCCACCGCCTGACGGCTGATCGGCAGGCCTTCGCCTAGTTGCACGATCGACCGGCCATTGCCGTCGCCCAGCCGCGCGATGAGCCCCAGGCGCGTGGGATCGCCCAGCGCCGCGAAAATCTCAGCCGGTGACATGGTCGCGGATATTCTTCACCTGTTCCGCCCAGCCGCCGTCATTGTCGCGCATGACATTGGTCCGGCGCGGTTCGGGCACCGCATCGAACCCGCTTTCGGTGACGGTCAGGCGGGTGCCGCCGTCGATCGGCTCCAGCACGAACTCCACCAGCGTCCATTCGGGGACCGACACGCCGCTGTCCATCAGTGCCTTGTCGCCGCCGGTCGCGGGCCACTCATAGGCAAAACGGGTCATCGGCTCGATCGCCACGACCCGCGCCTGCCAGCGATACGCCTCATAGCCCGGATAGGTCATGTGTCCGGTCGAGGGCTGGCCGATGGCGAAGGGCTGGTCGAGCGCGACGCGGAACCAGGTGCCGAATTGCGCATGGTCGGTCAGGGCGTCCCATACCCGCTCCACTGGTGCGGCGATGTCGATCGTCTTGATGATGCTGTCGGTCATGATAGGCAACCTCCTGATTGCCTATATGCGCCTCATGGCAGGGATATGCAACTATATGGTTGCTTTACAATGGCCCTCCGGCGTAGCGGATCGCGGCCCGTCCGGTTGCCCGCACCGGCAGATACAGACCCTGACCGTGGGCACTAATCTGGCCGATTTCCGTGTTGTCCAAATTGGTGCGGATACGGAAATGCGCGGTTTTGCGGTCGCCGATGGCGCGCCGGATCTTGCCCTTCAATTCATCCAGATCATGGGTGAAATTCTGGCTGAGCGCGCCAGCGATGGCGGCGGAAAAGCTGGGGCTTCCCGCCAGCGCGATCAGGATGTCGCCGCCAATCCCGTCGCTGCTGCCGGTCACCTGCAGATCCTCGAAATGGACCAATGCAGAATTGGGCTGGTTGACGGGACGCGCGGTCAGCCAGACGGTGCCATGGGTATCGCCGAGCTTGCTGTCCGCCGGCCGCGCCGCGAGCGTGACGCCCACCGCAATGCGGTTGCCCGTCGTGCCATAGGCGACCAGCTTGTCGAACCGCGCGATGATCGAGCCCAGCTTGGGCAGTTCGAACGGACGCGCGGCGCGCTTGTGCAGGGCGCGCAGGATGACCGGCTCCAGCTGCGCATAATCGGCCCGCACCGGCAGGAAGAAATGCAGCGCGTCGTCGATCGGCGCACGCGCGGGCGGTGGCAGTCCGGTCGGCTGCGGATCGACCGGCCGGTCACCGACCACGGTTTCGGTCAGCGCCTCGATCCCCAGCCGGAAGCGCAGTTGGGAGCCGCTGTTGCCATAGCCGTCGAACAGGAAGCGTTGCGGCGTGATGCGCATCCATACCGGCGGATTATGGTCGTTGAGCGAAAGGCTGGTAAAGGCTGCGCGCCATAGGCGCTCGATCTTGCTGCGCAGGTCGAGCTTGGCCAGTTCGCGCGGCAATTGCCGTTCGAGGTCGCGGATGACCGGTGCGATCTTGCGATCCACCTTGTCGGCAAAGGTGATGCGTTGGCCCAGAAAGTCGATGCCGGGCGTCTGGGTCCAGTCATAGCTGAGCTTCAGCGTGCCATGGGGGCGCCACTGGTCATCGATGCCGAGCTGAATCCGGCCATGGGCCATGGCATCGCCGGTGGCGGTCTCGCCTTTCAGCAGCCCGGCAATGTCGCGCGCGCTGACCTGCGCATGGATCGGGATATCAGCGATCAGGTCGCGCCCATTGCCGCGCAGGCGGATCGGCCCGCGTGTGACTTCGCCGATGATGTGGCAGTCGATCGGCGGCGTCACCCTGATCTGCTTGCCGAACAATTTGACCCGCTTGGGCTGGACGCAGCGCGTGCCTGGCCGGTCGATGCGCCAGAGTTGGCGCGGCATGGCCCGCTCGATCGCCTGGGCAATCCGGGCGCGATCGATCTCCACCGGGACACTGATGATCGAAGATGCGCTGGTCGCCGGCACCGGATCATTGGCGCGCGGCGGCGGCTCCACCGCCTGTTTCTCCGAACAGGCGGCGAGCAGCGGCAGGAGCAGCAGCCAGCGATGATGTCGACCCGGCAATGCTCTGCCCAACCGCCTTCTCCCGGACATGGTCCAGCGAAAGGCAGGCTAGGGCAGTTGGGTGAGGAGGTCCAGCGCGGACCTTCAGGCCCGCGCTTCCTCCACGCCGGCGCTGTTGTGGCGCAGCGCCGTCAGCACCGTGTCGACGATCGCATCGGCATCCAGCCGCGCGTCGGCATATTGCTGTTCGGGCTTGTCCTGATCCTGGAAGATGTCAGGCAGGCGCATGGTGCGGATCTTGAGGCCATTGTCGGTCAGGCCAAGATCGCTCGCCAGCGTCAGGACATGGGCGCCAAGGCCGCCGATCGACCCTTCCTCGATCGTCACCGCCACCTCATGGGTGGTCAGCATCCGGCGGATCAGCGCCTCGTCCAGCGGCTTGGCGAAGCGCAGGTCGACGACGGAGGCGGACAGACCCTTTGCCTCCAGCGTGTCGGCCGCCTTGAGTGCTTCCTCCAGTCGGGTGCCGAGCGACAGGATCGCGACCTGGCGCCCTTCGCGCACGACGCGGCCCTTGCCGATCTCCAGCGCTTCGGGAACCTCGGGCATGGCGACGCCGGTGCCGTTGCCGCGCGGATAGCGGACCGCGATCGGCCCGCTGTCATGCACGGCGCAGGTATGGACCATGTGCGTCAGCTCCGCCTCGTCGGCGGCGGCCATCACCACGAAATTCGGCAGGCTGGCGAGATAGGTGACGTCGAAGCTGCCGGCATGGGTGGAGCCGTCGGCGCCGACCAGACCGGCGCGGTCGATGGCGAAGCGCACGGGCAGATTCTGGATCGCGACATCATGCACCACCTGATCATAGGCGCGCTGCAGGAAGGTCGAATAGATGGCGCAGAAAGGTCGCATCCCCTGCGCCGCGAGGCCGGCGGCGAAGGTGACGGCATGCTGTTCGGCGATCCCGACGTCGAAGGTCCGGTCGGGGAAGGCCAGCTCGAACTTGTCGAGCCCCGTGCCCGACGGCATGGCGGCGGTGATCGCGCAGACGCGCGGATCGCGCTCGGCCTCGGCGATCAGCGCCTGGGCAAAGACATTGGTATAGCTGGGCGGACCCGGAGGCGCCTTCGCCTGGGTGCCGGTGATGACGTCGAACTTCTGCACGCCATGATATTTGTCGGCGGCCGCTTCGGCCGGGCCATAGCCCTTGCCCTTCTGGGTCACGACATGGATCAGGCACGGACCTTCGGCCGCATCGCGGACATTTTCCAGCACCGGGATCAGATGTTCGAGATTATGGCCGTCGATCGGGCCGACATAATAGAAGCCCAGTTCCTCGAACAGGGTGCCGCCGGTCGCCATGCCGCGCGCGAACTCGTCGGTCTTCTTGGCCGCCTTGTGCAGCGGGCGGGGCAGCTTGCGCGCCAGCTTCTTGGCCATGTCGCGCAGGCCCAGAAACTCGCGGCTCGACACCAGTCGGGCGAGATAGGCGGACAGGCCACCGACGGGAGGGGCTATCGACATGTCATTGTCGTTGAGGATAACGACCAGACGATTGCCGGCCTCGCGTGCGTTGTTCATCGCCTCATAGGCCATGCCAGCCGACATGGCGCCATCGCCGATCACGGCGATGCCCTTGCCCGGCTTGTCCTGCATCTTGTTGGCGACGGCAAAGCCGAGCGCCGCGCTGATCGAGGTCGAGCTGTGCGCTGCGCCGAACGGGTCATATTCGGATTCGGCGCGCTTGGTGAAGCCGCTGAGGCCGCCGCCCTGGCGCAGGGTGCGGATGCGATCGCGCCGGCCGGTCAATATCTTGTGCGGATAGCATTGATGGCCCACGTCCCAGACCAGCTTGTCGTTGGGCGTGTCGAACACATAATGGATGGCGGTGGTCAGTTCCACGACACCCAGGCCCGACCCCAGATGGCCACCGGTCACGCCGACGGCGGCGATGGTTTCGGCGCGCAGTTCATCGGCCAGCTGGCGGAGCTGGTCGGGCTGCAGCTTGCGCAGGTCGGCGGGGATCTTGACGGTGTCGAGCAACGGCGTGGACGGATTGGACATGGGGAACTGCCTACTCGCTTTCCTGCGCCAAGTCGAACCCTGACGTCATGCAGGGGGGCGCCAAATCTTCAATCAGGGAAACGGCGCGGGTGAAACGACTGTCCCAATCCCCGCCGACCGAAGCCCAGTTAACGCCGCGGTCGATCAGCACGTTCCGGCTGATATCGGCAAATCGCGCCCGCACCGGATCGTCGCCATAGATGCGCGTGCCATCGTCGATCCAGGCGACATCGGGTTCCAGCAGCAGATAGAGGTCGGCCTTCGGGTGGGCTGGGAGCGCGTCGGGCACATGGCCGATCATCATCTCGGCCCAGGCCGCCGTCATCAGCGCGTCGGTGTCGGCGAACAGGCGACGGTTCGCCAGCCGCCGGCCGGCGGCGATCGTCGCGGACTGGGCCGCGCCGATCAGCAGCAGGTCGGCCTCGTCCATATCGACACTGTGAACTTCGGCCTGGGCACGGCCATATTCGGGCACCCAGATCGTGTCGAAATGCCGGGCGAGGCGTTCGGCCAGCACCGACTTGCCGGTGCTTTCGACGCCATGCAGCACGATCGTCCGGGTGAAATGCGCGCGGACCGGCGGCGCGATCCAGCGCCAATGGCTCCAGGGATCGGCACGCACGGCACTGGCGGACAGGCCGCCCAGTCCGTCCTGGTCCGCGTCCAAGATGCGGGCACCCAGCGGCACGAAGCGCCCGCCCACTTCCTGCGCCAGCCGTAGCCCATAGGCTTCGCCGGCAAACAGCAAGTCAATCGGCTCGGGATGAGCCTGTGCCACGATGGCGCGCCAGATCGGCCAGAAGTCGGCGGAGTCTTCAGGCGCCTGCGGCACGACGGCGTCATGGCCGATCACCCGGCACCCCGGCGCCAGTTCGCGCATCCATTGCAGCCGCAGTGGACCAGGGATCGGATCGCCCGGCAACCAGCAGACCAGGATGGTGAGTTCGTCCACCATCGCCCGCGCACTGTCGATCAGCATCTGATGGCCGGCATGGGGCGGCATGAACTTGCCGAGCAGGAAGCCGCGGGTCATGTCGGCGCCCGGTCCATCGTGCGGCGCCAGGCGATCAGGCCCCATAGCGCGATGAAGAAGAAGATGGCGTAGAGGATCGACGTCGCGATCAGGCCGCGGCTCCAGAACAGGCCGGTGGCAAGGGCATCGACCGCCACCCACAGAACCCAGCTTTCGACCTTGCGCTGCGACTGCAATATCTGCGCGGCGACGCTCATGCCGGCGATCATGGCGTCGGCGAAGGGCGCGGCGGCGTCGGTGAGGCGCGCCATGCCCAGGCCCCAGGCCAGGCTGGCGAGCGCAGTGCCCGCGATCCAGGCGAGGCGGGCCGGAACGCTAAGGCGCGCCACCGCTATGCCGCCGTCGGCGACCTTCTCGCTATGCACCCAGTTCCACCAGCCATAGGCGTTGATCACCAGGAAGAAGATTTGCAGCAGCGCGTCGCTGTAGAGCTTCGCCTCGAAAAAGACGAAGAAATAGAGCGCGACCATGGCGATGCCGAACGGATAGTTCCACAGCGAACGGCGCGCCACCAGCGCGACATTGACCAGGCCGAGCGCCGCTGCGACCCATTCGATGATCGTCATGAACCGCCCGTCAGTGGCAGGCGCTGCAGGTGCCGCGCACCTCGATCACTGGACGCACCGGCGCGAAGCCGGCCTTTTCCGCCACCGACCGCAGCGATCCGGTGATGGGATCATTGTCGATATGCGTCACCTGGCCGCAATTGTCGCAGACCAGGAAAATGCAGTCATGATGGCAACCGGGATGCGCGTTGGCGATATAGGCGTTCGCGCTTTCCACCCGCATCGCGATATTGTTCGCCACGAACAGGTCGAGGATGCGGTAGACGCTGTTGGGCGCAACCCGCTTGCCGCGCGCCTTGGACACAGTGTCGGCAATATCATAGGCCGATGCCGGCTTTTCCTCGGCCGCCAGCGCGTCGAAGATGGCGGCGCGCATCGGCGTCCACTGCTCATCCTTCGCCTCCAGCGTGGCCTGCGCCGCGTCGGCCAGCTTCTTGCCGGTGGGTTCCTGATGATGATGGTGCGAATGATCTGCCATGGCGATTATCTAGGCGTGTCCAACTGCGGCGGCAAGTGGCTGGCTCAGCCGCGCTGCCAATAGGCAAGGGCCGCCCAGAGCCAGCCGCCGATCATCATCGCGCCGCCGATCGGCGTCACCGCGCCCAGCCAGCGCGGGCAGCCCAGCGCCATGGCATAGAGGCTGACGGCAAAGATCGCCGCGCCGATCAGCAGCAACAGGGCGCCGCCGCGCGTGATGCCCATGATCGTCAGGACGGCGACGGCATGGATGAGCTGATAGAGGCCGCCGGTGCGCAGCCACTCCGCCGCCTGCGGGCTGGCGGCGCCATGGGCGCCAAAAGCGCCGGCAGCGATGGCAAGCGCTGCCGACAGGGCGGCCAGAATGGCGATCATGCTTCTTCTCCATCTCCGCGCGCGCGCAGGCGCATGCCCCGGCCGGGGCGGTACATCAGGTCCTTGGCCGCCAGCAAATTTCCATGCTCGATCTGCAGGGCGAGCCGCTGGCCGTCATTCTCGCGATATTGGCGTTCGACTTCCTCGACCTCTTCGGGCGGCACGCCCAGCGTCTGCATCGCCTGGACGCCCATGCAGATGGCCGATTCGAATACTTCCCGCACCACGCCGGCCAGTTCGATATCCTGCATCGCCAGGATCTGGCGACGATCGAACACGCGCGCCATCAGCGCGGCCTGGGGGAAGGCTTCGGCAATGGGCTGCAGCACACGGCCATCCAGCGAAGGATCGTCGATGCAGAAGGCGATCAGCCGGGCTTCGTCGGCACCGGCGCGGCGGAGCAGGTCGATCCGCGTGCCATCGCCATAATAGACCTTCATGTCGAAGCGGCTCGACACCTCGATCTGGGCGGGCTTCTTGTCGATCAGCACGACGCCGAAGCCATGGCCCATCAGCATCTGGGCCACGGTCTGGCCGAACCGGCCATAGCCCACGATGATGGCGCTGCCGCGCGGCGCATCCTCTGGCCCCGGCAGGTCGTCGCGATCCTTGGGCTGGGCGAATTCGAACCGGCGGGCGAACAGCATCAGGAAGGGCGTCGTCGCCATCGAGAAGGTGACGATCGCGCTGAACAGGCTCGCCGCCTGCGGTGCGATCAGATAGGCATTCTGCGCCTGGGCGAAGAGGACGAAGCCGAATTCACCGCCCTGGGACAGGAGCAGGCCGGCGCTCAATGCCTGTTGCCAGGCCATGCCGAACAGCCGGGCGAGCAGGGCGATGATCGCGGTCTTGGCGGCCACCAGCATCGCCGCCATGCCGATGACGAACAGGGGATTGGCGGCGACGGCGCGCAGGTCCAGCACCATGCCGACGGCCAGGAAGAAGAGGCCGAGCAGGATGGAGCGGAACGGCTCGACGTCGGATTCGATTTCGTGGCGATAGGGCGAGTCGGCCAGCATCACGCCCGCGACGAAGGCGCCAAGCGCGGTCGAGAGATGCAGGCTGTGCATCACAGATGCGGCGGCCAGCACGGTGAACAGGCCGACTGCAACGAACAGTTCGCGCTCGCCCTGCCGACCGACCAGATTGAGCAACGGTCGCAGGATGAAGCGGCCGGCCAGCACCAGCCCGGCGATCGCGGCGACGGTATAGCCGGCCAGCACCCATCCGGGCGGGCCGCCCGCGTCGGCCGGATTGCGGGACAGGGCGGCAACGATGGTAATCAGCGGAACGATTGAGAGATCCTGGAACAGCAGGATCGAGAAGACCTTCTCGCCAAAGGGCGAGTTGATGCGGCCACTGGATTTGAGGCTGGGCAGCACCTGTGCGGTCGAGGAGAGGGCGAGCGGCAAGCCGAGTGCGATCGCTGCGCCCCAGGTGAAGCCGGTCGAATAGAAGATGATGGTGGTGAGGGCGAGGCCGCACAGAACGACCTGTGCCAGGCCGAGCGCAAAGATGTCGCGCTTCAGTCGCCACAGGCGCGCGGGATGGAGTTCGAGGCCGACGAGAAAGAGCAGCAGGACGATGCCGATTTCGGCAATAGCCAGCTTCGATTCCGCGCCACCGACCAGACCAAGCCCCTGCGGGCCGACGAGGGCGCCGGCGACCAGATAGCCCAGCACCGCACCCAGGCCGAAGCGGCGGAACAGCAGGACGAAGGCCACGGCGACGCCGAGCAGGATCACGCCTTCGGACAGGAGGACGTCGGTGGCCGACATGGCGGTTTCGGCGACCGGCATCAGGCGTCCGCCATCCGTGCGGCTTCGGCGATCGCTTCGAAACCCAGCCGGATCGAGGGATGGCGCGCAGGATAGCCGCGGGCCGGCGCCAGCACGGCAAGGCCGGGCCAGAAATCCAGATCCTCGCTCTTGCCCGACAGATAGGCGGCCAGCTTGTCGCGCGCCTCTGCCAGTTCGTCAGCAGTGAGGCCGATCGCCTGCGCCGCCATCAGCGCGGCGGAGGCCTGGCCCAGCGCGCAGGCCTTCACGTCCAGGCCCATTTCGGCGAGCCTGCCGTCGGCCATGCGGACATCGGCGGTGATGCGCGAGCCGCAGGTCGGTGACCGCTTCTCCACGCTGGCCTGCGGATCGGCCAGCCGCTGGTGGTGCGGGATGCTCGCGGCGAGGCGAAGAATGTCGTTATTGTAGAGGGATGCGCTCATTGTCCCTCCATGTAGGACAGTTATGCCTGCGGGAGAAGGCGGCAAAATGGCCTAGGGTCAATCGACATTCAGCCCTGACGGCCTGCAAATGGCGGCCTTCCGCACTTCCGGTGCTCACGTACTTTAAGTACGCTGCGCTCCGGATTACGGAAAACCACCATTTTCGTCACATCATCATCTGAATGTCGATCGCCCCTAGCGACCGCGATAGCGCAGCGCGTCCACCAATATGCTGAAGGCCGCTGCGGGCTGGCGGCGGCTGGGATAATAGAGATGATAGCCGGCAAAGGGCGGGCACCAGTCCTCCAGCACCGGGATCAGCCGGCCTTCGTCGATATCCGCGCGCACCTGATCCTCCATCACGAAGGCGAGGCCGAAGCCGGCGAGGGCGGCGCGGCGGATCATCTCGATGCTGTTGAACGCCAGTTGCCCCTCCACCCGCACCCGGATTTCATGGCCGTCCTTTTCCAGTTCCCAGGCGTAAAGGCCGCCGGCGCTGCGCAGGCGCAGATTGATGCAGTCATGCGCGGCCAGATCCTGCGGCGTGCGCGGCACCGGGCGGCTGGCGAAATAGGCGGGCGCGCCGACCACGATCATGCGCAGGTCCGGGCCGATGCGCACGGCGACCATATCCTTGGCGATCGCCTCGCCCAGCCGCACGCCAGCATCGAAGCGTTCCTTGACGATGTCGACAAAGCCGGAATCGATGCTCAGTTCGACATGGATGTCGGGATAGCGCGGCAACAGCCGTTGCAATGCTGGCCAGACGACCGTGTTGCTGGCATGTTCGGCGGCGGTGATACGGATGGTGCCGGCCGGCCGTTCGCGCAGGTCGCCGAGCGAGGCGAGTTCGGTCGCGATGCTGTCGAGCGCCGGGCGTAGCGTGGCGGACAGGCGATCGCCTGCCTCGGTCAGGGACACGCTGCGGGTGGTGCGGGTCAGCAGGCGGACGCCCAGGCGCGTTTCCAGCCGCCTGATGGTATGGCTGAGCGCGGACTGCGACGTGCCGAGCAGCGCGGCCGCTCGGGTGAAATTGCCGGTGTCGGCGACCATCAGGAAGGCGTTGAGGTCGACCAGCTCTTCGCGCCGCATTCATGAACTCCGGATATAAAGTCTTGCCGCTTTTATGATCTAATCCGCCGCTTGGCGACAGCCTATCTTCCGTTCGGACATCAAATCGGAGTGACCGCTATGGAAAAGCGACTTTTGGGCAAGAGCGGGCTGGAGGTTTCGGCCATTGGCCTTGGCTGCATGGGCCTCAACTTCGGCTATGGCACCGCCGTCAGCCAGGATGAAGGGATCAAATTGATCCGTGCGGCTGTCGACTTCGGCGTCACCTTCTTCGACACGGCGGAGGTCTACGGCCCCTATACCAACGAGGAAATGGTCGGCGCCGCGCTGGCGCCGGTGCGCGACCAGGTGGTGATCGCCACCAAGTTCGGCTTCGACATCGGCGCCGGTCTTGGCGCGCTCAACAGCCGGCCGGA
Organism: Sphingobium sp. VMM; assembly: GCF_056790315.1. Taxonomy (NCBI): domain Bacteria; kingdom Pseudomonadati; phylum Pseudomonadota; class Alphaproteobacteria; order Sphingomonadales; family Sphingobiaceae; genus Sphingobium; species Sphingobium sp. VMM. The sequence goes on from NZ_JBXGSI010000005.1 coordinate 142,739, forward strand.
CAATATCCGCGCGGTGGCGGACGCCTCGCTCAAGCGGCTGGGTGTAGAGGTGATCGATCTTTTCTACCAGCATCGCGTCGATCCGGCCGTGCCGATCGAGGATGTGGCAGGTGCCGTCAAGGATCTGATCGCCGAGGGCAAGGTCAGGCATTTCGGCCTGTCCGAGCCGTCGGCCGCGACGGTCCGCCGCGCCCATGCGGTGCAGCCGGTCGCCGCACTCCAGAATGAATATTCGCTCTGGACCCGTGGCCCGGAAACCAACGGCATCCTTGAAACCTGCGAGGAACTGGGCATCGGCTTCGTGCCCTACAGCCCGCTCGGCAAGGGGTTCCTGACCGGCGCGATCGGCAAGGATACGGCGCTGGCCGAAGGCGATTTCCGCAACAGCCTGCCGCGCTTTGCCGCCGAGGCGCGGGAGAAGAACCTGGCGCTGGTCGATCTGCTCAAGGGCATCGCGGCCGAGAAGGATGCGACCCCGGCGCAGATCGCGATCGCCTGGCTGCTGGCGCAAAAGCCCTGGATCGTGCCCATCCCCGGCACCACCAAGCTCCATCGGCTGGAGGAGAATCTGGGCGCGGCCCAGGTCGAACTGAGTGATGCCGACCTCACCCGGATCCGCGCGGCGACCGACGCCATCCCGGTCGAGGGCGAGCGCTACCCGCCGCATCTGCTCGAAATCGTCGGGCGTTGACGAACTGTGGGCCGGGGTGTTTCCCCGGCCCATTGCGCGTTTGTCCCTGTCCGCCTATCGCCGCCGCGAACGGCCGGAACGAAAGGACAGCGCGGCGATGCACATATTGGTCGATGCCGACGCCTGCCCGGTGAAGGAGGAAATCTACAAGGTTGCCTTCCGCCATGGCGTGCCGGTCACCATCGTCAGCAACAGCCCGATCCGCATTCCGGCGCATGAGTTGATCGACCGCGTGGTGGTGAGCGACGGGTTCGACGCCGCCGACGACTGGATCGCCGAACGCGCCGGTGCCGATACGCTGTGCATCACCGCCGATATCCTGCTCGCCGACCGTTGCCTCAAGGCCGGGGCGGGGGTGATCGCGCCCAATGGCAAGCCCTTCACCAGCGCTTCGATCGGCAGCGCGATCGCGGTGCGGGCGATCATGGCGGACCTGCGCGCCGGCGCCGTGGGCGATCCGGTCGGCGGGCCGCCGCCTTTCTCCAAGACGGATCGTTCGCGCTTCCTGTCCGCGCTGGACGAGGCGATCGTGCGGATCAAGCGGGGGCGGTGATGGGCGATTATGATGCGATAATCCTGGGTGCCGGCGCCGCCGGCATGATGTGCGCGGCGACTGCCGGCCAGCGCGGCCGCCGGGTGCTGCTGGCCGACCATGCCGATGCACCGGGCAAGAAGATCCTGATCTCCGGCGGCGGCCGCTGCAATTTCACCAATACCCATACCGCTGCCGATCGCTATCTGTCGGCCAATCCCCATTTCGCCAAATCGGCGCTGGGCCGCTACACGCCGCAGGATTTCCTTACCCTGATCGGCCGCTATGGCATTGCCTGGCATGAAAAGACGCTGGGGCAGCTGTTCTGCGACGGATCGGCGAAACAGGTCGTGGCGATGCTGGAAGAGGAATGCGCGGCCGGCGGCGTGACCATGGCGCTGGGCCAGCCGGTGACGGATATCAGCCATGGCGATGGCCTGTTTCGCGTCAAGCTGGGCGATCGCATCGTGTCGGCGCCGTCTTTGGTGCTGGCGACCGGTGGCCCGTCCATCCCGAAATTGGGCGCTACCGGCTTCGCCTATGAGGTCGCGCGCCAGTTCGATCTCAAGGTGGTGCAGCCCCGGCCGGCGCTGGTGCCCTTCACCTTGGGGCCGGATGACGCGCTGTTCCAGTCGCTGTCGGGCGTCTCGGCGGAGGTGGAGGTGCGCTGGAACAAGACCCGGTTCCGCGAGGCGGCGCTCTTCACCCATCGGGGCCTCTCCGGCCCGGCGATGCTGCAGATTTCCTCCTATTGGGAACATCGCACGCCGATCCACGTCAATTTCCTGCCCGATCTCGGCGTGGACTGGTTGCTGGCCGAAAAGCGCAATCGTCCGCGCACCGGCTTGCGGCGCGTGCTGGTCGAGCGCTTCCCCGAGCGCATGGCCGATGCCCTGCTCGAACGGATCGGCACGCAGGGTGACCTTGGCAATCTGCCCGACAAGACCCTGCGCCAGATTGGCGAGCGGCTGGCGGGCTGGTCCTTCATCCCGTCCGGCACCGAAGGCTATGCCAAGGCGGAGGTCACGGTTGGCGGCATCGCCACCGCCGGCCTGTCATCGCGGACGATGGAAGCCGCCAAGGTGCCGGGCCTCTACGCCATTGGCGAGGCGGTCGATGTCACTGGCTGGCTCGGCGGCTATAATTTCCAATGGGCCTGGGCCAGCGGCTGGGCGGCCGGGCAGGCGCTCTAGGGGCAATCGACATTCAGCCCTGACGGCCTGCAAATGGCGGTTCTCCGCGCTTCCGGTGCTCACGTACTTTGAGTACGCTGCGCTCCGGGTCACGGAAAACCACCATTTTCGTCACGTCATCATCTGAATGTCGATCGCCCCTAGGCACGCCCCACGGTCTGCGCCTGCGCGGCTGCGATGCTGGCCTGAAGATGCTGGCGGCGGAAGGGCTTGGAAAGGCGCGGAATATCCGGTGCGATCAGGTCGACGCCTTCATAGCCGGATATGATGAGCAACGCGATCTCGGGATGGTCGACGCGCAGCCGCAGCGCCAGTTCGGCGCCGGTCATGCCGGGCATGATATGGTCGGTGACGACGATGTCGGGCCGGAAATCGGCGGCGATCATGCTGAGCCCCAGTTCGGCATTGTCGATGTCGACCACGTCATAGCCTAGGTCGGTCAGCATTTCCCGCGTGCCATGGCGGACCAGGGCATTGTCGTCGATCAGCAGCACCTTGCCTTGCGTTGCTGCGATCTCGCCGCCATCGCCATCCGCCACGACGGCCACCGGCTTCTGCTTCTCGATCGGCAGCCAGAGCTGGATTTCCGTGCCCTGGCCCACTTCGCTGACGATTTCCAGCGCACCGCCCAACTGGCCGGCCAGACCATGGGCCATCGACAGGCCAAGACCGGTGCCATGGCCGACCGGCTTGGTCGTGAAGAAGGGCTCGGTTGCAGATGCCTTGACCGCTGGGGTCATGCCGATGCCGGTGTCGGTGATGCGCAGGCAGACAAATTGGCCGGGGATCAGTGGCACGGGGATGCGGCTCTTGCACCGTTCGGTGGAAATGATGACCTGCCCGCCGCTAGGCATGGCATCGCGGGCGTTGACCACCAGGTTGAGGATGGCCAGTTCCAGCTGATGTCGATCGGCCCGCACCGGCGGCACATCCGGCGCGGCGTCCACATGGAGAATGATCTGCGGGCCGACCGTGCTGACCAGCAAGGTCTGCATATTCTCCAGCGTCTCGGAAAGATTGACCGATGTCGGTTGCAACGGCTGGCGACGGCCAAAGGCGAGCAGCCGCTTGACCAGAGTCTGCGCGGTTTCCGCCGCCTGCATCGCGATATTGGCGGTGCGGGCGACCGCTTCGGGGGATCGGCCGCCGGCGATGATCTGGTCCAGTCCGCCGATGATCGGTGTCAGCAGATTGTTGAAGTCGTGCGCGACATGCCCGGTCAACTGGCCCAGCACGTCCATCTTCTGGATCTGTCGCAGCTTGTCCTGTGCACTTTCCAGTTCGCTCGTGCGCTCGCGCACGCGCTGGTCCAGATGATCGTTCAGGGACTCGAGCGCGCCGAAGAGCCGGCCATTTTCGAGTGCGGTGGACGCGGCCCGTGCCAGCGCTTCGAGCAGCGAAATCTCATTGTCGGTGGGCATCGCCGGTTCGGACCAATAGGCGCCCACGGCGGCGATCGGGTCGACCCGGCCGATCGGCACCATGATCATGCTGCGGACGAAGGTCTGGCTATAGGCATCCACCGGCACCCGCACATCGTCGAATATGTCGGCGATGACCGCGGTTTCCTGGTTCATCATCGCCCAGCCGGATACACATGTTTCCGCCGGAAATCGTTGCCCGGCCCATAAAGGCGCCTTGGCATCCTCCGCGATATAATAGCATTTTTCGCCTTCGCGCAGGACGATCGCAATGCCGTCGGCGCCGACGGCGCGTCGGGCAAAGGCGCGCAGGACGTTTACAACCGCATCCAAGGACCGTGCGCCGGCCAGAGCTTCCATGGCCTCGGCGGCTATGGTCCAGCGTGCCGCCAGCGCCTTCTGTGTCGAATGGTCTTCCCGGCCAAATGCTCCATTCATCGTGTGACCTCTGAAGTGGAAGGGAATCGCACTATATCATCGATCGGAAGGGCAGGGGAAATGGAGATTTGTCAGTAGGTTAAGACTAGGTGTGATTACATAATATACGAAATTTTACGGCCTGTTCGCGCAGCCGCGGAGCCATGAAATGCGGGGTGTCGAAATCGCCGTCATGGCTGTTGCGGTTCATTTTCCTGGGGCTGGGTCGGTGCGATCCGCGGTGGCGGCACGCCCTGCGGCGGCAGCGGCAAAGGCTGGTCGGACGGAAGGCGAAGCTGGTTGCCGTCGATCGTGACGGTCATTCCGCCCTGATCCATGCCGACGCCGACATTGCCGATGCCGGTTTCGACGCTGACATTGGCGATGGCGTTGACCAGGTCGGGATCCTGCTCTTCCTCGGGCACCTTCTCGACGGGTTCGTTGATGGCGCCGGCCATGAAATTGCGCCAAATACGTGCTGGCACACCGCCGCCAGCCGCGCCGCCGGGCAGCGGGGCATTGTCATCATTGCCGATCCACACCGCCGTCACCAGGCCGCCGGCATAGCCGACGAAAATCGCGTCGCGACTATCCTGGGTCGTGCCGGTCTTGCCAAAGGTGCTGGTGCGCAGCGCCGCGGCGCTGCCGGTGCCGCGATTGGCGGCGGATGACAGGAGGTCGCGGATCATTTCGAGCTGGTCGTCGCTGAAATGACGCTGGCGCTTCATCAGGCGATCGAACCAGCCCTGTTCCTCGGGCGGCAGGCCATGGGCCAGCACCGGATAGGCGCCGGCCGCCACCGACGCATAGGCTTCGGCCAGTTCCACCAGCGGGATTTCCGACGTGCCGAGCGCGAGGCTGAGATCCTCGGTCAGCGGCGCGGTAACGCCCAGATCACGGGCAACCTTGATGACATTGTCGACGCCGACCTTCTGGGTCAGGCGCACCGCCGCCACATTGCTCGACGCGGCAAAGGCCTGACGCAGCGTGATGCGGCCGCGATATTTGCCGCCATGATTGGCCGGGCGATAGGTGCCGGTGGTGATCGGCGTATCCTCGATCATGTCGTCGGGCGTCATGCCGGCGCGGAACGCGGCGAGATAGACGAACAGCTTGAAGGTCGAGCCGGGCTGGCGCTTCGCCTGCACGGCGCGGTTGAAGCTGCTCTTCTCGTAATTCTTGCCGCCGATCATGGCGACGACGCTGCCGTCGGGCTTCATCGCCACCAGCGCCACCTGTGCCCCGCCCAGCGGCGCGCGGCGGATCGCGGCTTCGGCGAGGCGCTGGATGCGCCAGTCGAGCGTCGTCTTCACTTCCTGCGCGCCATAGACGGCGCCGGCCCGGTCGCGTGCTTCCGGCAGCACCCAGTCGGCAAAATAGGTGCCGCTGGTGGCATCCGGGGACTCGCGGACATCAAGGCGGGCAGGGGCGAGCTGATCGCGCTGGGCCTTGCTGATATAGCCGGCCTCGACCATCGCCTGCGTCACCAGTGCGGCGCGCGCGCGCGCGCCCTTCAGGTTGCTGGTTGGCGCGAGGCGCGAGGGCGCCTTCAGCAGGCCGGCCAGCATCGCGGCCTGAGGTATGGTCAGCCGTTCGGGCTGACGATCGAAATAATGGAGCGAGGCGGCCCGCAGGCCATAGACATTGTCGCCGAAATAGACGTTCGAGAGATAGCGTTCGAGGATCTGGTCCTTGGTCAGCCAGGCCTCCAGCCAGAAGGCGATCAGCGCTTCGCGCGCCTTGCGGCCCATGGTCCGGTCGCTGGACAGAAATACGCCCTTGGCCAGCTGCTGGGTGATGGTGCTGCCGCCCTGCGACGATCCGTCGGACCAGATATTGTGCCACATGGCGCGGGCGATGCCGCGCGGATCGACACCCCAATGGTCATAGAAGCGGCGATCCTCGATCGCCATGAAGGCCTGGGGCACATGGGCGGGCAGCTTGGCCACCTCCACCGGCTTGTCGATGATGGCGCCGCGCCGCGCGACCAGATGGCCGTCGGCCGACATCAGGCTGATGCTGGGCGGGGCAATGGGCTGGAGCGAACGCGACATGGGCGCCGTCACCGCCAACCAGGCGATGATCAGCATCAACAGGGCCAGACCTGTCGCCACGATCCAGCCGAAAATCTGCAGCCGCCGCTTCCACGGGGTGGGCGGGGCAAAGGCGCTGGGCGGCCCGGCGCCGAACGGGCGCGCTTCGTCGGCGGCCGGGGCAGGCGTGCCGGTAGGGGCGGGGTTGGGCAATTCGGTCATCGGCACGGCCATGCTGTATTATGTTGTTGATACGGTCAAGTCTGTCCCGCGACGGGACATCCCGGATTTTACGAAATTTGCCATGGAACTAATGGTAAATATCGCGTTAACCAATCCTTATGAGAAACCGAGTCCTCGTCCTCACCAACGAAGCCGCCCGTCACCCCTTTCGGCAGCGGCTGCCCCGTCACATCTTCCAGCTGACGGACGATGCGTCGTCGCAGGCGCGTCGCCGCCGTGATGTGGCTGTCTCCGACGATAATGACTGGAAGCTGTTCGTGCTGAGCTTCTCGGCCTTCTTCACGGCGTTCTACAGCTTCATCTTCTAAAGCTCGCCGCTGCAGGCCGGGCCGTCACAGGCCTTGTGCAGCCGCCAGGCCAGCCAGGCGCAGGGCAGGCACATCGCCGCCACCAGCAGCAGCTGATAGACCACCTCCAGGCCGGCTAGGGTCAGGCCGATCGCGATCAGTGATCCGACCACCATGGCGCCGGAATTGACGATATTATTGGCCGCCACGGTGCGCGCCGCTTCGCACTTCTCGACCGTGGTCGTGAGGAAGGCGTAGAGCGGCACCACGAACATGCCGCCAAAGGTCGCCACGCCGAGCAGGCAGAGCGACAGCGGGATCGCCATCGGATGGGCGAGGAAGCCGGCGAGCGGCAGCATCTGGCCGCCCGGCGCCGGCGTCCACAGGTCACACACCACATGGAAGGCGATGATGCAGCAGCCCATGCCGATCACCGACGCGGGTGCATATTTGGCCGAGACATGGCCGGCGAGCAGCCGGTTGATCGCGATCGATCCGATCGCGATGCCGATCGAGAAGATCGCCAGGAACAGGCTGGCGACCGACTTGTCCGCGGTCAGGACATTCTTCACCAGCGGCGGGAACTGGATGAACAGCACCGATCCCACGGCCCAGAAGAAGCTGATCGACATGATCGCCAGATAGAGGCGCGGAATATGCATCGTGCCCCGCACCAGCGCGACCGAGGATCGGATGACGTGGAAGTCGATCGGCTGCTTGGCGAGCAGCGATGGGGCAGGGGGCACGGCCCGGCTGGCAAAATAGCCGATGAAGGCGGTCACCACCACGCCGATGGCCGCGGCCTCGATCGGGATGATGCCGGCGAGGATGGTGCCGGCCAGGATCGCGATATAGGTGCCGGCTTCCACCAGCCCGGTGCCGCCCAGAACCTCGTCATCGTGCAGATGTTGGGGCAGGATCGCATATTTGATCGGGCCGAAGAAGGTGGAGTGGATGCCCATCGCGAACAGCGCGGCGAGCAGCAGTGGGATCGCCAGGATATGGACGGCAATGCCGCTCCAGATCAGCGCCAGGCCGGTCGCGCCGACCGTCATGATGATGATTTCGGCTGCCTTCACCCAGCGGATGATGACGGCCTTGTCGCGCTGATCGGCCAATTGGCCCGACAGGGCGGACAGCAGGAAGAAGGGAATGATGAAGATGCCGGTGGCCAGCGCACTGAACCAGGTTTCGGACCGCTCGTCATTATAGACCTGATACACCACGAACAGCACCATGGCGTTCTTGAACAGGTTATCGTTGAAGGCGCCGAGAAGCTGGGTGATGAAAAGCGGCAGAAAACGGCGCTTTTTGAGGAGCCTGAGTGAGGCTTGCATGAGTGCGTTTGGCTTTTCGCTGTGGACGACCGGGGGGCGGTCTAGCCGCTGCAGGCGGGCCTGTCCAATTTCCTGTTCACTTCTTGCTGCCTTCGCTTGTGCCCGATGCGGGACTGTGGCAGGTCGCCCTGATGCTGACGCTGCCCAATTTGCTGACGCTTTCGCGCATCATCACCGTGCCCTTGCTGGTGGCCCTGTTGTGGCCCGGCGAGATGGGCGCGCGCTGGACCACGGGCTATGGCCTTGCCTTCGGTCTCTACTGCCTGATGGGCATCACCGACTATTTCGACGGCTACCTCGCCCGTGCGCAGGGTGCGGTGTCGAAGCTCGGCGTGTTCCTTGATCCGATCGCGGACAAGATCATGGTTGGCGCGGTCATCCTGATGCTCGCCGCGACGCGCGACATCGCCGGCATCCATATCGCAGCCGCGATGATCATTCTGCTGCGCGAGATCGCCGTGTCGGGGCTGCGGGAATTTCTGGCCGGCCTTCAGGTGTCGGTCCCGGTGTCGCGCCTGGCCAAGTGGAAGACGACGTTCCAGTTGATCGCGCTGGGCGCCCTGATCCTGGCCGGTGCCGTGCCGCAATTCCCCTTCGTGCAGAGCGTCGGCATCCTGACCCTGTGGGCGGCCGCGATCCTGACGCTGATTACCGGCTGGGATTATCTGCGCGTCGGCATCAAGCATATGGACTGACCGGCATGGCCGCTGTGACCCTCGTCTATTTTGCCTGGGTGCGCGAAGCCATTGGCCGCGATGAGGAGCGGGTCGAACTGGCTTCGCCGGATGAGACCATAGCGGAACTGGTGGCGCGACTGGCTGCGCGGGGCGATGGCTATGCCGAGGCGCTGGCCGATCCCGATCGGTTGCGCGCGGCGCTGGACCAGCAATTTGTCGGTTTCGATCAGGCAATCGGCACGGCGCGGGAACTGGCGCTGTTCCCGCCGGTCACGGGTGGATGAAACGGGTCGCCATCCAGGCGGATGATTTCGATATTTCGGCCGAACTTGCCGCGCTCGAAGCGCTGGGCGGCGGCGGGGTGGCCAGTTTCACCGGTATCGTCCGCGGCGAAGAGGGGCTGGTGGCGCTGGAACTGGAACATTATCCGGCGATGACGCAGCGCCAGGCCGAACGGATCGCGGAGGAAGCGATGGCGCGCTGGCCGCTGCTGGGCCTGTCGATCATCCATCGTCATGGTCGGCTGCAGCCGGGCGATCGGATCGTGTTCGTCGGCACGGCATCACGGCATCGCGCGGCGGCGCTGGAAAGCTGCGCCTTCCTGATCGACTGGCTGAAATCGCGCGCGCCCTTCTGGAAAAAGGCGCATTATGCCGATGGCGCAGGCGCCTGGGTCGCGCCCCGCGCCGAGGATGAGGCCAAGGCGCAGGGCTGGGATCGCTGATCGATCAGGCCGCGTTGGCGCGGATCGCGGGATGGTCCGCCGCGTCGCGCAATATCTCGGCGAGCAGATGGAATTCCTTTTCGCGCGGGCTGTTCTTGCGCCAGACCAGGGCAATGTCGCGCCAGGCATGATCGGACTGCAGCGGGCGCGCGGTGATATTGGTATGTTCCAATATGCCGCCGGCCAGCGCCATTTCCGGCAGCATGGTGACGCCCAGGCCATTGTCGACCATCTGGATAAGCGTGTGGAGCGAGGTGCCCATCATCGTCGCGCTGGCGCGCAGGTCGGGGCGATTGCAGGCCGCCAGCGCATGGTCCTTCAGGCAATGCCCGTCTTCCAGCAGCAGCAGCTTGTTCTCGTCGATCATGTCCGGCTTGATCCAGTCCGGCGGATTGGTCGGATCGTCGCGCGGGAAGGCGACATAGAGCGGATCCTGGAACAATATTTCGCTGTCCAGTTCGCCGGTCGGATAGGGCAGCGCCATCAGCACGCAGTCGACATTGCCATGGCGCAGCGAATCGATCGCCGCCTGGGTCGTTTCCTCGCGTAGATAGAGTTTCAATTCCGGCCGGTCGGCGCGCAGGCGGGGCAGTAGGCGCGGCAGCAGGAAGGGCGCGATCGTCGGGATGACGCTCATCCGCAATTCGCCGGTCAGCGGCTTGCCCGATGCCTCGGCGATGGCGGCCAGCTCCTCCGCCTCGCGCAGGACGCGGTGCGCCTTTTCGACGATGCGATCGCCCAGCGCCGTGAAGCGCACGACGCGGCGCGTTCGCTCGACCAGCGTGACGCCGATCAGGGACTCCAGTTCGCGGATGCCGGCCGACAGGGTGGACTGGGTCACATAGCAGCTGTCGGCCGCCTTGCCGAAATGGCCATGTTCCTTCAGCGCAACCAGATATTGCAGCTGCTTGAGCGTGGGCATGTAGTTCGACATTTATCGGATTCCTGAATTAGAAATCCGAATATAAGCGAATTATCCGATATAACCAAGATATTTGGCGATGCCGAAGGCCGACGTCAGGGTCAGGATGATGCCGACGGCCACGAACAGCACTTTTGGCGCGACATGGCGGGCCAGCATGGCGCCAAAGGGGGCTGCCACCACGCCGCCGATCAACAGGCCGATCGTGTAGGTGGTGAAGCTTTCCCAGCCCAGATGGAACAGGAAGGTCAGGCTGATCGACAGGGTCAGGATGAATTCGACGCTGTTGACCGTGCCGATGGTGTGGCGCGGGCTCGATCCCTGGATCAGCAGGTTGGACGTCACGACCGGACCCCAGCCGCCGCCGCCCGACGCATCCATGAAGCCACCGACCAGGCCCAGCGGCGCGACCCATTTCGGGCTCTTGCTGTGCGGGGGGAAATGGAAGCCGCGCCAGATCAGGTAGATGCCGATCGCTGCCAGATAGAATTGGACGAAGGGCTTGATGATCGCGCCGTCGATATTGGACAGCAGATAGGCGCCCGCCACGCCGCCGATCACGCCGGGAATGACGAGCCGGGCGAACAGGGCCCAGTCGACATTGCGGTGCAGGATATGGCTGATCGCGGACACACCGGTGGTGAAGGTTTCGGCGGCATGGACGCTGGCGGACGCGCGGCTGGGCGGCACGCCCATGGCCAGCAGCAGGGTGCTGGAAATCACGCCATAGGCCATGCCAAGGGCGCCATCGATAATCTGCGCGCCGAAGCCGATCAGGATGAAGGGCAGTATTTCGCCAAAATGGGCGATAAATGTGTCGATCATCCAAACACCTTCGTTCTAATTGTCTACCTCAATGATTGGTATATCTTGAGGCGCCAAGCAAGTTTCTGTTTTGGGCCGGGAAGGCGAATTAGGGCGCGCTCTGGAAAAATTGCCGCTTAATCTCTATGTTGCTGGCAACAGGGTAAAAGGGGCGCGCCAGCAGGGCGGGTCCGTTCAGGGACGTTTCGATGCTGCGTAATCTCATCGCCTATCTGGATTCGGTCAAGTCGCGCGACCCTGCGCCGCGATCGCGGGCGGAAATCCTGCTCTATCCCGGTATCTGGTCGCTGGCCTTCCATCGCGTGGCGCATCGTCTCTATCGGGCGCGGCTCTATTTCCTGGCGCGGGCGGTCAATCATCTGTCGCGCTTCCTGACCGGCAATGACATTCATCCCGGCGCGAAGATCGGCAAGCGCTTCTTCATCGATCATGGCTTCACCGTGATCGGCGAGACGGCGGAGATTGGCGACGACGTCACTCTCTATCAGAATGTGACGCTGGGCGGGACCGATCCCGCCAACGGAATCGCCGGCAAGCGCCATCCGACGCTGGAAAATGGCGTGATCGTGGGGTCGGGCGCGCAGGTGCTGGGCCCGGTCCGTGTCGGCGCCCGTGCCCGTGTCGGCGCCAATGCGGTGGTGACCAAGGATGTTGCGGAGGCCGCGACCATGGTCGGCATCCCCGCGCGCGCGATGCTGGTCGATGTCACCGCTTATCAGCGCGACTTCCTGCCCTATGGCACGCCCTGCTCCGATTGTTTCGATCCCGAAAAGCAGAAGCTGGAATTGCTGCAGTGCGAAGTGGAGCAGTTGCAGAAGCGGCTGGCTGAGTTGCTGGCGCAGAAGCAGGTGCCCGAACTGCCTGCCGATGACGTCGCCCTGTTCAAGGAGCGTGGCCGGGCCTGATGTCCAATGTGACGCCGTTCCCAGCACCCAACGGCCAGCAACAGGGGCAGGTCGGGTTCGATCGCCTGGAGTTGCAGCGGATCATGGATCTCTATGGCCGCATGGTCGCTGCCGGACACTGGCGCGACTATGCCATGGACCTGGGGCGTGAGGCGGCGATTTTCTCCGCTTTTCGGCGCTCTGCCGAGCGTCCTGAATATCGGATCGAGAAGCGGCCGGCGTTGCGCAATCGCCAGGGCATGTGGACGCTGGTGGGGGAAGCGGGTCATGTGCTCAAGCGCGGGCAGGAGTTGCAGGGCATATTGGCGCCTGTCGAACGCAAATTGATGCGCATCGTCGAGGATTGACCCGCAGATCCGGTTAATTGCGCCCGCGCGCTGCGGCAGTTCGGCGCATTTTCCATTCGCCCCACGTCCACATGTGCCCGCGTAGCGCCAAGTCGCGTTGCAACAGCGTCATGACCCGACTTATGCTGCATCGCGTCAACAGGTGGCTGGTTCCACTGACGCGGCAACTGTCCGAGCAGGCCGGGGGCCTCGATCTTTGTCAGGGCGAGAGGTGCGCGCATCCGGATTTTCCGGAGCGCTCTGTCGCGTCCTGTCCGGATCGGGGCGATCGGTTGCGGGCATATTGTCGATTAGCTTGCACATTGGACAAGGAGAATTGTCATGCGGATCGTGATGACCGGATCTGGTTATGTTGGTCTGGTATCGGGCGCCTGCCTCGCGGATTTCGGCCACGAAATCATCTGCGTCGACAAGGATGAGCGCAAGATCGCCAAGTTGCGCGAAGGCGGCGTGCCGATCTATGAGCCGGGCCTGGCCGATCTCATTGCGCGCAACGTCAAGGCGGGCCGATTGAGCTTCACGACCGATCTGGCAACGTCCGTGGCAGACGCCGATGTCGTCTTCATTGCGGTCGGTACGCCGGCGCGTCGGGGCGATGGCCATGCCGACCTCAGCTATGTCTATGATGCCGCGCGCGAGATCGCCGGGGCGCTCAAGGGCTTTACCGTTGTGGTTACGAAGTCGACCGTGCCGGTCGGCACCGGCGACGAGGTCGAACGGATCATTCGCGAAACCAATCCCGACGCCCAGTTCGCGGTCGCCTCCAATCCCGAATTCCTGCGCGAGGGCGCCGCGATTGAGGATTTCAAGCGTCCGGATCGCATCGTCGTCGGCATCGAGGACGAGCGTGCTCGTCCGGTGATGGAGGAGGTCTATCGCCCGCTCTACCTCAACCAGGCGCCGCTGCTGTTCACCGGTCGCCGTACCAGCGAACTGATCAAATATGCCGCCAACGCCTTCCTGGCGATGAAGATCACCTATATCAACGAGATGGCCGAACTGTGCGAACGGGTCGGCGCGGATGTGCAGCAGGTGGCGCGCGGCATTGGCCTGGATAACCGGATCGGTTCGAAATTCCTGCATGCCGGCCCCGGCTATGGTGGCTCCTGCTTCCCCAAGGACACGCTGGCGCTGGTCAAGACGGCGGAAGATTCCGGCGCGCCCATTCGCCTGATCGAAACCACCGTCGCGATCAACGAAAGCCGCAAGCGCGCCATGGCGCGCAAGGTGATCGGCGTGTGCAACGGATCGGTGCGGGGCAAGACGATTGCGGTGCTGGGCCTGACCTTCAAGCCCAATACCGACGATATGCGCGATGCGCCGTCGCTGTCGATCATCCAGGCACTGCAGGACGGCGGTGCGCAGATCCGTGCCTTCGACCCCGAAGGGATCGAGGCGGCCCAGCCGCTGCTGCAGAATGTCGATTTCTTCCACGATCCCTATGCGGCGGCGCAGGGAGCCTCGGCCGTCGTACTGGTCACCGAATGGGATGCGCTGCGCGCGCTCGACCTGTCGCGCCTGCGCGGCGTGATGGCTGGCAATGGCCTGGTCGACCTGCGCAACATCTATCGGCCCGAAGTCGCTGAAGCGGCTGGATTTATCTATGACAGCGTTGGCCGTGGCATGGCGCCGGAGCCCGAAATGCTGGTTGAAGCTGCCGAGTAAAAGTTCCTCGCCTCGTCGCAAAAATAGCTGATTTGCGACGAGGCGAGCTTGTCTGGAAGCAATTGTTAACCCTCGTGGCGGACCCTTTAGGGACACCAAAACGGGGGTTGCATTATGCGCAGCAAATCGGCCGGTTCCATGATCGGAGCCGGAGCAATCATTACGTCTGTCTTCGCGGCAGGCGCCGCCACGATCCTGTCGGGCGGAACCAGCACGACCAGCAGCTCATCGACCAGCACGGCCGATAGCGGCACGGTCACCATCTCCAGCAGCAGTGCGAGCAGTGCGACGACGACCAGCACGGCGACGACCAGCAGCACCAGCAACAGCTTTGCCGACTTCGACTTCGCCAACGGCACGGTATTGCCGGGCAAGGCGACGCTCTGGATCGGCAACGCGACCTACAAGCCGGGCAGCAGCACCGCCTATGTCCCGGTCTATCTCGATCGGGCGACGCCCAATACGGTGATCGCGCGGATCACCACGCTGAACGGCACGGGCGCGCTGAAGGCGACGTCGGGCACCAATTACAAGACGGTCGATACCGTCGTCATCTTCCGGCCGGGCGATCCGCTGGAACAGACGGTGGAAGTGCCGGTCATTAGCGCCAGCGAAGGCCAGCAGTTCAGCGTGAAGCTGCGTGAGGCGCCCTGGGGCGCACTGCAGGGGCAGTCGACGGCAACCGTCACGGCCAAGGCCTATGTCGCGGCCACCGAGAAGGCGACCGGCACCTTTCGCGAAGCGCGGACCTTCGCGGCCTCGGGCACGCTGCAGTTCGAACTGCTCAAGGACACGCACAAGCGGTCGGTCGATGGCGGCTGGGACCGTTGGGCCACGACCCTGTCGCATGGCCGGGCGCAGACCGGCAATGGCGAGACCGGCCTCTATGTTGACACCACCACCTATCCGGGGATCGAAGGGCCGGTCTACTGGAGCAACAAGGGCCTGGTGCTGCACAGCCAGGTGCTCAAGACGCCGATCAGCTATCAGGGCGTAACCTATAATTATGGCGCGTCGATCCTGGATGGCCGCAACTTCCTCGCCTCGCAGATCGGCTATGGCCAATATGAGTGGGAAGCGAAGATGCCCAATCGACGTGGTTCCTGGCCCGCTTTCTGGCTGATCTCGACCAGTGGCTGGCCGCCGGAAATCGATGTCTATGAAGGCTTTGGCTATCAGAGCTATTGGGATTTCGATCGCCATGTAGGCCAGACGATCCATGTCGGTGCCAACAGCACCCGCTATGACCAGCGCGGCATCGTCATCCAGACCGAACAGGCCTATGGCCTGTCGGGCTATTCGCAGGATTTCCACAAGTTCGCGGTCGATATCCAGCGTGACTACATCACCTGGTTCGTCGACGGCAAGGAAACCTACCAGTCGGTCAACCCGTTCAAGGGCTTCCGCTTCTATCCGCTGATGAATGTCGCGGTGAAGACGACGGGCGCCTATGATGATGGCAGTGGTGACATGACCATCCGTAGCTTCAAGGTCTATTCGGCGCCATAATAGGCCCGGCTGCCCCGGCCTGTCAGGGCATAGAGGCGGCCCCAGCATTTGATCCACTGCCCGGCGATGTCGACCCGTCGCGCGCCGGGCAGCAACAGGGCGAGGAGCCCGGCGGTGCGCATCGCGAACACCGCCAGCGTCCGGCCGAACAGGGTGAGGGTGCCGACCATACCGGGCCGATGCTTCCGGCGGGTCAGCGTCTCGGTAAAGCCGATCCGCCACATGCGGGACAGTATCCAGCCGAGCCGGACCCGTTCGGGTGGTACCCATTCGCTGACCCGCGCATCCGTCGCCCAGCCGAAGCTGAGGCCGGTATCATATAGCCGGGTGAGGTAATCCAGATCCTCGCCGCCGCTGCGATTGAAGCGCGGATCGAACCAAGGGGCGGGCAGCGTCTCCAGCGCCTTGCGGCTGAGCAGCAGATTGTTGCTGGCCCATAGCATGTCAGTGGCGCCTGAAGGCCGTTCCTCAGCCCGGAACACCAGCGCTTCGCGTGCCCAGTGTGGCGGTGGACGCAGGAAATGGGCGTCGACGGGGCCGCCAACCACATCGGCGCCACACATTTCTCGGGCCGCAAGGAGTGCGTCAAGCCAACCGGGCTGTGGCCATTCGTCATCATCGATCATCGCCAGATACTGCATAGCCGGAGCCGCGAGCGCGGTGGCGACGATCGCGTTGCGGACCGAGCAAAGGCCCGGCTCGGGCACATGCAGGATATGGATCGGCAGAGGATAATCGGGATCGTCCTGCATCTCGTGCGCGACCATCGCCCCTTCCTGCCCGACGGGGTCGTTGTCGGCGACCAGCAACTGGACATCGTCATGCGGCACGACGGCGGCCAGGCTTTCGAGCAGGTGGCGCAACTGGCCCGGCCGGCGGAACGTCGGGATGGCGATCCAGATGGTCGGGGCGGCGGGCATCAGGCAGCAACCTTGACCGGGGTCGGGCGGGCGCGCCCGCCGCGTTGCAGCCATTTGATGATCTTGTGGCCCGGCAGTTCGATCAGCCGATAGCTGGCCCAGCAGAGCAGCCAGGTGGCGATCAGCATGGCGGCGATGAAGATCCAGTCATGGCCGATAAAGCCATGGCGATGGGCGATGCCCATGACGCGGGCCATGATGTCGCGGACCAGTGGATGCCACAGATAGATGGAGTAGCTGATCAGGCCCAGATGATAGCTGACCGGGTTGGCCATCACCGCGCGGGCGGCGGCGCCGTCATAATAGCAGGTGAGGACCAGCGCAGGCATCAGGCACACGACCATCACGTCGGCGGCTCGGGGCAGCATCAAGGCGACAGCGATGATGACACATATGGCGGCAAATCGGCCGGGGCCATCGAGCAGGCTGCGGGTCAGCGCCATGTCACGGATGCGATAGGTCAGGACGCCCAGGGCAAAGCCGGCAAGGCAGCGCAGCAGCGTCAGCACTGTGTCATAATCGTTGACATCCAGGGGACCACTGGCGCCCCGGCCGGAACTGGCGACCAGCACCAGAATGCCGACGCACAGCGCCAGCTGCGCCCAGGCCCAGCGGGAAAAGGCCATGATCGCGATCAGCGGGTAAAGGAGATAGGCCGCGACCTCCGTGCTGACCGACCAGCTGTTGCCGGCGATCGGCTGGGTGCCCCATCCCCAGCTCTGGATCATCAGCAGGTTGGTGAGGATATTGGGCAGGTCGAGCGGGATCGCCTGCGTCCCCGAGACATTGACCAGGATGCGGGCCATGAACACCAGCGTCACGATCAGGTGCAACGGCCAGACGCGGGCGGTGCGGTTGATCAGGAAGTCCATGTAACTGGACCGCCCCAGATTGTGCATCAGCCGGTCATAATAGCCGTAGGAAATGACGAAGCCACTGAGAATGAAGAATAAATCGACCGCCAGATAGGCGCGCGAGAAAAGCGGGATCGCGAAGGCCTGAAAGGCCGGCGCATGGGGAATATGGTAGAGCAGGACCGAAACGGCGGCGATGCCGCGCAGGCCCGTGAGCGAGGAAATTCTCATGCGGCATGTCTCCCGGCCGGCGGCGCGTCGTCGAAGGCGGCGGCGATGGCGTCCCACAGCGGCTTGCGGCGCAGGGAACCGTCCAGCGGCAATCCGCGCGACAACTGGCCATCGGGCCATTTATAATCCTTGTAGTTGGACAGCCAGGAATAGCGGTCCGACAGGCCCCAGCAGAGCACCGCCTGCATCGCCGGATTGTCCAGCGCGACATCGATGAAGGCGCGGCCGACACTGGCAACTTCGCTGTCACGTTTGGCCGGGTTGGGTGGGCCGCCAATGTCGGCAATGTCGAACTCGGTAATCTCCAGCTTCAGGTCATAGCCGCGCAACTGGTCGAGGAAATCGGCGAAGCGGCGCTCGTCGAACCCCTCCTTATAGGGTTTGAGATGACCCTGGATGCCGATCGCGTCGATCGGCACATCGCGCGCTTTAAGCCGGTCGAGCAGCTTCAGCATCGCGGTCCGGCGCCGTTCGCAGCGGGGCGAGTCATGTTCGATGCCATAATCGGTCAGGAACAGGGTCGCCTTGGGATCGGTCTCGCGCGCGGTGTGGAAGGCGATGTCGATATAATGTTCGCCCAGCGCCTGCATCCACATGCTGTCGGCGCGCATCCCGTCGGCACGGCCGTCATTGGGCTCCAGCGCCTCGTTCACCACGTCCCATTCCTGAATGCGGCCGGCATAGCGGGGCATGGCCGTGGTGATATAGCTGGTCATCAGCTTCTGGCGGCCGCGATCGCTGGCGGCCTGCAGTGCGGGTTCCAGCCATTTGGGCTGGGCGGCATACCAGACCAGGGCATGGCCGCGCGCGCGCATGTCATGCTTCTGGGCGAAATCGATGATCTGGTCGGCACCGCTGAAATCATATTGGCCCGGCTTGGGCTCGGTCGTGCCGCGCTTCAGCTCATATTCCTGCACCAGGATATTGCATTCCTGCGCCACCGCCTGGGTAAAGCCGGCATCCTCGCGCAACTGGCGCGACTTGACCGCCGCGCCGAAATAGCGGCCCTTGGCACGGGCATGAGTGGCGAGGCCGGGCGGCATGGCGGCCGCCGCCACGCCAGCGGGCAGCGTCGCCGCCAGCGCCATGCCGCCGGCCAGAAATTCGCGACGCTTCACAGGCGCGGCCTCCCGCCCACCATCTGGGCCATGTCGATCCAGCGATCGGAAATCCGGCGATAGACCGGGTCTGGCAGGATGATCTGCATCAGCACGGTCGCAGCCAGCCGCGGGCCGAAGGCGCCGCGCAGCACCGCGCCGACATAATAGCGCATCGCCTGAAACCGGCTGGTCGGCCAGATGCTCTTCGCCGCATGCCAGCCCATATAGGCGGAAAAGGCGCGGGCCGAGATATGGGGGCGCAGGTCGCGCAGCCAGATGAGGCTGCCGACGCTGCCGCGCACCGCCGACAGCCGATGTTCGGCATCGCGGTCGGCCCAGATCGTGCCGGGCCGCGCGGTCATCTGGAACTGACCGCCGGCCAGCGCCAGACGGACGGCAAAGTCGGTATCGTCGCCGAACTTCACATCCTCGCGATAGCGGACCTTGTTGGCGAGGCCGCGACTGAGCGCCAGGCTGCTGGTCTGGATGAAGCCGCGATCGCACATGAGATAGCGGTCGATCGTCTCGCCGGTCGCGATCGCGCGCGGGGGCTTCAGGAAATTGCGGCCCTGGCCGCGATCGACCAGCACCTGGCCGTAGGCGACCACATTCTCGTCCTGTTGCAGCAGGGGCAGCAGGTCGGCCAGATGATGGGGCAGGAAGCGGTCATCGCAGTCGAGGAAGGCGATATAGCGCCCGCGCGCCTGCACGATCCCGGTGTTGCGCGCCGCCGATGCGCCGCGATTGGGCTGGACGATGATGCGCAGGCGCGGATCTGCGATCCCGGCCAGCACCTGTTCGGTGTCGTCGGTCGATCCGTCGATCACGACGATCACCTCGATCAGCGCGATTGTCTGGTCGAGCGCGGATAGCACCGCGTCGACCACCTTGTCGCGTCGCTGATAGGTCGGGATGACCACGGAAAAGAGCGGCGAGGCCGCCTGTTCCTGCAGCGCGGACGGAGGTTGCCAGGCCGCCATCACGAACGGGCGCCGCTACTGAGGGCATCGGCCTTGCCGAAGCGCAGGACGAAGCCGTTGACGAGCGAACGATAGAGCGACTTTGGCATGTAGGAGCGCAGCACCTGGCGCGCGATCACCCGTGGCGGCACGCCGCCGGCGGTCAGGCCGATGGCGAGGTCGCGGATCGCCGCGACCGGGCGGATCGGCGCCATATGATAGGCGAGCACGGTGGCACGATAGCCGCGCCGCGCCCGGTTGGTCAGCATATGGCCGCAGCGATCGAGCCAGTCGAGCGAGGTTTCATAGCCGCGCACATAGGAGGTGCGGCCTACCTCTGTGGCGTCCAGCCAGATGGTGAGCGGTCGGTCGATCATGCGGAAGCGCGCGCCGGCGCCCTGAAGCCGGACGCAGAAGTCGAGATCCTGCCCCTTCTTGAGCGCGGGGTCGAACAGCACCTGCTGGGCCATCCGGGTTGGCACGACCATCGTCGAGGTCTGCATGAACTGGTTGGCGCAGAAGAGATATTCGCCGACATCCTCATCTTCCCGAATGCCGCGGTCGGGGCGGATCCAGTAGCGATCGACGCCTCGATCGACTTTCATCCGCGAATAGAGAACCGTGCGGCCGCCGTCGCCCGCCAGCGCTTCCGCCATGGTCGACAGCTTGCCGGGTAGGAACAGGTCGTCGGAATCGAGGAAGGCGATGTAGCGCCCCTCGGCGGCGAGGATGCCCCGATTGCGCGCCGCACCACCACCGGCATTGTCCTGCCGGATGTAACGCAGGCGCGGGTCGCCGATCGCCTCGATCACCGGGCTGGGATTGTCATGCGAGCCGTCATCGACGACCACGATCTCGAAATCGGTCCAGTCCTGCGCCAGTACCGACCGGATCGTGTCGGTGACCACGTTGGCGCGGTTGTAGAGCGGGATGACGACGGAGAAGAAGGGGATGTTGGTCATGCGCCATGGACCTTTCGATATTCTTCATAATGGACGCCGGTGAGGCCGGCGA
Source organism: Sphingobium sp. VMM (assembly GCF_056790315.1). Classification (NCBI taxonomy): domain Bacteria; kingdom Pseudomonadati; phylum Pseudomonadota; class Alphaproteobacteria; order Sphingomonadales; family Sphingobiaceae; genus Sphingobium; species Sphingobium sp. VMM. The sequence goes on from NZ_JBXGSI010000005.1 coordinate 163,545, forward strand.
TCTTGCCCGCGGCGCGATAGAGCTTGCCGAGGCGCTCCACCCGCTTGCCGCGGTCCAATGTGGTGAGGGGGCCGACAGCGCCGACCAGGAAGCCGACCGCGATGCGGGGGCTTTCGCTGAGCGCCGCACGAAGGGCGCCGCCATGGGTGCGGGCGACGATCATGTCGGTCATGCCGACGCGATAACCGCGCATCAGCAGCCATTTGGTGGTGACCCGGCTGGCCGGGATGAGCTCGGTGACCAGCGCTTCCTCCGACCAGGCAAAGCGGAAACCGGCGCGCTGCATCCGGGTGAAGAGCTGCTTGTCCGACCCGCCGGTGAGCGCCATGCGCTCGTCGAACGGGCGGGCGCCGATGCGGCGCAATGCGTTGGCCGACATCAGGACATTGGCGGTGCTGTCGACCAGCGAGACCGGGCCGGATTTGTCGCGGCGCTTGGGCTGGAGCAGCGGATGACGCGAGGCCCAGGCGGGCAGCGGGCTGTCCATTTCGCGCAGCACCGCGCCGCCGACGACATCGGCGTCCCAGCGATCGGCAGCCGTCACCAGCGCGTCGATCCAGCCGGGACATGCCGCCTCGTCATCGTCCATCATCGCCACATGGGTGACGCCGGGCCGGGCAAGAGCCGCCTCGACCAGCGCATTGCGGACCAGAGGGATGCCGCGTTCACGCACCAGCAGCGCCTCGATCGGCCAGCGATAGCCCGATGTCGCCAGCGCCTCCGCCACGGCCAGCCCCTGCTGCTCCCTGGCGTCATTGTCGGCGACCAGCACATCGATTCGGTGCCGGGTTTCCAGCGCGGCGAGCGAGGCAAGCGTGCGCCGCACCCCCTGAGGGCGATTGCAGGTCGCGATGCAGATGACGACATTAGCCATGGGTAGCCTCCGGGCGGGCGAGAAAGCGGCGGCGCCACTGCGGAAGCGGGCGCGCCTTGTAGGTGGCGTGGGCAGCGGCGATGGCCGCCAGGAAGATCACCCAGACCTGCCGATCCTTGTCGAAGAACGAGGTTTCCAGCAGATTCTGGTAAAGGACGAAGACCCAGATCGCGAAGCAGGGCACCATGATCGGCCGGTTCTGCGGCGTCGCCCCGGTCAGGAACCAGATGGCGGGCAGCGCCAGGAAGGTGAGCAGCAACATGATGAGGCCGAGCGGTCCGGTGGTCACCAGGATTTCCAGATAGCCATTGTGCGAATGGGCGGTCAGCGTCTGGAACGCCTGGTTGAGATAATCGAGCGAGGGGCTGCGATCACCGACCTGCCAGAAGCCGCCGAAACCCGCACCCAGGAAGGGGTGATCCTTGAGATAGGCGAGGTCGACTTCCCAGATAGACACGCGGCCAGTGAAGGAGGTGGGATCGGCGAAGATCCGCTCCACCACCGGCTGGAAGGCGACATAGAGCCACAGCACCCCGACCATGCCGAGCGCGACCATGATCAGCAGTACCGCGCGTTTCTGGGTGGAATCGCTCAGTGCCCGATAGACGGCGCAGACGCCCAGGATGGCGAAGGACAAGGCGAGCGAGGTCTTGCTCTTGGTGCCGATCACGAAGACGAAGGCCATCACCGAGAAGAGGGCATAATACCATTTCTTGGTATCGACCCAGGCATTGGCCGCGACCATGAAGGTGAGCGCCATGACCGCGCCGGCAATATTCTTGTGGAAGAAGAAGCCGCGCCAGGCGCCGATCAGCGCCTTGTCGCTCTCGGTCGGCGGATGGACCGCCGCCGAGGTCAAGGGCAGCGAGACCCAGCAGATGATGAGGGACAGGATCAGGGCGTAGCGCAGTGCCTGGAGCAGCCTTTCGGGCCCGATCAGGCTGAGCGCGCTGAAAGTGATGTAGATCACGATCAGCTGCTGCATCGCCCGCTTGAACGACACGAACGGATCGACACCCCAGCTGCAGGTGATGAAGAACCAGGCGAGCATGATGGCCAGCGGCCAGAGCGTGAAGCGATAGCGTGGCGGATAGCGGCGGATCAGTTGCACACCGGTCAGCAGCAGGGCAAAGCCGATGAACAGCGCCTGCTTGAACAGGTCCGACCCGTTATTTTCCTGCGCCATGGCGACCAGTTCATCCTGGGTGCGCGAGGCGAAGGGCTGCTGGCCGATGAAGACCAGCATCAGGAAGGTGAAATAGAAGATTTGGGCGACCAGGATCAGCCGGGCGCTTTCGGTCTTCTTGATGGCGGCGACGCCCGGCCGGGTCAGGACCGGGGCGGGAATGTCACGATGCCAGGGGGTGCTTGCCATCGCTCAAACCTCCGCCTGGTTGCGGCGCCAGCTGCGGTCGAGCTGCCAGATGCCGAGCATCATGACGAGCTGCGACAGCACGACGCCGGCGATCGAGAAGACGGGCGCGACCAGCAGGGTCAGCAGCGTGACGGCGGCAATGCCGACGCCGCAGCTACGCAGGCTCTGGGCGGCGAGCGGACGGAACGCCTTGCGGGCCTGGGTCATGACGCTCATCGGCGTCTGTACGCACTGGACCAGCGAGAGCAGGGCGCAGAGCGCCACGGCAGTGATCACCAGCTGATGGTCGAGCGTGGGCTTGAGGATCAGGCCGGGAAAGAAATAGAGCGCACCGGCCGCGACGACGCAGGTGCCGAGCCACAGGAAGACAAGGGCGCCCATGAAGATGCGTTCCGACTGGATCGCCGCCTGATGATCGCCGCGCGCGACGGCACGGGTCATGCGCGGGCGTTCCAGCTGGGTGAGGGCGGTGATGCAGACATTGACCGGGCGGAAAAACAGCATGCCAACGGCGATCGGCGCGAAGGCGGTCGGCCCCGCGAGCAGGGTCACGGCATAGCTGTGGGCGTTCGACGTCGCCTCGGTCGACAGCACGCCGACCAGCGTCCATGCTGACTGTTCCTTCCACACCGGGCGATAGGCGCGCAGGGCGGCCAGCGGCGACATGGCGACATGGCGGCGCAGATAGGGACTGCCGAAGGGCAGCAGGCCGGCGAGGCTCGCGGCGACGAGCATGGTGCCGATGCCGGTGAGGTCCGCGCCGGTGCGCATCGCGACCAGCAGGCCGATGAGGATGGTCGCGGCATAGGCGATGTCGGATCGGGCCGCCTGCATCGGCGCATGATGGGCATAGGCGTTGGACCGGCCGAACCAGCGGATCAGCGACAAGGTGCCGGCCAGGCCGAAGACCAGGGCGGCCTGCGGCGTCGCGGTGGTCCAGGCGATGGCGGCGCAGATCAGCCCCTGGCTGAGCGAGAGCAGCAGGTTGACCGGAAAGAAGAAGCCATGCGCCGCGCGATCGACATCCTCGCCCTGATTGACGGCGATCGTATAGGGCGTCGACACCAGCGCGTTGGACAGGCTGTAGCCGAACTGGATGATGACCAGCAGGAAGGCGAGCACGCCGATGCCCGTGGTGGCGAGATGGTGGATCGAGAAAAGCTGGACCAGCAGATGGCTGACCGAGACGATCGCCGAGGAAAAGCTGGCGAGGCCGAAGCGGCCGAAGATGGTGCCCAGGCGCTGGGTACGGCCGGAAGCCGCCTGCGCCTCAGCCATGGCGGTGCTTCCAGATCAGCCACAGGGCATGGGGATTGGTGGTGATATAGCGCCAGGCCAGTTCCTTGGGCCGGGTGCCCATGCGGTGCAGCCATTCCAGGCCATTGCGCTGCATCCACATCGGCGCGCGCGGATAGTCGCCGGTGATATAGTTGAACAGGCCGCCGCAGGTGACGATCCAGCCGGCCTTGATCCGGTCGCGATTGCGCACGCAAAAGGCCTGCTCGCGCGGCTTGCCGGTGCCGACCCAGAGGACGTCGGGCGCGGCCGCGTTGATCGCGTCGATCACCGCATCTTCCTCTTCCGGCTTCCAGAAGCCGTTGCGGCGTCCCGCGACGGTGAGGCCGGGTGCCATCTCGACGATCCGATCGGCGCAGGCGGCGTTCACCTTTTCCTCGCCGCCGAGCAGATAGTAGCTGACCCCCGCCTTCGCTGCAGGCACCAGGCTGTCGATGAACATGTCGGTGGTGCTGGATCGATCGGCGATCGGCGGCTGGCCGACCCAGCGCGAGGCGGCGACGACGATCTGGCCATCGGCATGGATCAGGTCCGCCTGGGCCAGATTGTCGCGAAACCCCTTGTCCGTGGCGTTCATCGACAGGCCCTGACCATTGCAGTCGAAGATCAGCAGCGGGCGCTGGTCGAGCGCGCGGCGCAGCGGCGCTTCGCCCAGCATCCGGTCGATCAGCGCGTCGAGCGACAGGGTCGACACCGGAATGCCGCCGACCAGGGCGACCTCTTCCGGCGTGGACACGGGCTGTTGCAGCGGTTGGCGGGGAATGGCCTGCTCCAGGCTCATGCGATCACGCTCCCTGCGATTGCGACGCCGTGGCGGTCCAGATCGTCGATCACGCGGCGCATGTCGGCGATCGCGGTCTCACCGCGCCGGGCGACAATGGTGACGGCATCGAAGCCCGCGAGGATGGAGCCGAATGGTGTCTGCTCGCCGCGCCGCTGGGCGAGATAGAAGAGCATCGACGTGTCGTGCAGGCCCCAGCCGGCGGCGGTGTCCGCCAGCGGCCCCTTGGTCACCAGGCTCGATGCGCTGCCCGATGCCCGGCCGGCGGTCATCAGCCAGAGGCCATCGACCGCCGTGCGTGCGGCAGGCAGAAGCGCGGCGCTGCCCAGCAATTGTTCGGCCAGACCCGCCTTGTTGGCAACGCGGAACAGCCGGTCGAGCGAGGGGCGGTCGATATCGACATCGACCAGCATCGTTTGTCCGTCCATCTGTGCCATCACGACGGCCAGATTGGCGGCAAGGATCGCGGCCTCATCACCCGCATCGATCGACAGGATGGCAAGGCGCAGGGCTGCGCCGTCGCTGTCCTTTGCCGCCGCGCGCATCTTGGCGCGGATGGTGCGGACCTTGGCGGCATAGGCGTCCGCCGGGTCGAAGGCGCTGACCACCAACGGATCGACCCGCTGGTCGCCGGCCGCCAGCAGCGGGAAGCCGCCCTGCATGGCGAGGATGATGCCCGCTGTTTCAGGATCGAGCAGGCCAAGGTCGATCGCCGCCTGCTGGAAGGGCTGGCCGGCGGCATGGCCATGGGCTTCGATCCGGCCGATGTCGGTTTCGGCGAGGAAGCCATGTTCGACCGCGAGCTGCGCGAAATCCTTGGTATCGCGGGCGCGGGGCTTGAGGCCGGTCGTGGCGCCGGCGGTCAGATGGGGATGGGCACTAGCCGTGGAACGCAGTCTCATGCGGCCTCCTGTCGCTTGGGGAGCCAGCCGCCCCGCGCGGGGGCAGGCAGCAATTCGGTGATGACTTCGACCTCGGTCGCGCGAGCGACGCCGGCGGCGGAGCGGACGCGGGGTTGGGCGATTTCGATCAGGACGACCGCCGCGATGCCGCCGACCAGGCCAAGGGCGATGCCGCCCACCAGCCAGAGCAGCAGGTTGGGCTTGGCCGGCAGCAGCGGTACGGTCGCCTCGTCGAGCAGGCTGGCATTGGGCTGCGAGATCTGGCTCTTGAGGGCCGCTTCGTTGAAGCGCTGGCGCACCGTGTCATAGGTCTGGCGGGCCGCATCGACGTCGCGCTGCATGACCATCAACTGGTCCTGCACGTCCGACATGCGGATCATGCGGTCTTCCTGCGAAGCCATGTTCGACTTGAGATCGCCCTCGCGGCGGCTGGCGGCGACGCTGTTGGCGCTGACCGCACCGGCCTGGCTGGCGCGCGCGGCGCCAAGCTTGGTCTGGAGTTCGGACAATTGCGCCGAAGCGGCCGCCATGGTCGGATGGTTCGGACCAAGCGTCTTGCCCAGTTCCTGCACCTTGGCCGACTGGGCCGCGACCTGTTCCTGCAAATTCTGGACGATCAGCGACCCTTCGATGTCGGACACCGAACCGGCGCCGGCCTTGCCGCGCGCGGCGGCGGCTTCGGCCTGGGCCTGGGTCAGCTGATAGGACATGTTCTTCAGCTTCTCGGCCTCAAGATCCATGCGGTTGATGCCGATGATGTCATGGGCGCGCTGGAAGTCGGACAGGCGCTTCTGCGCATCCTCATAGCGGCGACGCACGTCGGCGGTCTGTTCGTTGAACCATTTGGCCGAGGTGCGCGCCGGTGAGGCGCGCAGTTCCACCTGCTCGCGCATGTAGATCTGCGCGGCGAGGTTGGCGACGCGGGCGGCGACCTGCGGATCGGGATCGAGATACTGGATTTGCAGCACGTTGCTCTGGCGGCCGGTGGTCACCAGCAGCCCGGCGCGCACGCGCGCGGCGGCCTGTTGCAGGCGGGCATCGGCCGGCATGTCCGCGGGCAGTGCGTCGATGAAGCCCGCTTCCTTGGCGACCGCATTGATCACCTTGGCGCTGCGGATGATGTCGGTCTGGGTGCCCAGGATCGAGTCCACCTCGACCCGGCCCTGATTCTGGGTCGTGTCGGTCGGATCGGTCTGCGACAGGTCGAGCATCAGCGAGGTCGTCGCCATATATTGGCGCGATTGCATGAAGGCTGCGACCGCGATCAGCAGGAACAGGGCGCCGCCGATCATCGCGGCGACCCGCCAGCGCGCCTTGACGGCGGCGGCAAGGTCCAGGGGGTTCATCGTCATAGTCCGTCCACTCCTCGGAGCATGGCGCGCATTTCCTCGGCCGGCGTCGGCGCGACGGTGCGCGGCGCGGGCTGCTTGGCCATCAGCAGCAGAAATTGCGGCGCCAGCGTATCTTCAAACATCCACAATTCGCCGCCCGGCGTGGGCGTAAGGGCAGGCTCCAACCGGGCCAGTGCATCGCTGGCATCGGCCTCCATGCCCGGATATTCGCCCAATATGTCGCTGCCGACGCGCAGCAGCCGCTCCAGCGAAATCGCCGACATCTGCGATGCGACGATGCCGGCCAGCGCGATCATCCGGCGCCCGGATGCGCTGTCGCGCAGGGCGCGGGTGAACAGGCCATGGCTGGCGCTGCTCATTTCCGCCCAGTCGTCCAGCGCGCTGGCCAGCCCCTGTTCGACATCGCTGGCGGTCACCTGCTCGCGGCCGCCGGCCTCGGTAACAAGCGCCGCCTGCATGCCGAACAGCCGGGCATGATAGGGCGACCCCATTGCCGCGCCGGCCAGTGCCTCGACGGCTTCGGGCGTAATCGACAATCCGGCCTTCTCGCCGCAGCTTGCCAGCAGCAGTTCCAGTTCGGGGCGGGCGATCGGGCTGACCCGCTGGGGCGCGATATGGCGGCGAAGCGAGGGATGGGCGGCGATCAGGCCGTCGACATCGCCGGCGATGCCGACCAGCACCACCTGCACCGGCGAATGGATATCGGTCAGCAGCTTGAGCAGCGTTGCGACATCCTGCTTGGCGGTGTCGGAGCGGACCCGGTCATATTCGTCGAGGATCAGGATGGAGCGCTGGCGCACCTCCTCGACCAGCAGGGTGGCAAGGCCATTCACGTCGAGCGGGCCGGTGGCAAGCTTGCGGGCCCGTTCCTGGCCCGCGCCGCTCATCGGCAGTTCGGTCAGGAAGGGACGGAACAGCGAGTCGAAATCGGCCTCGCCGCTCGCGGACCCGTAAAGGGCGACGCAGCCCGCCTCGTCCGCCAGATCGCCGAAGACGCGCGCAAGCGAGGTCTTGCCCGATCCGCGTGTGCCGAAGATGATCGCATGCTTGCGCTGGACCACGATCGCCTCGACCAGCTTTTCCAGCTCATTGTTGCGGCCGGCCAGACCATGACGGTCGGTCACCGGCATGGCGGTGTTGAAGGCGCTGTAGATCGAATCCCGGCGCAGGCTGATGGGCTTGAGCGGCGTTGCCATCGCGCCCATCGCCAGCGGTCGCGGGGTGTCGTCGGGCGCCGGTTCGGGCTCGGCCGTCCGGTGGAAACTCGGTGCGACCGGTTCCTCCAGCAGCAACGGAGCCTGATCGGGGATGACGCGGGCGGAGGGGCTGGACCCGCCGGCCAGTCGGCGCGGCAGGGACCAGAGCCAGTCGAGCGTGCCCGACGAGCGGGCGCCGAAATCATGTTCCATCGCGGTCAAAACAGCTTCTCCCGGATGATGAGGACGTCTTCGGGCTTGACCGGATCATCCAGCTTGGCCTGGACCTCCTGGCCGCCGCGCTTCACCTTGATGCTGCGGGTCGAACCGGCGAGGGTCGGACCACCGGCCAGGGCAAGCGCCTGGCGGAAGGTCTGGCCCGCAACATAGGAGAAGGCGCCGGGCTGCTGGACCTGGCCATAGACATAGACCTTCTCGGCCGGCGGCACGAACAGGATGTCGCCGGCCTGGAGCGGCCGTCCGGCGCCCGCGCTCATGTCGGTGAGCGAGATGCGTACCGCGCCGCTGCCATCGGCCGGGGTCAGGATGACGGCATTGGCGCCGGCCGTGGTCGCGCCGCCGGCCTTGGCCAGCATCGACGCCACGGTATAGTTGCGGTCGAGCGGATAATTGCCGGCCTGGGGCACATTGCCCAGCACCGTGACCGAGCGGCTGACATAGTCGCTTACCTCGACACTGACCGAGGGTTTGGTCAGATAACCGCCACCGGCATAGCTCGCCGCGATGTCGGATGCGAGCTGGGACGTGGTCTTGCCCTTCGCATCCACCGGCCCGACCAGCGCGAGCAGCACCGTGCCGTCGGCCTTGATCCGGGTTTCGGTGGACAGGTCGGGCTGGCCGAAGATCGAAATCTTGAGCTGATCGTCCGGACCGAGCAGATAGCCGGCGGGGGCAGACGCCGCCGGCCGCGCGGGCGTGGCGGCAACCGCCGCAGCCGCCGCAGGCGCCTGTGCCGTCTGGGTTTGCGCCGACAATGCGGTCGGCCCCGCCAGCAGGGGGAGGGCGGCAAGGATATGGAAGCGTGTCGCTATTCTCATGGGTCAGGCTCCCTTCGGGTCAAAAGCGCAGCAGGGCTGAGAGCGTCACCTGCGTGCCGCTATAGTTGGAGACATCGGTGTCGGTACGACGGCGGTAATGCTGGGCGTCGAGGCTGAGATCGAAGCGATCGGTCAGCTTGCGCTTGAGCGTCGCGCCGAACTGGCGATTGCGGTCCGCCTCGATCGAGAAGGGGCGCAGCGCCGCATCCTGCCGGAACTTGCGCCTCTGCCAGTCGGCGTAGAGGCCGGCCGAGGTCAGCTCGCTGATCGCGAACTCCCCCTCGATCCGATAGCTGGACCGGATCGCGAAGCCACTGGCGATCAGGCTGTCATTCATGATGTCGCGGGCGGTGGAGGCGGTCAGCTTCACGCGCGGGATGATGCTGGTCGACAGCCGGACATCCCAGCCCATGCCATTATAAGTGCCGACGGCGGCGGAATCGCTGCTGACATCCAGCCATTGCAGGTCGGCATCGATCTGGGTGATCGGCGTCACCGACCGCTGGAAGCGCAGGCCATAGGCGTTGATCCGGTTCTTGATGCCCAGCGTGCGCCGGTCGCTGACCGTGCGCTCATAATAAGTGGTGAGCGTGCCGAAACTGGGCTTGTTATAGCCAAGGCCAACCTTGAAGCTGTCGCTGTCCTGGTCGGCATAGTCGAAATCATCGGCGTTGCGGGTCGTGTCATGCTGGTAGCCGGCGACCGGGAAGAAGCCCGGCCGTTCGCACGACAGGTCGGCCCCCAGCGTGGAGAAACGCTGGAGATTTTCGGTCGCGGCGTTGATGTCGCCATAATCGGCGCGCTGCTGGCGATAGCTGGCGCGCGGCGTGATGCCGCAGGTCGCTCCGAATCGAATCGTCGCCTTGGCCTCCGCATCGAGTCGCAGCTTGCTGCGCTGGGTCTCCGACACGAACTGGTCATAGCCGGCCTTGGCCCGGATCTGGATGTCGTGCCGCCCGATCGGATGGGCATAGGTCGCCTCGATCGAGGGTGTGACGATCAGGTCGCCGGTGGGGTCTTCGACCCGGTCGTCGACGCGATAGACATTGTCGTCATAGAGAAGATCGAGCCCGGCCGTCAGGTGCAGGCCGAGCGTATCTATGCGCTTGTCATCATCCTGGGCCTGCGCCGTGGAGGGCAGGCCGGCGAACAGCATTGCGCCGCCAAGAGCGGCCATGGCGGCCGCATGCGGCCATGCAAAATCATTTGGTGCGGGCGCACAGGGGCGCGCCCGCAAACACGGGTTATGGGCATTATCCAAACGCATGAATCCTTATTGCATTGCAGCAACAAGGGGCATGCTAATCGTATTTTTACGTAATGCACACGGGTCCGGACGCGACTTGTCGCGCCAAAACAACGGCTCGTTTCATCGACGAAAGGAGCCGTTAACAGCCGATCCCGGCTGTTAATCTGAGGGCAAGGAAACTGGCCCCGATCAGAAGATCAGATAAGCGATCGCGCCGATTGCCGCGCAGAAGGCGAGGATGCCTGCCCAGCGCGAAACAAACTGAATCGGTCCTTCTGCGCGGTCGGCGATCGACAGCGCATGGCCGTTTTCGGGGAGATCGCGGACGGCGATGCCCGCATCGGAAAAGGAGGTTTTCGTTGCGGCAACTGCCGCCAATTCATCAGCCACGACCGTCATCCTGGGAACTTTATGAACGGCCGTTAATATAGGATTTTAGGGTTCACAAATAGTTTACATCGGCATGAAAGCCGGCTCAGCTCATCGCAAAAGCCGGCTTCTGATGCGGAAAATCCTCAATCCTGGTCAAAGCCCCTGTAAACATTGGAGCTTCGTCAGGGCGTGGGATCAATAGGCGTTGCGGTGAACCAGAACCCGTGCCGTGCCGACCAGGATGCCGATGTCGCGCATCAGGCTCCAGCCATGCAGATATTCCAGATCCGCCTCGACCCGGTTCAGAATGTCGCGACGGGTTTCGGTCGCGCCGCGGAAGCCGCGGATCTGGGCCAGGCCGGTGATGCCGGGCTTGAGCGCATGGCGATGCCAATATTGGCGGTCGACCTGCCAGAACAGCTGGTCCTCGGCGGTCGAGCCCAGCGCATGGGGGCGCGGGCCGACCAGGCTCATCTCGCCGAGCAGCACGTTGAGCAGCTGGGGCAGCTCGTCGATGCTGGTGCTGCGGATGAAGCGGCCGACGCGGGTGATGCGGTTATCGTCGCGCTGGGTCGAGGTGGCGCCGGCGGTGTCGCACTGTTCCACCCGCATGCTGCGGAACTTGAGGATGTGGAACAGGCGGTTGCCGCGGCCGATCCGTTCCTGGCGGAAGAAGACCGGGCCTGGCGAGTCCAGTCGGATGGCGACGGCCACAGCGATCATCAGCGGCGCAAGCGCGATCAGCACCGGCACGGTGAGGATGATGTCGAGCAGCCGCTTCTTGGCGCGATTGGCAAGATTGAGCGGGCCGCGAGCGACCACCAGCGTCGACACGCCGCGATGGCTCTGCACCGCGAGCGGCGCCATCGGGTCGAGTTCCGGCACGATGATCTCGCCCAGGATATTGCCGCCCTTGAGCATCTGCGCCCAGTCGGCCTTGCGCTCCAGCGGGCAGGAAATGACCACCCGATCGAAATCCCGCAGCAGCATGCCCAGGCGATGCAGCATATAGGGATCGTCAAGATCGGCGCGCAGGCCGAGCGTCGGTGCATCCACGATCGTCATGCCGTTCACATCGTCGGGGATCAGGCCGTCGTCGATGATCAGCAACTGGGCGAACAGCCCTTCGGCGAAATGGCGACGAACGGCGCGGACGACCAGCACCCGCTGCATCACGATCAGCGCGCCGCTGAAGAACAGACCCGTGCTGATGCCCAAGCGCGAGAAATTGTCGGTGACCTTCAGCGAGAAGACGACGAGCAGGAAGATCAGCAGGGTTCCGGCGAAGGCCATTACTGCACTGCGGCATGAAGCCGTCATGCTGGTCAGGCAACGTGGGTTATAGGCCTGGTTGTGAAAGGCGATGGTGCCATAGACCAAGATGCCGCCGGCGAGCGGCTGCCAGACCTCCATCGACAGGATCGGAATACCCGCCACGCGCAGGCCGATGACGAACCCTGCGGCCAGGGCCATCATGTCTGCAAGCAGCAGAACCAGGCTCAGCCACAGGCGCGCGTTCCGCTGGAAAGCGGCGGTGGCGGGCTGGCGACTGGGGGTTCCTGCAATCGCCAGATCTATTTTGGACATCGGCAACCCTTTAAATGCGTCGTGACGTCATGGTCCGCCCGCCCGTCGTCAGACGGTGGCGATCTTTCCCCAGGACATCCGCTGCCTTTGATTTATGTTGCGTAGCAGCAGGACATAGTTGCTCGGTTGTTACAATTGGGGGAGGGATATTCGGACGCACATTTCCGACGATCCGTTGAGCGCCCATTTTTCATCCTGCCGCCCCTTCGTTCTGTCGCAGGGAAAATCGATCAGGCGCGGTGAGAGGCCTTGCCGGCCTGATGGAAACGACGTCGAATCAAATCGCTCAGCGAAACAGCCACCAGCCGATCAGAAGCAGCGCGCCGACGAGGGCCACGGGGCCGGCCCAGCGTGACAGGAACTGCACGCCGGCTTCGGCCAGATGATGGGGGAAAGGCCAGATTCTGGGGCCATCCGCATCCTCGCCATGCTGCGGGACGGGATCATGTCGTGGCGCCGACCGGGCGCTGTCGTGTCCGGCGTTGCGATCTTGCGGTGGCGGAAACAGATCGACCATCATCATTCCCGATGCGATGCGAGAATAGCGACCGCAGATCACGATAACCCGCGGCCGGGCAAAGATAAACCATTATCCCCGCCCGGCCGCGTTCGGTTCAATAGCGGAAACGGGCCGATGCATAGACGGTGCGTCCCGGTTCGGGAAAACCATCCGTCAGCGTGTAATAGTCATCGAACAGATTGCGCCCGCCAATGCCGAGGTCGATCTGGTCGGTCAGCGCCAGATCGACGCGCAGGCTGGCATTCACATAGGCGCCGGTGCGGTAATAGCGGGCTGGCTGTGAAGCCGGGGTCGCGGTGAACAGGGTCCAGCGGTTCGATGCCAGATCGACGCTGGGGACGATGTGCAATCGTTCGACCGGTGCCCAGTCGAGATAGGCAAAGCCCTTGTGCGTGGGAACGCCGGTGGGGCGGAAGCGCGCGTTGGACGGATCGGTCAGATCGCGCTTGATGCCGGTATAGTTGATGCCCGCGTCCAGCCCCGGCAGCAGCGTCGCCGACGCCGACAGTTCGACGCCATAATATTCACCCTTGCCGACATTGCGGCTCTGGCTGAGGTTGGTGAGGGCGCAGCCCGTGGTCGGCACTGCGGGCGGCGTGGTCGATGCGGTGCAGGGATAGGCCGGCGTCGGCACGCTGAAGATGGCGTCCCGCACCCAACTGTAGAAGAGCGCGCCTTCCAGCCGGATCGACCCCTGGCTCCAACTGCCGCCGATTTCCGCATTGGTCGCCCGTTCGGCCTTCAGGTCGGGGTTGGGAATAGCGGTGTTGAAGCGCTGGCTGAACCGTTCAAAGATGGTCGGGAAGCGGGCACGCGATGACAGGCTGGCGTGGAGCGACAGCGCATCGCTGGCCTGCCAGTCGAACCGGCCCTGCGCGTTCCAGGTGTCGGCGTCCCTGCGCGGATAATTGTAAATGACCGATGGCGTGCCCGACGTGCCGAGCGGGGCGCCATATTCCTCGGCCCGTTCCAGGTTGCGCCAGTCATAGCTGCCACCCAGGGTGAAGCGGAGCGTCGGGCTCAGCGCCAGCTCATTTTCCAGCGCGATGGAATAGGTGGCCTCGCTCTGGGTCTGTTTCGGTTCCGTGGTGGCGACGCCGGCCGTCGAAAAGCTGGTCTGATATTCGACATGCTCATCATGGCGATAATGGAAGGCGAGGCGCAGCGTGTCCGCATCGGTCGCACTGAAATCGAGCTGGGCCGATCCGCCCCAGGCCTTGTCTTCATAGGGGCTGTCAAAGGCATAGGGCCGGCTCTGCGTGGTCTGTGTCCGGTCGTTGAACGAGCGAAGCATCGAATCGAACTGGTTATAATAAGCGCGGGTCTTGAGCGTCGCCCGGTCGCCCAGCGCCGTGGTCGACAGGAAATAGACGCTGGTGATGTCCCAGGACGGCCAGTCCCAGAAACGCGCCGTGGTGACCGTGTCGCTGATATGCAGCGGCGCGCCCTTCGACCCTTCCTGATGGGTATAGCTCAGCGCATATTCGTCGGTGGCGTTGGGAGTGAAGCCGATCTTGGCATTGACCCGCCAGTCTTCCGCCCGTGAAAAGTCGCGCGCTCCGCCATCTTCCAGTGTGGGCACGTGTGGCGTGAAACCATTGGGCAGATCCCAATGATCGGTAAAGCTGCGGGCATAGCTGGCCTGCGCATACCAGAGGTCGTGCCGGGTGCCGACCTTGGCCGAGGTGGTATAGCCGGCATAGTCCATGTCATTGTCGAAGCTGACCTGTCCGCGCAGGTCGATGTCGAGCGCCTTGGTCGGCTTGCTGGTCACCAGGTTGATCGCGCCACCCATGGCGCCGGGTCCGTCCAGCACGGAGGCATAGCCCTTGGCAACCTGGACCTCGGCAATGTCGGTGGTCAGGAAGCGGCCATAATCGAGCCGGTTGTCGGCGGGCAGATAGACACGGATGCCATCCATCGAGAGCGGCACCTGGAACCGGTCGAAGCCACGCACGAAGACCAGCCGCTCGTTGCGGGTGCCGCCGCTGTTGCCGGCGGACACGCCGGGCATGAGGTTGACCGCATCGTCGAGCGAGGTGCGGTTGAAACTGTAGATGGCATCAGAGGACAGGGTGCTGCCGTCAATCTCGATCCCGCTGGTGCGGGGGGCGGTGACGATGATCTGGCCGAGCGAGAAGCGATCGCTGTCGCCCGTCGCGTCGGGCGCGCCCTGCGCCGCTGCCGTCGCAGCCCAGCAGCAGGCGCTGGCCAGCAAAATGCGCATCATGGTCTGTCGCATGATAATCCCACTATTCTTGGTCGTTCGACTCGCTATATCCCGCGGTATATAGTTTTGCTTTCGGGAGGGAAGCCCGTGCGTCAGCCACTGTTCCTGCTGTTTCCGGCCCTGTGCGCGGCCTTGGTGCCGGCATCGGCCTTTGCGCAAATGTCGGGCACGCCGGCCTGCGCTGCCCCGGCCGATCCGCCGGCGGAGATGGCATCCTGGCGCGCGCCGCAGCCGATGCAGGCGGCGGCGGATGCCAAGGGAGCCGGCAAGGTCATGCTGAAAGCCGGGCAGGCCGTGACGCTGACCC
Organism: Sphingobium sp. VMM; assembly: GCF_056790315.1. NCBI lineage: Bacteria > Pseudomonadati > Pseudomonadota > Alphaproteobacteria > Sphingomonadales > Sphingobiaceae > Sphingobium > Sphingobium sp. VMM. Next base: position 178,644 of record NZ_JBXGSI010000005.1, read on the forward strand.
TGCTGCCGACGCCCAGGATCAGCTATCCGCTTCGCCCGGCCAAGCCGGGCGGCAGTGTCAGCTTCGGTGGCATCGTCCATTTCACCGTCGATCAGCCCGGCACCTGGCGAGTGGCGCTGAGCAGTGGCGCCTGGGTCGATGTGGTGAAGGACGGCACCGCCGCGACCTCGACCGCGCATGGCCATGGCCCCGATTGCACCGGCATCCGCAAGATGGTTGATTACAGCCTGGAACCGGGCGACTATATCCTGCAACTTGCGGCCAATGGCGATCCGCAGATGATGGTGCTGGTGACCCGCCTGCCGTGAAGCCGGCGCGCTGGCCGTTATTGCTCGCGACGCTGCTGCTGATCGGGGCAGGGCGGCCATGGCATTGGAGCTTGCCCCTGGGCGAAGCACCGCCCCCGGTCCCGGTCGGCAACGCAATGAGCGCGGCGAAGGTCGAGCTTGGCCGCCGCCTTTTCTATGACGCCGACCTGTCGGCCAATGGCACGTTGAGCTGTGCCGGATGCCATGAGCAGCATCGCGGCTTTGCCGACGGCAATCGCACGCGGCCCGGCGTCCATGGCGATCCGGGGCTGCGCAATGTGCCGGGCCTGGCCAATGTCGCCTGGTTGCCGCGCCTCACCATGGCCGATCCGGCGATCACCAGCCTGGAGGCGCAGGTTGCGGTGCCCCTGCTGGGCGAGCATCCCGTCGAAATGGGGATGAAGGGGCTGGAGGCGGAACTCCCGCGTCGGCTGGGCGCCAATGCCTGCTATCGGCGGATGTTCGCGCGCGCCTTTCCGGACCGTCGCGGCCGGATCGACATCGCGACGGTGTCGGCGGCACTGGCGGCGTTCGAACGCACGCTGATTTCGCGCGACAGCCCCTATGATCGCGATCGACGGGGGCAGGCCGATGCCCTGTCGATGTTGGCCCGGCGAGGCGCACATCTGTTCGCGGACAAGGGCTGTGCGTCATGCCATGCGGGGCGGGATTTCAGCGACGGCGCCTATCATCGGCTGGAACCGGCGACGGCCACCGATCCGGGGCTGGCGGAAAAGACGGGGCTGACCAGTGATGCCGGGCGTTTTCGCACGCCCCCGCTCCGCAATGTCGCGGTGACCGGTCCCTGGTGGCATGATGGGTCCGCGCAAACGCTGGATGCGGCGATCCTGCGCCATGGCCAGCAACTGACCGACGCCGAACGGATAGCGATCACGGCTTTCCTCGACAGCCTGACCGATCAGGCGTTCCTCACCGATCCACGCTTCGCCATGCCGGACGAAGCCTGCGGCAAGAAATTATGAAAGAGGGGCGGGCAGGGGGATCGGCCGCAGCAGGGCGTCAAGCTGGCCCTGCGCCTGTCCGCCGGTCGCGGTGAGCGCGGCCTCTTCCAGCGCTCGATAGGCGGCGAGCACGGCCTGACCTGCTTCCGTCACCCGCGCGCCACGATCACGGCCGCCGCCGGCGACCGTCTCGACCAGCCGGTCGTTCCAGCAGCGGTTCATCGTGTCGACCAGCAGCCAGCTGCGCCGATAGCTCATGCCCAGCACCCGCGCGGCCGCCGATATGGAGCCGTGCAGCGCGATCGCATCGAGCAGATCGGCCTTGCCCGGTCCCATGGCGATCTCATCCCCGCAAAGGATCTGGATCTTGAGCTTGAGCGTTCCGGTCTGCATGGCCCTGCCTGATTGCGTGGAATTTGCCCCTCTTAGCCCGTTGTCGCAGGTTCAGCGAGGGGGTGACATGGCCCGCATTTGCTGTCGCCTTGGAATTGCCGAATTCCTGTGGGACAGGCGCAATGGTCGCCGAAAAACATAGATAGCCGGATAGAGAGACATGCCCCAGCCTTCCGCCCCGATCCAGATTGCGCGCCTGCGCCAGCCGATCGGCCTGTTGATCGGAACGGCATTGGGGGCTGCATTGCTGACGCCGGGCCTTGCAGCCGAGCCTGCGCCGTTCGAGCTGACCGGGCCGGACCTAAAGGTCAGCGTGACCCGCGGCACGACCAGCTTGCCGATCAGCCAGGTGCCGAGCCTGAGGGCGGGCGACAAGCTGCTGATCGAGCCTAATCTGCCCAAGGAACAGGGTGCCAATTTCGTGCTGATGTCGGCCTTCCTGCGGGGCGCGACCAATCCGCCGCCCAAGGACTGGATCGACAGCGCGGAGACATGGAAGAAGAAGGACAAGGATCGACGCCTCGCGCTGACCGTGCCGGACGGCGCGCGTCAGATGGTGCTGTTCCTGGTGCCCGAGACCGGCGGTGGGGAGGGCACGGTCAGCGATGCGGTGCGGGGAAAACCCGGCGAGTTCGTGCGGGCTACGCAGGAACTCAATCAGGCGTCGCTTGATCGCTCGCGGCTGGATGCCTTCATGACGGCGATCCGGACACAGGAAAACAGCCATCCCGAATTCCTGCGCAGCGTCGCCCCGGCGCTGGCCCGCAGCCTGTCGATGAAGCTCAACGAGGATTGCCTGTCCAAGGTGATCGAGCTTCAGGCGGCCTGCTTGCTGGAAAATAAGGACCAGTTGGTCCTCGCCGATGTTCACAGCAGTTCGATTGCCGAGACGCTGAGTGGCACGCCGACCGACCTGGCCCTGCAACTCGCCTCCACGCGTGAGGCGGGCTATGGCTATTACAGCCCCTATATCGGCGTGGTGCGCGATCTGGCCCGGATGTTTGGGGCCTTCAGCAGCCCCAGCTTCGAATATCTGCCCACCGTCAGCCTGCGCCGCGACGACAATATCGGGCTGATGCTGAACAAGGCGCCGTCCTTCGCCAAGCCCAAGTCGGTGATGGTGGTCGGCATGCCCTCGATCGAGGCGGACAGCCCGCCGCGCCTGCGCAGCGGTGCGCAGGCACCGATCTGCGCGGCATTGCCCGGCACGGTGCTGCCGGTCGAGGGGGCGCCGCTCATCTATTCGACCAGCTATGCGCGCGGCATGACGGTGCAGTTGAAGGCAGCGTCGGGTCAGACGATCGAATATCCGCTGGAGGCGCGGGCCGACCGGGGCGGCTATGTGATCCGCGCCGATGGTCCCTGGCCGGCTGACTTCAGGGGATCGATCGAGGCTCATGTCTATGGTCAATGGGGGTTCGACCGGTTCGAAGGCCCCGATTACATCCTGCAGCGGCCCGATGATGCGGCCTGGCAGGTGAAGGGCGAGGCGCCGACACTGGTCGTCGGCCGCGACAATGGCCTGACGCTGACGGGCGGTGCGCCTTCTTGCGTCGAAAGTGTCACCCTGCGCCAGGGCAATGCAGCGCCCCAGGCGATCGGCTGGAAGGTGCAGGGCCGCGATGCGCTGGACCTGACCCTGCCGCTTGCTGATCGGCGCGCTGGACCTGTCACTGTCGATGTCAAATATCAGGGCGTGGCCAAGCCATTCTCCATGGCGCTGCGCGCCTACGCCCAGGCGAGCAAGCTGGACGGCCTGACCGTGCATCAGGGTGACAATTGGGGAGAAATGACGGGGCAACGCCTCGATCAGGTGGCGAGCGTCGACCTGGGCGGGCGTAGCTGGAAACCCGATGGCCTGAGCCGCGACGGTTCGGTCGATCGGCTGCGTCTGACGGCCGCGGGCGATGGGACTGTGCCAGCCGAAGGCGCCAGCGCCCGCGTGCAGCTGGAGGATGGGCGGACCGTATCCGTGCCGGTCACGATTGCCCCCGCGCGGCCCCGTGTGGCCCTGCTCAACAAGAGCGTCACGCCGGCCGCGGCAACGGGTCTGCCGGTGACGCTGGGCGGATCGGACGTGCTGCCCAATAACGGGCGCCTCATCTTTTCCGTGCAGGCGCAGGACGGCACCAAATTGGCCATGGCCGATGCGATCGAGGTGGCGACGCAGGATGGCGGCGCCAGCGTCCGGCTGACGGCCGGTTCCGGCCTGCAACTGCAAAGTCCGCAGGTGATGGTGGCGACCCTGGATCCCGCGGCGCTCGGCCCCGCCTTCGGCCCGCTGCAATTCCGCATCGTGCGGGGCCGCGAACAGGGGGATTGGCAGCCGCTGATGCCGCTTGCCCGCCTGCCGCGGATCGAGGCGGTGGATTGCGCGGGCCAGGAGCAGAAGGATCAGGGCTGCACCATCAAGGGACGCGACCTGTTCCTGGTCGATGCCGTCGCCGGCAATCCCGCCTTTGATCAGCCGGCGCCGGTGGCGCAGGGCTTCACCGGATCGACCCTGACGGTCCCGGCGCCGACGGATGGCAAGCTTTATGTCCGCCTGCGCGACGCGCAGGGCGCGATGCTGGTGGTGCAGGCGCCATCACCCGCCGCCTGATCGCCTTCCCGATCACGGCTGGCCACGCTAGGCTGGCCGAATAGCATGATTTCGAGGCCCGAATGACCGTCATTGCCGCCTATCTCTATCGCAACGGCCAACGCGTGCGCGAAGTGTCGATCACCGAACGGATCGACTGCGCCGAAGACAAGTCGGAATTCGTCTGGATCGGCGTTGCCAGCCCGACGGCCGAGGAAATGCGGACGCTGCAGCAAAATTACAATCTCCATCCGCTGGCGGTGGAGGACGCGATCAAGGCGGATCAACTGCCCAAGGTCGACATTTATGGCGAGCAACTGTTCGTGGTGGCACGGACTGCCCATGTCGAGGAGCGGGCGATCGCCTATGGCGAGACAGCGATCTTCGTCGGCCACAGCCATATCATCAGCGTCCGCCATGGTTCGGCGCGGGGGCATATCGAATTGCGTCATGCGCTGGAGGCGGTGCCGGATCGGCTGGCCCATGGCGTCGACTATGTGTTGCACGCCATCCTCGACTTCATCGTCGACGGCTATCTGCCGATCGTCGAGGGGATCGAGGAGGAAGTGCTGACGATGGAGCAGCACACAGTCGACAATTTCCTCGGCCGCGACGAGATCACCCGTATCTTCAACCTGCGGCGCCAGTTGATCCGCTTCCAGCGTATATTGGGGCCGATGCAGGAGGTCGCGACCAAGTTCGTCAAGATCGACTTGCCCTGCATCGATCCGGAAACCCGTCCCTATTTCAGCGATGTGCGCGATCATGTGCGGCGGGTGCAGACGATGGTCGACGATCTGCGCGATGTGCTGAATTCCGTCTTCGAGTTCAGCAATTTGCTGGAGCAGCAGCGCACCGGCACGATCACCCGTCAGCTTGCCGCTTGGGCCGCGATTCTGGCGGTGCCGACCGCGATCGCCGGCATCTACGGCATGAATTTCGAGCATATGCCCGAGCTCAAGACCCGCTACGGCTATTTCGTCGTACTGGCGGTGATCCTGCTGATCTGTTCCATCCTCTACCGGCGTTTCCGCAAGCTCAACTGGCTTTGACGGCATCGCCCCGCCGAAATGGGGCCGCGGTCGCTTGACCTATTCGGACTGGCGGTGCCAGCCTGTCCGAATGGGAGGTCCGGCGATGGATGAGCAGCGCGACGCGTTCGAGGCGATCAATGCGCATATGCTGCGGTTCCTGCCGGAGCTGGTGGCGGAACTGGGCGGGGAGGCGCCGGACAGCGGCGATGCGTCGCCCAGCTATCGCCAGGCCATCGCGCTGATCGAGGATGCGGCGCATCGGCTCGCCTGCCCGGATTTCGGCATGCGTCTTGCCCTGCGCCAGCGCGGCGTCGACCTGTTCGGGCCACTGGGCGACGCGATGCGCAACGCGCCGACCTTCGGCGCGGCGATCGATTATGTGTGCAGCCATAATTATGCGCACAGCCTGGCGGCGTCGGTGTGGCTGCGGCGCTTTCCTTCCGTCCGCCATGTCTTCGTCGGGCACGACATATTGCTCGACGGCGTGCCCAATCGGGCGCAGGCGATGGAGCATATCCTGCTGGTCGGCCATCTTTTCGCGATGGAACTGACCGGCGGCCGGGCACGGGCGCGGCGGGTGCATTTTCGTCACCAGCCGATCTCGCCGGCGCGCATCTATCGCCGCTATTTCGGATGCCCGGTCCATTTCGGCCAGAATGAGGACGGGATCAGCTTTTCCGAGCGCGACATGGCAAGTCCGGTGATCGACCGGGACGCCGCGGTCTTCGCCGCGGTCACGGCCCATATCGAACGGGAATTTCCCCATCGCCATCCGCCGCTGCATGCGCAGGTGCGCGGCATCGTCATGCAATGGCTGTGGACCGCCCATTGCTCGAACGATCGGGTTGCGGCCGAGCTGGAGCTGCATCCGCGCACGCTGCACCGCCGGCTGGCGATGGAGGGCACGAGCTTCCAGAAGATCAAGGATGAGGTGCGGCGCGACATATTGCGCTACTATCTGGAGCAGACCGACATCGACTTCGCCCATGTGTCGGAGAAATTGGGATTTTCCGAACAGTCAGTGATGACGCGCAGCTGCAATCACTGGTTCGGCGCGTCGCCGACGCGGTTGCGGGCGCGGTTGCACGCGCCCGCCTGACCCTTCAGCCCGCAATCGAGGTGCGGTGCATCATTCGCCCGGAATCACGGGCATAGGGCACCACCCGGTGCAGCGCGCCGGTGTTGCTCCAGATCACGAAGTCGCCCGCCTGCCACTGATGCTGATAGACGAAATCGGGCTGGGTCGCCCATTCGTTGAGCCGTGCGATATAGGCGCGGCCATAGGCCAGCTCCATGCCGACGATCCGGTCGGCGGTCGACCCAACGATCAGGCTCTTGCGGCCATTCTTGTGGGTCTGGACCAGCGGTCGTTCCTTCTCGACGCCGATCGCCAGCTTGCCCTTTTCCGCCTCGGGAATGGCGTCGGCGATCGAGCGCAGACTGGCGGCGACGCTGTGGATGATGCGCAGATCCTCGATCTCGGCGCGCTGCGCTTCGGGCATCTGTTCATAGGCGGCGAAGGTGTTGGCGAATTCGGTCTGGCCGCCCTTGGGCGCCAGGCGCCGGGCCGAGAGCAGCGTCGCGAGCGGCGGCGGCATTTCCATCGGCATGCCGTCCATGTGCCAGAAGAAGGTGCCCAGCACATATTCCGGCGCGCGGTTGATCTTGCGATCCAGCGTCACCTGATAGACGTCCTCGTCCTTGTTGGTTGTCGCTTCGCTGGTGAGGTTGAGCCGCCCGCCGAGCAGGTCGGTGAAGGCCAGTTGCTCCTCATTGGTGAAATGAACCTGCGGCATGACCAGCACGGTCCGTTCCTCCAGCATGTCGCGGCACTGGGCGACCACTTCGGGATCGAACAAGGCCTCCCGATCGGCCTCGACCACCGCGCCGATCAGCGGCTTGACCGGGCGGAAGGTCACGCGGCTCTTGTGAATGACGTTCATGATCCTGCTCCTTCGATCTCAACCCTGTTCGGCGGCCATGCCGGAAAAGCCGATGCAATAGCCGCCATCGACCGGCAGCAAGGTGCCGGTGATGTAGGATGCCTCGTCACTGGCGAGGAATAGCGTCGCATTGGCGATCTCGCTGGCCAGACCCCACCGGTCCATAGGGATGCCGGGCACGCGGAAGATGCCGGGCGGCGGTTCGGGATGATCCTTGGCCATCGGCACCAGCCCGGTCCAGATCGATCCGGGCAGCACGGCGTTCACGCGGATATTGTGCGCGGCATAATCGAGCGCGGCGCATTTGGTCATCTGGCTGACCCCGCCCTTGGCGGCGGCATAGACGCCATGCCCCTTCCATCCGACCATGCCGGTGGCCGATCCGATATTGACGATCGCGCCGCCGCCGCTTTCCAGCATGGCGATCACGCCATATTTCATGCCCAGGAATACGCCCTTCAGATTGACGGCATGGACCCGGTCCCAATTGTCGCTGCTCTGTTCGTGCAGCGGCATGATGCCGCCGCCGAAGCCGGCATTGTTGACGAGGATGTCGACCCGGCCAAAGCCGTCGCGGGCCGTGGCGATCATCGCCTGCACGTCCGCTTCCTCGGCAACGTCGACATGCAGGCCGATCGCGCCATTGCCGATGGCGGCGGCGACCTCGTCCTGTGCGCCGCTGATGTCGGCGCACAGCACGCGCGCGCCCTCCTGCGCGAAGCGCTGCGCCATCGCCTTGCCCATGCCCGATCCCGCGCCGGTGATGACCGCGCTCTTGCCTGCCAGCCTCATGGCATCGGCTCCGTGTCGACGGTCGGCTGGATCAGGATGCGGCTCACATTGGCCCGGCGCGGCAGGCTGACGGCGAGCAATATGCCCGCGACGATATCGTCCGGCGCCATCGCCCCGTCCTTGTGGGTGTGCTGCTGGATCATGTCGCGCCATTGCGGGTCGGAAATGGAGCTGGCGATCTCGGTCGCGGTCGCGCCCGGTTCGATGATCGACACGCGGATGCCAGCCTGGCCGCCCTCCTGCCGCAGGCTTTCAGTGAAGCCGGTCAGGCCGAACTTGCTGGTCGAATAGGCGGCGAAGCGCCAGCCCGAGCGGCGCCCGGCGGTCGAGGAGATATTGACGATGTCGCCGCTGCCCTGTGCCTTCATTACCGGGAAGGCGGCGCGGCAGGCATGGATGGTGCCCATCAGGTTGATGTCGATCACCCGCTGCCACTGGGCGCTGGTCAGGCTTTCGATGCCGCCCGCCTCGTTGACGCCGGCGGAGTTGACGAGGATGTCGAGCCGGCCGAACCGCGCCACCGTGTCAGCGACGGCCGCTGCTGCATCTGCCTCGATAGACACGTCGCCGGGCAGGGCGATCGCAGTGCCGCCTGCCGCTTCGATCCGGGCGACCAGCGCGTCGAGCCGGTCGCGACGCCGTCCGTTGACAGCGACATTGACACCCTCAAGCGCCAGCGCGAGTGCCGCCGCCTCGCCAATGCCCGAGGATGCACCGGTGACCAGCGCGACCTTGTTTTCCAGTGCTGCCATGACCTCTCCTTGCCCCGCTGGCCTGTGCTGGACCGCGATGCTGAACAGGTTGTTAGCAGGGGTGGGCGGGGTGGTGCGATGGCAGGATTGGTAATAGCGCCGGGGCGATCATTTGGCTTCGAGCTGGTCCAGCATGGCCTCGATCATCGCCAAGGCCTGGTCATGGCCTTCGGTCAGGCCAAGCGCCGTTTCGCTGACCAGCATGCGGGCGAGCGAGGCGGCGATCATCACTAGGCCGCTGGCGTTGGCGGCCTGATCGGCGGGCAGCAGCGCCGCGACGGCCTGCGCCTGATGCGCGCGGAACGCCTGGGCGGCGGTGACGATCTCTGCCCGCACCGCCTCGCGATGATGGGCGATGGCGCTGAGTTCTGCGGCAAGGGCAGCGGTCGAGGGATCGCGCATCATCTCCCACATGGCGCGCAGCGGGCTGGGCGCGGCGAGCGCCTGCTCAAACCGGGCCATGCGCCGCTCGTTGATCCGCTGCACCACGGCGCGCAGCAGATCGTCCATGGTGCGGAAATAATAATAGAGAAGCTGGGTCTTCAAGCCCGCCTGCTGCGCCACCTGCCGCGCGGAAATGCCATGTTCGCCGACCTCTGTCAGGATCGTTTCGGCCGCGTCGATGAAGCGGGCGCGGTTCTGCGATCCTTCGGCGCCAAGTCTGCGAGCGGTAGCCATATCGTCCTTTCCGTCCTTCTCCCGATCCGCTTCTGGGCAATTTTGCGAGGCGCGGCAATGGCCGGACGCCTGTCCATTTTGGTCAAGTCGTGGTGTCGGGGCGTCGTTAGCCTTGGCATCAAACAAGCCCATTTTCGGAGAGACGATCCATGACCAGCCCGACGCTCGATTGTTCGGATATCGACAATTATCTAGGCAAACCGATCCAGCCCGCGCGGATGGTCGAGCCGATCAACAATGGCGATATCCGCCGCTGGGTGCAGGCGATGCATTATCCCAACCGGCTCCATTATGATGCGGGTTATGCCGCGCAGAGCCGCTGGGGCGGCATGGTCGCGCCACAGAGCTTTGCCGTGACGATGGACTGCGCCCATGGCTCCGCGCCGTCCTGCATTGGCCGGGTGCCCAATTCGCACATGCTGTTCGGCGGCGATGAATGGTGGTTCTACGGCCCGCGCATGGTGGCGGGCGACCGCATCCTCAATGAACGCATCCCGTTCGACTATACGGTCAAGGATACCAAGTTCGCCGGTCCGACCTGTTTCCAGCGCGGCGACAATTTCTATTATAACCAGCAGGGCGACCTGATCGCCAAGCAGCGCTCGACCTCGATCCGCTACAGCCAGGAAGCGGGCAAGGATAATGTCCCGACCGAAGGTTTTGACGATCCGGTTTGGACCGACGACCAACTGGAGGAACTGGAAGCGCGCAAGATGCAGTGGGTCCAGATGCTCCACGATCTGGGCCATGACCGGCGCTGGTGGGATGATGTGACGGTCGGCGCGGCGCTGCCAGAACGGGTGGTCGGCCCGCATTCGATCGTGTCCTTCGCGACCGAATGGCGATCCTATATCTTCACCCAATGGGGCGGCACCCACCGGCGCACCGACCTCGACATGGAGGCGCTGGGCTTCGTCAAGGAAATGGCGGGGCATGAGAATGACCCGGTGATGGAGGCGATCAATCCCGAATTCACCGACGGTGCCTATGTCGGCCCGTCGCGTGGCCATCTCTTCCCGCGCTGGGCCCGCTTCATCGGCATGCCGCGCGGCTATGGCTATGGCGCATCGATGGGGGCGTGGATCACCGATTATTTCGCGGGTTGGGCGGGCGAATGGGGGATGATCCGGCATTCGGCCTGCAATTATCGCAGCCCGGCGCTGACCGGCGACATCACCATCACCACCGGCACCATCCTCGACAAGTTCGTGGACGAGGATGGCCGGCACATGGTGCAGGTCGATTGCCGCATGGCCAATCAGGTGGGCGCGGTGCTGGCCACGGCCAAGGCGGAGATCGAACTGCCCAAGCGGTCGGCCTGATCCGTCTGGTCAAGCGCGCCGCGCTGTGGGATAGCGCGGCGATGGATTTAGACGATCAGTTTCGCCATTATTTCGGCACCGACGACCTTGCCAGCGTACCGCCGGAGGGCATGGCAGCCGGGATCGAGCGGATGCAGGTGGCCTTCGGGCTGGAGACCGACCGCCCCCGGCGCTTCGCCCTGTGGACGTTGCTCTACATGCTGGGCGCGGCGCCTGATCTGGATGTCGCCTTCGAGGATGAAGCCGATCGCAATGCCGCGCGCGACGTGATGGACATGCTGGACGAATAGGCCGCAGGGGCGATGGAGAAAGGCATAACCCGCGCCGGCAGGAAGGAACGCGCATCGGCGCGCGGCGCGATATTGGCCGCGACCGAGAGGCTGATGGTCGAGGAGGGCTATGCCGCCGTCACCACCCGGCGCGTGGCGAAGATCGTCGGCGTAACGCCGGCGCTGGTCCATTATCATTTTGCGACGACCGACGACCTGCTGCTGGCGCTGTTCCGCAGTCTGTCGGCCCGGTTCAAGGAAGAACTGGCGAACCGGCTGGATACGTCCGATCCGCTGCGCGCGCTGTGGCAGCTCAATTCCGATCCGGATGGCAGCGCGATCGTGCTGGAGTTCATGGCGCTGTCCAACCATCGCAAGGCGATCCGCCAGGAAATCGCCGCCTTTGTCGAGGAATTGCGCGATATCCAGACGCGGGCGATCGGCGCGGCCGACGGCGCGGGGCTGTCGCCTGTGGGGCTTTCGGTGCTGACGGCGGGCATGGCCCGGTCGATCGTGATGGAGCAGAGCCTGGGCGTGACGCTGGGCCATGAAGAGGCGCTGGCCATGGTGGAGGCGCTGATGCGCCACGCCACCGGCAAGGATGCCGACGAACCCACCGCCTAGCCGGTCAGCCGGCGCGATGATGCGCGCCGGCCTTATCCTTATTTCTTGGCCGGAATTTTGTTGAGATCGGCCTGCACCTTGGCAAGCGCGGCGTCGGTCAGCGTGTCGGCAGCATATTGCTGCACGCCCTTCAGCGTCATCGAACGCGCCATGTCGATCTGCGGATTGGCGGTGAAGCCCGGCAGATTCTTGTCCAGGACGGCCTTGGTCGCCGGATTGTCGAGCAATGTGCCGATGTCGGTCGTCTCGACGCTATAGGCTGGGGCAGGCGCGGCGGCAGGGGCCTGCGCCATGGCGATGTGCGGCGTGGTCGCAGCGAAGATCAGGCTGGTGGCGATCAGGGCGGTTTTCATCGGCATCCTCTCAAGGCAACAGGTCTTGTCCCGACGTCCAGCGGCCGTGAGACGATCTGTATCATAAGCGGGGCCGAGCAGGCAGGGAACCGGGGCGCGATCCAACCGCCCCGGCGATGTTTGGTTCAGTAGCTGCCGCCGATCCAACTGCGCACGACCGCGCCCTGGGCATTCAATTGCAGCAGGTCGGCGCGCAGGCCGGGCGCGATGCGACCGGTTTCGGCGGCAAGGCCGAGGAAGGCGGCCGGGGCCGCCGATGCCATGGCGATGGCGCGCTCGATCGGGACGTCCAGCATGGCGACGCTGTTGTGGACGGCGGTGATCATGTCGAGATTGGAACCGGCCAGCGTGCCGGCATCATCGGTGCAGGCGCCGTTGCGGACCAGGATATGGCGACCCTGGAGCATGAACTCGTCCGCGTCGGAGCCGACCGAGGGCATGGCGTCGGTGACGAGCATCAGCGTGCCTTCCGGCTTGCAGCGCAGCGCGATCTTGAGCGCGGTGGCGCTGACATGATGGCCATCGACGATGATACCGCAGGTCACGCTGTCCTGCTCCAGCGCGGCGCCGACGATGCCGGGCTTGCGCGAGCCCAGTGGCGACATGGCATTGTAGAGATGGGTGACGCCCGACAGGCCGGCCTCGATCGCGCCAATCATGTCCTCATAGCGGCCATTGCTGTGTCCCGCCGCGACGATCACGCCGCGCTCCACAAGCTGGCGCACCATGTTGGGCGAGGTCCGTTCGGGCGCCAGCGTGACCAGGGTGCGACCGCGCTTGAGCGAAGACAGAACTTCCAGCCCCTCGGCATCGAGCGGCCGGATCTTGTCGCCGTCGTGAATGCCCTTGCGCTCGATATTGAGATAGGGTCCTTCGATATGGATGCCGAGCACGCCCGGCACGCCTGCCTCGATCGCGGCGTCGACGGCGGCGACCGCCTGGCGGATGACGGCCAGATCGTCGCTGATGAGCGTCGGCAGGAAGCCGGTCGTGCCGAAACGCCGATGGGCGGCGCCGATCGCGGCGATGCCTTCGATCGTTGGGGCATCATTGAACAGCACGCCGCCGCCGCCATTGACCTGCGTATCGATAAAGCCGGGCACCAGCCGGTCGCCGCCCAAGTCGCGCCGCGCGACATCGGCCGGGACATCGGCGTCGGGCAGGATCGCGGCAATGCGATCGCCCTCGATCAGCAGCGCCTTGCCGGCATGGAAGTGGCCGTCGATCAGGATCGACCCGTTGACCAGAGCGTGACGCATCAGAGGGTCTCCGTCACCTTGGCAAGGTGCGGGGGCTGATCTGGATTGAAGCCGCGCCGGACCGACAGCGCATTGACCGCGCGGTAGAAGGCCTGGACCTGCAGCATCGGCTCGATCGCGGGATGGGCGGCGGGAACCGGCAGGTGGATGGCGCCATCCACCGGCTCGCCGGCGATCAGCACCTGGCCGCCCCGCGCAACGACCTCGCGCACCAGTTCATCGACGCTTTCGGCGGTCTCGTCCGCCTGGCGGAACACCAGCAGCGGGAAATCGGGACCGACCAGCGCCATCGGGCCATGCTTGACCTCCGCCGCGCTGAACGCTTCGGCATGAAGGCCGCTGGTTTCCTTGAACTTGAGCGCAGCTTCCTGCGCGATGCCGAAGCCGATGCCGCGGCCGATGACGTAGAGGCCGCGCGCTGTGGCGAGTTGTTCGACCAGCGGCGTCCAGTCGCAGGCCCAGGCCTGGGCGAGCAGGGTAGGGGCGGCGTCCAGCGCTGCCAGCAATTCCGCATCCTCGCTCCAATGGGCGGCAAGGTTCAGCAGGCTGGCGATCGAGGCGATATAGGATTTGGTGGCGGCGACGCTGCGTTCCGGGCCGGCGTGGAGCGGCAGCAGCGTATCGACCTGGCCGGCAAGCGGCGAGTCGGCGACATTGACCATCGCGACGGTCCTGGCGCCCGCGCTTTTGGCGGCATCGACCGTGGCCAGGATATCGGGGCTCTTGCCCGACTGCGAGATGGCGATGGCCAGCATGTCGGCGAGCGCCGGGGCGGTGCCATAGACCGAGGCGATCGAGGGTGCGGCCGAGGTGGTCAGCAGGCCCAGGCGGGTTTCGAACAGATATTTGGCGAAGGTCGCCGCATGATCGGAACTGCCGCGGGCGCAGGTGACGATGCCGCGCGGCGGATTTGCGCGCAGGCTGGCGGCCAGCGCCCTGATCGTTTCGGCGTTGGCGGCGAACTGGCGGGCGATGACGGCGCCGGCCTCTGCGGCCTCGGCGAACATCAGGGTATCTTGCGGATTGAGCATCGTGTCAGGCATCTTTTCGGTCAGGCGCGCATGTCGAGTTCGGCAACGAAGTCATAGGCATCGCCCCTGTACCAGCTTTGCGTCGCTTCGATGACGCGGCCATCGTCCAGGAAGCCGCGCCGTTCGATATAGAGGCCGGGCGCCCCCGCCTCGATCCCCAGCAGCTTGGCCTGTTCGGCGTTGAACAGCACGGCGCGCAGGCGCTGGAGGGCGCGGACCGGACGGTTGCCGGCGGCTTCCAGGGCGGCATAGAGCGAGGCGCCGACGACATCGACACCGTCGAGGCCGAAGCCGGGAATGGTCGAATATTCGAGCGCCATCGCGACATCGTCGGCATAGCGGATACGGTTGAAGCGGTAGACGGCCGCGCCGGGGCTGAGGCCCAGCGTCAGCGCGTCGTCGGGCGTGACCGCGCCGACGCTGCGGCCCAGCCACTCGCTGCGCACGGTGCGGCCGCGTGCCGCCATATCCTCGGAAAAGGAGGAGAGCTTGGCGAACTGCTTTTCGACCCGGTTGGCGACGAAGGTGCCGGCGCCCTGCTTGCGCACCAGCAGTCCTTCCTCGACCAGGGAATCCAGCGCCTTGCGCAGCGTAATGCGGGACACCGAGAGTTCCGATGCCAGGTCGCGTTCGGGCGGCAGCGCTTCATTGGGCTTCAGTCGCTGGGTGCGCAGCGCTTCGCGTAGCGCGTCTTCGAGCCGACGGTAGAGCGGGCCACCGCCCAGCGCGTCGAGCGGTCCAATCTGTTCGGCAAGCAGCGGCATCTCGTCTCCACCAGCATCTGTGTTGCTTGCACACTAAGACCAATTAAATACCATATGCCAGTGAAAAATTCCAAACACCGTCACAATTTTGAAAATATCCCTCTTGACGGCGATATGACTTCGGCGGATGGTCTGCTTATTGGTATGCAGTTGGTCCGCCCAATTGGTGCCATGCATCAAATATAAATAAGGGGTGAGATATGGGGATTCGGACTTTTCTGGTCGGTACCGCCAGCGCCATCGCGCTGTTTTCCGGTGCCGCGCATGCGCAGGGAAGCGACGCTTCCGCGCCGGCCGCCGATGCAAATGCCAGCGATATCGTCGTCACCGGCTATCGCGCCTCGCTCGCCAAGGCGATCGACGTCAAGCGTAACGCCGACGCGATCGTCGACAGCATTTCCGCCGAAGATGTCGGCAAATTCCCCAATACCAATGTCGCCGAAGCGCTGACGCTGGTGCCGGGCGTCACCGTCGACCGCCAGTTTGGCCAGGGCGAAAAAGTGTCGATCCTGGGCACCGATCCGGCGCTCAACCGCACCCTGTTGGACGGCCAGACCGTGGCGTCGGCCGACTGGTTCATCCTCGATTCGCCGGGCCGCACCTTCAACTATGCGCTGCTCGCACCGCAGCTGGTCGGCCGGGTCGACGTCTACAAGTCGCCCGAACCGCGTATCGACGAAGGTTCGATCGGCGGCACGGTCAATGTCGTGACCCGCAAGCCGCTGGACCTGAAGCCCTTCACCATGGCGGGTCAGCTTGGCTATCTCTACAATGATCGCTCGAAGAAGGGTGATATCCAGGGATCGGCGCTGGTCAGCTGGCATAATGAGGAAGGCACGTTCGGCATCCTCGCCTCGTTCCAGCGCGCCAAGGACCGGCTGCGCCGCGACGGCGTGGAGACTTATGGCACGATGAAGGCCGACCAGTGGGCCGGCGGCAATGCCGACAATCCGGTGGACTCGCGCGACAATGGCTGCGTCGGCGAATGCGCCACCACGCTCAGCAACAATCTCGACGCGATCAGCCCCAACGCCTTTGGCACCTCCTATTTCGAGCAGGGCCGCGAGCGCCTGACCTATTCGGCCACTGCCCAGTGGAAGCCGGTCGACGAGCTGACGCTGGAAGCGAGCTGGCTCAAGATCGACGCCACCTACAACAACCTCAACCAGTCCATGTATGCCTTCCAGGGCAATACCTGGAACAGCCTGGGCGCGCTGACCGGCTTGGAGGTCAATAACGGCATCGTCACGAGCGCGAGCTTCAAGAATGCGCTGTCGGTGCTGGACGTCCAGTATCGCGAGGCGGAGATGAAGTCCGACACCTATCGCGGCAAGGCGCGCTGGGACGGCGGTACCTGGGATCTGACGGTCGAAGGCGGCCTGTCGGACGCGGACGGCGGCACCAAGCGCCAGGTCTTCCTCGAATTCCTCAACTGGGCGGATTATACCGTGAACATTGGCGGCGCCCCCAAGTCGCCGGGTTCGCTGAGCTATGCCACCGACGTTCAGGGCAACCCCAATGCCTTCGTCACCGATCCGGGCTGGAGCGGCAACACCGTCACCAAGCCGACCAGCGACAAGGAGCGTTACGGCCAGGCTGACCTCGGCTTCGATTTCGACGGTGCTTTGAAGCGCATCCAGATCGGTTATAAATATCGCCATCACGAGACCGGCCAGCAATATGCGGGCATCGCGCTCAATGGTCTGGGCGTCGCGGCGGCGCAGTTCGATCCCAAGACGGTCGCGGGCAATTATCTGCGCGGCTTCAGCGGCGTGAACGACCAGATGACCGACCGCTTCATCATCAGCGGCCCGTCGATGGTCGACTATCTGGAAGGCCAGACGCTGCCGACGCCGTCGATCTTCGCGGCGGCCGAATTTACCGCCGGCAACTGGAACATCCAGGAAGACATCAACGCGGTCTATGCCCAGGCCAATTTCGACACCGGCACGCTGCGCGGCAATTTCGGCGTGCGCTATGTGAACACCAAGACTGACAGCGCCGGCTATGTCTGCAATCCGGGCGCGCCCTGCAACAGCCAAGCCGACTGGACCTGGCAGACGACCAAGCGCAGCTATGACAACTGGCTGCCCAGCGCCAACATAGCCTGGACCGCGCAGCAGGATCTGATCGTCCGCTTCTCCGCCGCCAAGGTGATGTCGCGTCCCAACTATGCCGACATGACCAATTATTTCTGGCTGTCGGACACGGTGCTGACCGGCGGTGGCGGCAACCCGAACCTGAAACCCTATACCTCGGGCAATCTCAACGCCTCGGTCGAATGGTATTTCAAGCAGGGCTCGATCCTGTCGGCGGAAGTCTTCTACAAGGATATCAGCAACTATATCCTGCAGAAGACGGCGCCCGAGAGCTATTTCAACCAGTCGCAGGGCCGGGTGACGACCTATCAGATCAGCCGTCCCTACAATGCCGGTTCGGCCGAGGTGAAGGGTTTTGCCGTCGCCTATCAGCAGAACCTGCCTTATGGCTTCGGCATATTGGCCAACTACACCTATTCCGACGGTTCGGGTGAAGGCGGCCAGGCGCTGCCCTATAATTCCAAGCATCAGGCCAGCGTCAGCCCCTTCTTCGAAAGCGGCCCGGTCGCGCTGCGCGCCACCTACACCTGGCGGTCGAAATATTTCACCGGCATCGACCGCGGCGACAGTATGTTCGTGCGGGACTCCGACAATCTGGACGTGTCGGCGACCTATGATGTCACGCCGCAGATCGGCATCACCCTGTCGGGCATGAACCTGACCGACGCGGAATATTATGCCTATGCCAACACCACGGCACTGCCGCGCGGCGTCTATCGCTCGGGCCGCAAGTTCCTGGCGACGGTGAACTTCAACTATTGATTGCCTCGCCTGTCAGAAGGCGCATGACTTGAAGACGGCGGGACGGAACGCAACAGCGTCCGCCCGCCGCACGTCCCTTGTCGCGTCCGCGCGGCGCGGCAAGGGCACGCTATTTTCGGGAGCCTGTTTCGTGATCCGTGCCCGCCGCCTGACGCTGCTTGCGTCGCTGATGCTGTCCGGCATCGCCACCGCCCCGGCCATGGCCGAACTGCCCCGCCTGTTGCCGGTGCCCGCGCAGATGCGGGAAGGGCAGGGCGTTTTTCTCATCAGCTCGACCACGCCGATCCGGGTGCCTGTCGGCGATGCCGCTGCCCGCAACGCGGCCGAGCGGTTCGCTGATCTGGTCGCGCGCAGCCGGGGCTTTCGTCCCCGGATCGAGACGGGCGCTGACGCCAACAATGCGATAGTGTTCCGCCGCGCCAAGACCGGTGCAGCGGAATCCTACACCCTCGACGTGACCGGCAAGGGTGCCACGATCGCCGCCGGCGACGATGCGGGGCTGCTCTATGGCGCGGTGACGCTGTGGCAGGCGATGACGCAGGATCAGGCTGCTGGCCCGGTATCGGTCGCGGCGATGCACATTGCCGACGCGCCGCGCTTCCAGTGGCGCGGGCTGATGCTCGACAGCGCCCGCCATTTCCAGTCGCCGGCCTATGTCCGCCAGTTGATCGACTGGATGGCGGTCAACAAGCTCAACCGGCTGCACTGGCATCTGGTCGATGATCAGGGCTGGCGCATCGAAATCCCCAAATATCCGCGCCTCACCGAAACTTCCGCCTGGCGCGTGCCCGCCGGGGCGCCCGGCGCGCCGCCGCTGCCCAAGGTCGGCGGCTTCTACACCCAGGCCGAAATCCGCGAGATCGTTGCCTATGCCGCCGCGCGCGGCGTCATGATCGTGCCGGAGATCGAGATGCCGGGCCATGCGCTGGCGGCGATCCGCGCTTATCCTAAGCTCGGCATGGGCGTGCCGATCCCGCCGGGCACGGAGTCCGACTGGGGCGTCTTCCCCTGGCTCTACAATGCCGATGATGCGACCTTCACCTTCCTGGAGGATGTGCTGACCGATGTGATGGCGCTGTTTCCGTCGCCCTATATCCATATCGGCGGCGACGAGGCGGTGAAGGACCAGTGGAAATCCTCGCCGGCAATGCAGGCGAAGATGAAGGCGCTGGGTATCAGCAGCGAGGATGCGATGCAGGGCTGGTTCATGCACCGCATCGACGATTTCCTGACGAAACATGGCCGCAAGCCGATTGGCTGGGACGAAATATTGGAAGGCGGTGCCTCGCCCCATGCCACCATCACCTCCTGGCGTGGGATCGAGGGGGCGGTGACGGCCGCCAAGTCGGGCCATGACGCGATATTGAGCCCGGCGCCGATTCTCTATTTCGACAATCGCCAGGGCTTCGGGCCGCTGGAACCGCCGGGGCGTGGCCATCTGTCCGACCTGCGCAGCGTCTATGATTTCAATCCAGAACCCGAAGGGCTGAGTGCCGCCGAGCAGCAGCATATTTTGGGGCTGCAGGGCAATCTCTTCACCGAGCATGTCCGCACCGAGGAACGCGCCCAGTGGCAGCAATTCCCGCGCGGCAGCGCGGTGGCCGAAATCGGCTGGTCGCCGGTCGCGAGCCATGATTTCGCCAGCTTCATGGACCGGCTGGTGCCGCAGATGACGCGGATGGGGACGCTGGGCCTCAAGCCCGCGATCAGCGCGCTGACGGTGACGGCGAAGACCGACTATGCGCCGGGCGACAAGACGGCGCGGGTGACGCTGGAAAGCCAGTCGGGCTTCCCGATCCATTATACGCTGGACGGCAGCGCGGTGACGCCGCGCGCACCGGTTTACAAGGACGGTCTCAGCCTGCCGGTCGGCACCCGGCTGCGCGCCGGCACCGCCTGGCACGGCGGGATGATGCCGGGCGCGATCGACATCGGTCTCGACGCGTCCTTCCTGCGGCGCCGCACCGACGAGCAACTGGCAAGCTGCGCCAACAAGGTCGTGCTGTCGCTGGAGGATGATGCTCCGGCGAAGGGCGAGCGGGCGCATTTCCTGACGGATATCCTGCAGCCCTGCTGGTTCTATGCCGACGCCCCGGTCGGCGGCGCGTCGAAGATTGCGATCGATGTCGGCCAGCTGCCGTTCAATTTCCAGATCGGCAAGGATCGCGACGCCATCCATTTCCGCGCCCCGGCGACCCCGGCGGGCGAGGTGGAAGTGCGGGCCGGCAGTTGCGAGGGCGAGCGCATCGCCGTGCTGCCGCTGGCGCCAGCGGTCGGCAATCCGGAAGTGACCCGCCTGGTCGCGCCGATCGCGCCGCGCAGCGGCAAGGAGAATTTGTGCATCACCTATACGGCGAAGGATGTTGAGCCCCTATGGGCGATCAAGCAGGTGGAACTGATCCCATGAGCGGGATGATGGCCAGCGTGACGTTGCGCGCGCCCCTGGCGGGCTGGCTGGCGCCGATCGAAAGCGTGCCCGATCCGGTCTTTGCCGAGCGGATGATGGGTGAGGGCTTTGCCATCGACCCGATCGAAGGCGAAGTCCGCGCGCCCGCCGCCGCGATCGTGCTGACGGTGGCGCCGACTGGCCATTCGGTCTCGCTGCGTCTTGCCAATGGCGCGGAACTGCTGATCCATGTCGGTCTGGAGACGGTGACGCTGAGCGGCAAGGGTTTCGCGCCGCAGGTGAAGCCGGGCGATGCCGTTGCGGCCGGCGACCTGCTGATCGGTTTCGATCTCGATGCCGTGGCGGAAGGGGCCAAGGCGCTGATCACGCCGGTGGTGCTGGCGGGTGAGGGCTATGCCCTGTCGCTGGAGCCGCTCGATCGGCTGGTTGGCTGGAATGATGGCGTCGCGCGGATCACGGCGCTGGCGCCGGTGGCGGCCAAGGGTGACAGCGAAGGTGACAGCCATGAGCGGGTCGTGCGGGTCGATGCGCCCCATGGCATCCATGCCCGCCCGGCCGCGCGGATCGCGGCGCTGCTGCGCACCTTCGTCGCGCCGGTGGCGATCCTGCGGGACGGCAAGAGCGTCAATGCGCGCAGCACGGTTGCGTTGCTAGGCCTGGGCGTGCGCTGCGGCGACGAGATCATGATCCGGGGCGAGGGCAGTGATGCCCGTGCGGCGGTCGAGGCGCTGGTGGCGCTGATCGAAGCGGGGCTGGGCGAGGAGGCGAAGGCCGATCATCCTGCGCCGGCGCCGGTCGTGCCGCAGCATGGGCCGGTGACGGCCGCGCCGGGGCTGGCGATCGGCCAGGTGGTGCAACTGCGCGTCGCCGATGTCGATGTGCCGCGCGACGGGCAGGGCGGCGCGGCCGAACATGCCGCGCTCGCGCGGGCAATGGCGGCGGTCGATGCCGAATTGTCGGCGGGCCACGGCTTGGCGGCCGAGATCGCGGCGGCGCATCGCGCGCTGCTCGCCGACCCGGAACTGGCCGAGGCGGCCGGGCATCAGATCGATGCCGGGCGCAGCGCGGCCTTTGCCTGGCGCCACGCGACCGCGCAGGCGGCCGAGGCGATCCGTGCGACCGGCGATCCGCTGCTGATGGAGCGTGTCGCCGACCTGATCGATATCGAGCGACAGCTGATCGCTGCCCTGCTCGGCAGCGAGACGAGCGCGGTGCCGACGCTGCCCACTCAAAGCATATTGATCGCCGAGGATCTGCTCCCCTCGCAGTTCCTGGCGCTCGATAGGGACCGTCTGGCCGGAATCTGCACGGCGGCCGGCGGTCCCACATCCCATGTCGCGATCCTCGCGGCGTCGGCCGGTATCCCGATGTTGGTCGCTGCCGGGCGGGATGTGCTGGCCATTGTCGACGGACGTACGGTCATCCTGGACGCGGACGGCGCACGGATCGATGCCGATCCGGGCGTGAACACATTATCGGAGGTCAGCGAACGGATCGCCGCAGCGCGCGAGCAGCGCAGCCGCGACCGGTCGCAGGCCCATGCCGATTGCCGCATGGCGGACGGCACCCGAATCGAGATTTTCGCCAATCTGGGATCGCAGGCCGATGCCGCCGTCGCCGTGACGGCCGGGGCCGAGGGTTGCGGCCTGCTGCGCACCGAATTCCTGTTCCTGGAGCGGGCGGAGGCGCCGGACGAGGCCGAGCAAAGGGATGTTTATTCCGGTATCGCAACGACATTGGGCGATCGGCCGCTGATTGTGCGGACGCTCGACATTGGCGGCGACAAGCCGGTGCCCTATCTGCCGATGGCGGCCGAGGACAATCCGGCGCTGGGCCTGCGCGGCGTGCGCCTTAGCCTCGCCCGGCCGGACCTGATGCAGGTGCAATTGCGCGCGATCCTGCGCGCCGTGCCGGCGGACCAGTGCCGCATCATGCTGCCGATGATAGCCGACCTGTCCGACTATTGGGCGGTCAGGGCGATGCTGGATGCGGAGAAGGCAGCGCTGGGGATCGACGCGCCGGTGCCGCTGGGCGTGATGATCGAGACGCCGGCGGCGGCGATGCTGGCCGACATGCTGGCGGCCGAGGCCGATTTCCTGTCGGTCGGCACCAATGACCTGACCCAATATACGCTCGCAGTCGATCGCGGCAATGCGGCGGTGTCGCACCGGATCGATGCGCTGCATCCCGCCGTGCTGCGCCTGATCCGCGAAGTCGGCCGCGGCGCACAGCGTCATGGCCGCTGGGCCGGCGTCTGTGGCGGCCTTGCCTCCGACCCGCTTGCCGCGCCGATCCTGATCGGCCTCGGCATCACTGAATTGTCCGCCACGCCTGCTGCCATCGCCCGGTTGAAGGCGGTGGTGCGCACGCTCGACATGGGCCGCTGCATCGACCTGGCGGAGCGCGCCTGCGCCGCCGAAAGCGCCGCCGCCGTGCGCGACATGGCCCAAGGAGTCCTGCCATGAGCTTTCGTCCCGCCACCCTGCTGGCCCGGCTGCAACCGCTTGGCCGCGCGCTGATGCTGCCGATCGCGGTGCTGCCGATCGCCGCGCTGCTGCTGCGCCTGGGCCAGCCCGACATGCTCGCCATTCCCTTCATCGCGGCGGCGGGCGACGCGATCTTTTCCAATCTTGGCCTGCTCTTCGCCGCCGGTGTCGCCGTGGGCCTCGCCCGCGAAAATCATGGCGCGGCGAGCCTGGCCGGCGTGATCGCCTATCTGGTGACGACCGAGGGGGCGAAGGTGCTGCTGGTCCTGCCGCCCGACGTGGCGGAGGCGGCGCAGGCGGCCTGGCGCGCCAAGGAAATCGCCAAGGTCTCCGTGCCCGCGGGCATCCTGTCGGGCATCGTCGCGGGTCTGCTCTACAACCGCTTTTCCGACATCAAGCTGCCCGACTATCTGGCCTTCTTCGCCGGGCGTCGCTTCGTGCCGATCGTCGCGGGCCTGGCCGGCCTGTTCGGTGCGCTGATGTTCGGCCTCGGCTTCCCCTGGATCGAGGCGGGGATCGATCGCCTCAGCCAATGGGTGGTGGCGGCCGGGCCGCTCGGCCTGTTCGTCTATGGCCTGCTCAACCGGCTGCTGCTGATTACCGGGCTGCACCATATCATCAACAATGTCGCCTGGTTCCTGCTCGGCGACTTCCACGGCGCGACCGGCGATATCAAGCGCTTCTTCGCGGGCGATCCGACCGCCGGCGGCTTCATGTCTGGCTTCTTCCCGGTGATGATGTTCGGCCTGCCCGCCGCCTGCCTTGCCATGTATCGCACCGCCTTGCCGGATCGGCGCAAGCGGGTCGGCGGCCTGCTGCTCAGTCTCGCGCTCACCTCCTTCCTCACCGGCGTGACGGAGCCGATCGAGTTCAGCTTCATCTTCCTGGCGCCGATCCTCTATGTCGTTCATGCAGTGCTGACCGGCCTGTCGATGGTCGTCATGGACGCGCTGGGCGTGAAGCTGGGCTTCGGCTTTTCCGCCGGCCTGTTCGACTATCTGATGAACTACGGGCTTGCGACCAAGCCGCTGATGCTGATCCCGGTCGGGATTGTCTATTTCGCTGTCTATTATGCCACCTTCAGCTGGTGCATCCGTCGCTTCAACCTGAAGACGCCGGGGCGCGAGGATGAGCCCGCCGCTGCGGCCGAGATGCCAAGCGTGACCGGTGCGCGCGGGCCGGCGATGGTCGCGGCGCTGGGCGGGAAGGCCAATGTCCGCTCGGTCGATGCCTGCACCACCCGGCTGCGGCTGGTGCTGGGCGACAGCGCGATTGCTGACGAGGCGCGGCTGCGGGCATTGGGCGCGCGCGGCATCGTCCGCCTGCGCGACGGCGGCTTCCAGGTGGTGCTGGGGCCGATCGCCGATCAGGTCGCGGCGGAGATCCGCAGCGCGCTGGCCGGGCATGATCCGGCGCCGGTCGCGGGCACGTCCGATCTGGTCGGGCTGCTCAAGGGCGCCGGCGTGCGCGCGGTCGAGCCGCGCGGCACGCGCCTGCTGGTGCGCATCGATCGGCCCGCTGCCGTGGATGCGGCGGCGTTGCGGGGCGCCGGGGTCAAGGCCTGGGTGCTGCCGGCATCGGCTGATGGCTGGCTGCACCTGATCCTGGGCGATCAGGCGGAGCCATTGGCGGATGCGTTGCGGGCTGCCTAGCCGAGTGCGATCCGGCGCGTGATGCCGATCGCGTCGAGGAAGCGCTCGTCATGGCTGACGACCAGCAGGGCGCCGTCATAGCCGCGCAGTCCCGCTTCCACTGCCTCGATGGCTTCGAGGTCGAGATGGTTGGTCGGCTCGTCGAGGATCAGCAGCGGCGGCGGCGCGCTGCCCAGCACACAGGCCAGGCCCGCGCGCAGCATCTGTCCGCCGCTGAGGCTCGCGACGCGCTGTAGCGCAGCGCCGCCGCGAAAACGGAAATGGGCGAGCAGGGCGCGACGGCCATTCTCGTCCAGTTCCGGGTGCAAGCGCGCGAGATTGTCCGCGATCGACAGCGTGGGATCGAGCAGCGCAGCGGTCTGGTCGAGCACGGCGTGACGCACTGGCCGGTCGATCCGCCCGGCGAGCGGCGGCAATGTGCCGGCCATGGTCGCAAGCAGGCTGGTCTTGCCCGATCCATTGGGGCCGGTGATGGCGATCCGTTCCGGCCCTTCGACCAATAGGTCGACATGCGCCAGCAAGGGCATGGCGGGATCATGGCCGACGCTGACATCGGTGAGGCGCAGGACGATCCGATCCGGCGCCAGGCCAGTCGAGGGCAGGGCGATGCGGATCGGCTCCAATATCTCGACCCGGCTGCGTGCGGCTTGCGCCTGATCCTCCGCCTCGGCGCGCAGCCGCTCCGCGACATGGCGGCCAGCGGCGGAAGAGGCTTCCGCCTGGTTCTTGCGCGCGCCGATCAGGATGCGGGGCATGTCGCCGCGCGCGCCCTTGCGGGCGCCGGCTGCGTCGCGTCGCTGCTGGCGCTCGGTCGCGAGCTGGGCCTTGCGCGCGGCCTGCTTGACCTGTCGTTCCGCGATGTCGAGATCATGGGCGGCGGCGGTGAGTTCGACCGCCTTGCGCTCGCGATAATGGGACCAGTTGCCGCCATAGCGCTGGGCGCCGAGGCCGGTGAGTTCGACGATCGCGTCGACCCGCTCCAGCAGTTCGCGATCATGGCTGACGAGGATCAGGCCGGCGCGCCAGCCATCGACCAGTTCGGCGACCGCCGCGCGCCCGGCTCGGTCGAGATTGTTGGTCGGTTCGTCCAGCAACAGGAAATCGGGTGCGTCAAGGATCGCGCCGGCAAGCGCCGCGCGGGTGCGCTGGCCGCCCGACAAGGTGCAAAGCCGGGTATCCGGTCCGGCAGCGAGCCCGACCCGCTCCAGCGCGGCGTCGATCCGGCTTTCCAGCGTCCAGTCGGCATCGGCCAGTTGTTCGGCTGTGGCGTCGCCGCTTTCCGCCAGGCGCAGCAGGGCGATGGCATCGGCGACGCCCCACAGGTCGGCGATCCGTTCATCCGCGCCGAACTGCACGGCCTGGCGCAGGCTGGCGAGCCGGCCCTGCACGGTGATGCTGCCGCTGCTGGGGGTGAGATCGCCGGCGATCAGGCGCAATAGGGTCGTCTTGCCGACGCCGTTGCGGCCGACAAGGGCGGTGCGTTCGCTTTGGAAACGAAGGTCTAGGCCGGAAAGGACGGACTGGCCGTCAGGCGTGGTCCAGCCGAGATTGGAACAGGATATGGCGGGCATGAGCATGAATTTCCCTGGCAGCGTTGCAGATCGGCATTGCGGTCAGGTTGAAATCCACGGCACGGTCTCTTTTCTTGTGAATTGAGGCGGCAATCTAGCTGCGATCGCCGCCCTGTTCAAGCGCCGGGCCGCACAGGGCAAACATCGGCATCGCGATAAACGACGAAAAATCGCGCTTTTCTGCGGCCTGGCGGGATGTTCCCGCTCGTCTGTGCGCATGCTGTTGCCGGTCCTGGACTTGTGCCGGCGGGCGCTGCTCCGCCATGGCAGGGCAGAACAAAGATTTCCTCGGAGGGGAACCATGAGCATAGCCGTCTTCGACTGTTCGGACATCGACCAATATCTCGGCAAGCCGATGCAGCCCGCGCGGATGCGCGAGCCGATCCACAATAATGACATCCGCCGCTGGGCGCAGGCGATGCATTATCCCAATCTGCTGCATTATGATGCCGATTATGCCGCCGAGGGGCGCTGGGGCCGGCTGGTCGCGCCGCAGAGCTTTGCCGTGACGATGGATGATGGCCATGGCGCAGGGCCGGCCTGCGTCGGCGCCATCCCCAATTCGCACCTGCTGTTCGGCGGCGACGAATGGTGGTTCTATGGCCCGCGCATCCAGGGCGGTGACCTGGTCCATAATGAGCGCATTCCGTTCGACTATACGGTCAAGGATACCAAGTTCGCCGGGCCGACCTGTTTCCAGCGCGGCGACAATAATTATTACAACCAGAATGGCGAACTGATCGCCAAGCAGCGCTCGACCTCGATCCGCTATCTGGCCGAGGCGGGGCGCGAGAAGACGACCGATGTGGTCGAGGGCACCGAAGATCCGGTGTGGAGCGACGAGGAACTGGCGCAGATCCAGGATCGCAAGTTCGACTGGGTGCAGATGCTGCACGAACTGGGCCATGGCAAACGTTATTGGGACGATATCCAGATCGGCGCCGCGCTGCCCGAACGTGTCATCGGCCCGCACAGCATTGCCAGCTTCACCACCGAATGGCGCGCCTATCTCTTCACCATCTGGGGCGGCACGCACCGGCGCACCGACCTCGACATGGAGGCGCTGGGCTTCGTCAAGGAAATGGCGGGGCATGAAAATGACCCGGTGATGGAGCGGATCAATCCGGAACTGACCGATGGCGCCTATTTCGGGCCATCGCGCGGCCATCTCTTCCCGCGCTGGGCCCGCTTCATCGGCATGCCGCGGGCCTATGGCTATGGCGCGTCGATGGGCGCCTGGATCGTCGATTATCTGGCGGGCTGGGCCGGCGAATGGGGCATGGTGACCCATTCGGTCGCCTCCTATCGCGGGCCGGCCTTCACCGGCGACATCACGATCATGACCGGCACGGTGGTCGACAAGTTCGTCGACGACGACGGACGCGACGTCGTGCAGATCAACTGCCGCATGGTCAATCAACTGGGCACGACCCTGGCGACCGCCAAGGCGGAAGTTGCATTGCCGCGCAAATAAGCGCGGCAATGGCCGCGGCGGGCTTTTGCTGCTCGCGGCGCCAAGATGTTGAAGCAAAAAGGGGATTTTCCTGCGTGCGACGAACGGTGCGTCGCACGCAGCGCCCGCAATGGCGCAACTTCGATCAATTTCTAAAGATTTTGTTAACCATTTTACTCTAGGTTTTCCTTGAATATCAGGGAGAACAGGGCCATGCGCTCCGACGCAGAAAGCCTTCTGGCCCGGCTGGGGCGCCGGGATTTTCGCTATCGCGAGTTCGCGGACAGTTTCGCGGACATGGAATTGTGGCCTATCTTCGAGGCCCTTCTGACCGACCCGCGCGTGGTTGGACGCCCCCTGTCCAAACTGGAAGCGCGCGAGGCGGAAGCCGTGCTGGCGGTCCGCCGCGCCGAGACCGAGCAACATGCGCCCGCACCTCGCGCCAATGTAACCAGCATGTTCGACGCCTATCAGGACGCGCCGCCATCCGCTGCGCCGCGCGGCAATCTGCGCGATTTCCTGGGCCATCTGTCGAACGATCCCGACAAGCGAGATTATTGATGCCGCTGATCCTCTGTCATTCGCCCAAGGGCGGCGTCGGCACCAGCTTCATCGCGGCGCAACTGGCGATCCATCTAGCGCAGCGGGGGCATGATGTCAGCGCGCTCGACTTCACCTATCAGGATTCTCTCAAGCTTTATTTCGGCCTGACCCCGGCCCAGGGTCTGCCGGAACTGAACGACGGGGGCGCCGACCAGATCGCGGTGTCGGGCGTCGCGCTTTTTTCTGCCTATGGCCTGCGCCGTGACGCGACCTTCCAGGATCTGCTGGGCAAGCCGGATCATTCGCCGTTCGCCGGCAAGAAGATCTTCATTGCCGATGTGGCGGCGGGGGACCGCGAGACCAAGGACATGCTGCTGCCGCATGCCGCCCTGCATGTCTGCCCCCTGCATCCGCGTCCCGGATCGCTCGCAGCCCTGCCCAAGGTCGAGCCGGGCACGGCGACGATCGATCTCGCCAAGACCGGGTTCGTGCTCAACCATCTGGACGACACCCATCGCCTGTCGCGCCACACCCATATCTTCCTGCGCGAACTGTTCGGCAGCAAGCTGCTTGGTACGATCCGCCGTGACGAGGCGGTAAACGAGGCCAGCGCGATGTTCGAGCCGCTGGCCCGCTTCGCGCCGGCCAGCGTGGCGCTCAACGATCTGCGCAGGCTGGTGACGACCGTGGAACAGGCGGCTGGCCTGGTCGAGGCGGCCGAGGAGGCGGCTTCGTGAAGGCCCGGCAGGCGATCCTGAGCAACGGGCTGCTGGTGCTGGCCGGGCTGTTCGCCCTGCTGGCGATCACCGTGCCGCTCGACCTGGAAGCGCAGTGGATCTTTGCCGGCATCACCATTGTGGGCGCGACCATATTGGGGCGCATGCGCAGTCGCCGCGCACTGCTGGTGCTCGCGATCCTGTCGATGATCGTATCGACCCGCTACATGTTCTGGCGCACCACCGAAACGCTGGAGTTTGGCACCCTGGCAGAATTCCTGTTGGGGTCTGGCCTGTATCTGGCCGAAGTCTATGCCTGGCTGATCCTGGTGCTGGGCTTCCTCCAGACCGGCTGGCCGCTCGACCGTGAAGTCGTGGAGATCGAGGGTGAGCCCGATCAATGGCCCAGCGTCGACGTCTATGTCCCGACCTATAATGAAAGCCTGGAGATCGTTCGCAACACCGTGTTCGCGGCGATGGACATGGATTATCCCGCCGATCGTTTCCGCGTCTTCATCCTGGATGACGGTCGCCGGCCCGAGTTTCAGGCGTTCGCGCGCCAGGCCGGCTGCGGCTATCTGACCCGCGGCGACAATCTTCATGCCAAGGCCGGCAACCTCAATGCCGCGATGAAGAAGACCAATGGCGAACTGATCGCCATCTTTGACTGCGACCATGTGCCGACCCGCGCCTTCCTGCAAATGACCGTCGGCTGGTTCCAGCAGGATCCCAAGCTGGCGCTGATGCAGACGCCGCACCATTTCTATTCGCCCGATCCCGCCCAGCGCAACCTGGGCACGGTGCGCGACCTGCCGGGTGAGGGCGACCTGTTCTACGGTGCGGTCCAGTCCGGCAACGACCTGTGGAACGCGACCTTCTTCTGCGGTTCCTGCGCCGTCATCCGCCGCGATGCACTGGCCCAGACCAACGGCTTTGCCGGTGAGACGGTGACCGAGGACGCGCATACCGCGTTGAAGTTGCAGCGCATGGGCTGGAATACCGCCTATATCGGCGCACGCCTGTCCGCCGGTCTCGCGACCGAGCGGCTGGTGCTGCATATCGGCCAGCGCATCCGCTGGGCGCGCGGCATGACGCAGATCCTGCGGATCGACAATCCGCTGTTCGGGCGCGGCCTCAATTGGCAGCAGCGGCTTTGCTACCTGAATGCGATGCTGCATTTCCAGTTTCCGCTGCCGCGCATCGTCTTCCTGACCAGCCCGCTTGCCTATCTGATCTTCGGCCAGAACATCATCCATGCCTCGGCCTCGCTGATCTTCGCCTATGCGCTGCCGCATCTGGTCTGTTCGATGACCTCGTCGGCCAATACGCAGGGCGGTGATCGCCGGCCGTTCTGGGGCGAAATCTACGAGACGATCCTGGCTTTTCACCTCGCGCGCCCCACGGTCATGACCTTCTTCCAGCCGCGCAAGGGCAAGTTCAACGTGACGGACAAGGGCAGTCTGCTCGACCGGACCTATTTCGACCTGTCGACGGTGCGCCCGCACCTGATTTGCATCGGCCTCATCATCTTCGGCATCGGGCTGGCGATCGTGAAGCGGGTCTTCTTCCCGCATCTGTTCAACATCCAGACCGATACGCTGGTGCTGAACGTCGTCTGGGCCGTCTTCAGCCTGATCATCCTGATCGCCGCCGTTTCGGTCGCGCGCGAGACGCGGCAGGCGCGCGAATATATCCGCATCATCACCGAATTGCCGGTCACCCTCTACATGGCCGACGGCTATGTGATTGACGCGACGACGATCGACATTTCGATGGGCGGTGCGGCGATTGCCGTGCCGCCCGACTTCCCGCTGCGCGACCGGCGCGTCGCCTATATGTCGCTGCCGATGGGTGACGAGAAGCTGACGATCCCGGTCGAAATGGTCCGGTTCGATCGGGGCGAGGTCAATCTGCGCTTCCAGGAACTGGACATGATCTCTTCGCGTCACCTTGTCCGCGCGGTGATGGGCCGTGCCGATGCCTGGCAGCCCGTAGCCCCCCGCAAGCCGGTTTCGGCCCTGCACTCTCTCTGGGATATCATCGTGGTCGACTATATGACCCTCAAGCGCCTGTTCCGCCTCAACCGCACGGAGCGCCGCAAACAGAAGAAGGCCGTTCGCCTGGCCGCCGCGGCGAAAGCCGCCAAGCAGGCTGCGGCCGCATTGCTCGGCCTGGCCGCGATCGGGACGCTGGTGCTCGCAGGCAGCGGTCACGCCTTTGCGCAGGCGGCACAGGCGCCTGCCGCGACGCTGGCGCCCGCCACCGCAGCGGGCGTGCAGAAGCAGCGGCTCAGCTTCCGCGACCTGCAGGTCAAGATGCCGATCCGCCTAGCCGGCACGCGCGGCGAAATCGGCATTCCCTTCGGCATGCGCCGCAACGAGGTGGTGACCGACAGCAGCCTGACGCTGAACTTCGCCTGGTCGCCGGCCATGCTCGGCGATCTCAGCCAGTTGGTCGTGCTGCTGAACGGCGAAGTGGTCCGTACCATTCGACTGACCCCGGCGGAATCCGGTGGTCAGAACATCACCATTCCGGTTAATCCGGCGCTGTTCCTGCCCGGCGACAACCAGCTCAACCTGCGTCTGGTCGGCCATTATGCGCGCGATTGCGAGGATCCGTTCCACAGTTCGCTCTGGGCCAATATCAGCAATGTCCGGTCCTGGTTCGACCTCAGCGTCCAGACGCTGCCGATGGCGCCGGATCTGGGCCGTCTGCCCGGTCCCTTCTTTGATCGGCACGACAATCTGCCGCTGCGCCTGCCCTTCGTCTTCGCCGGCACGCCGCGCGCTGGCGAGTTGGAGGCGGCCGCCAGCCTGGCTTCATGGCTGGGCGCCCAGGCGAGCTATCGCGGCTTTTCGTTCAAGCCGGTCTACAACCAGATCCCGACCGGAAACGCGATCCTGTTCGCGACGCCGGACCGGCCGATCGCCGGCCTGAACCTGTCGATCACCGGGCCGAGCGCCACGGTCATCCGCAATCCGCGCGACACGTTCGGCGAATTGCTGGTGGTGATGGGCCGCAACGCCAGCGAGTTGAAGCTGGCCGCTGCGGCGATCGCCAGCGGTCGCGGCGTGCTGAGCGGCGCGCGGATGAATTTCGACGGCGTCCGCATCCCGACCTATGCGCGCTATGCCGCGCCGCGCTGGCTGCGCACCGACCGCCCGGTCCAGCTGGGCGAGATCATGGATGCCAATGCGCTGCAGGGCATGGGCCTGCCGCCCGGACCGCTGTCGGCGCGCTTCCGGGTTGCGCCCGATCTCTTCTTCTGGCCGCGCCAGGGTGGTCGCCTCGACCTGCGCTATCGCTATCCGGCGGCCAAATGGCTCGATCGTCGCGCTTCGCGCCTCGATGTCTCGATCAACAACCAGTATCTGCGCACGCTTCCGCTCGCCGGGGCCGGCTGGTGGGACAGCCTGTTCGGGGCGCAGCAGGGCGCATCGTCCAACGATTCCAGCGCCTCGATCGTGCTGCCACGCTACAATCTGTTCGGCCAGAACGAGCTGATCTTCGACTATAATCTGATCATTGCCGACAAGAAGAAGTGCGAAGGGACGCTGCCCGAGAATGTCCGGGTCAGCGTGCGTCCGAGCAGCAGCATTGACCTCAGCCGCGCCTATCACGCGCTGCACATGCCCGATCTCGCCACCTTTGCGGGCGCCGGCTATCCCTTCACCATTCGTCCCGACCTGTCGGAGACCACGGTGCTGATGGGTGGCCAGCCTTCGGCCGGCGCGGTCGAGGCCTTCCTGGTGCTGATGGGCCGCATGGGCGATTCCACCGGCGCGCCAGTGACGGGGGTCGTCGTCGCCAACGCGGTGGATGGCGAGCGGCTGCAGGGCAGGGACATCATCGTCATTGGTGGCAGTAGCGTCGCGGGTTCCGACCAGCTCTTCGCCGGCGCACCGGTCCGTTATGAAAATGGCCGGTTGCAGGTGACAGAGATGAGCCCGATCCAGCGCATCTTCGCCTTCTTCTCGCTGTTCGATCGATCGGGTGATGGCGAAGCGGACGCGTTCGTCACCTCGTCCAGCGGCTTTGCCGGCATTGTTGGCTTCGAATCCCCGTTCGAGGGTGGTCGCAGCGTCGTGGCCCTGCTGGCGGACGATCCGCGCGCATTGCCCGATCTGGTCGGCGGCATGGCCGATGCCAAGATCAACGCACAAATCCAGGGCGACCTGGCCGTCACCAGCGGCGACGGGATGAGCAGCTTTGCCGTCGGACCCGGCTATTGGGTCGGTTACCTGCCCTTCTGGATGAAGGCGGCCTTCTGGCTGAGCCAGCGGCCGTTGCTGATGGCCGCCTGTGGCCTGCTCGCGGCGCTCATCCTCGCCGGACCGCTGTATCTCTATCTCAGCCGTCAGCAGCGCCGCCGCCTGAGCAAGGAGGATGAGGCATGAGCCGCACCCTCCGTCTGCGTGTCACCTGCGCCGCCCTGGCGCTGGCCTGCATGGCGCCGATGCCCACGCTGGCCGATGTGCCGGGCGTCGCGCCGCTGATCCAGCAGGGCCGCTACTGGCAGTCCAAGGGGCGGCAGGATCTGGCAAACCAGGCCTATCGACGGGCGCTGGCGCTCGATCCCAATAACGCCGAAGCGCGCAAGGGGCTGGCCGGCCCGCCGCCCAAGGCACAGCCGGCACCCAAACCCACGCCCGCGCCCGCGCCGGCACGGCGCGCCGAAACGACGCCACGCCCGACGCCCACGCCGGCTGCGGCCCCCTCGGCGGCAAATCGGACGCAAGCAGCGCGCCCGAGCGGCAATGCTGGCGGTGGCGCGTCGCGCGCGAGCGGTTTCAAGGCGCTCGACGCCAATGATCTGGATGGCGCGGAGCGCGCGTTCGAGCGCGCCGTGGCGGCCAATCGCAATGATGCCGACGCGCTGGGCGGCCTTGGCCTGGTGCGCCTGCGCCAGGGGCGCTTTGGCGAAGCGCGTGACCTGCTCGATCAGGCATCGCAGCGCGGTTCTGCCGGGCAATGGGCGCAGGCGCTGGCCTCCGCCCGCTTCTTTGGCGGGCTTGCGGAAGCGCGTGCGGCGCTGGCGCAGGGCCGGCTTGGCGAAGCGCAGGCGGATGCCGAGCTGCTGGTTCGTTCCGGCTATCCGCAGCGTGGCCCGGCGCTCGAATTGCTGGCCGATATCTATGAGCGGCAGGGGCGCTATGCCGATGCGGCAGACCTCTACCGTCAGGCAAATGAAGGGACGAAGCAGTCCGATGGTCGGCTGGCGAGCCGGGCGGCGCGCGATCGCGCCCGTGCCGCGGCCGCGCGCGGCGATGATGTCACCGCCGAACAGGAATTTCATTCCGGCCTGCTGCTGGACCAGCAGGATCCGTGGATCCGTTACGAGTTTGCCCGTTATCTGATCCAGCGCCAGCGCCTGCCCGAGGCGGAATCGCTGATCAACTCGCTGGGGTCGTCGAGCGACCCGGACTGGCTTTATGCGGCAGCGCTGCTCAATGCCGATCGCGGCCGGGCGTCGGCCGCCGATACGCTGATGGCGCGGATTCCCGAAATGCAGCGCACCGAACAGATGCGCAATTTCGCTGTCGGCCTGAAGGTGGACGGCGCGATCGAGCGGGCCAAGGCGATGGCCGCGCAGGGGCGGCAGGCCGATGCGCTGATGGCGCTGCGCCAACTGGCCGCGACGCCCGGCATCGACCCGACCAAGCAGGCTGCGGTGGCCGATGCGATGTTCGAACTGGGTGACCGGGAAGGGGCGGCGCAACTGGCGCAGCAGGCGCTGACCGCCGGGACCATCACCGACCCGGCCGGCTATGAACCGATCGTGCGCGTGCTGGCCAAGACCGGGCGCGATGCCTTTGCCACCAGCGCCGTGCAGCGCGCCGCGCAACTGGCGGGCAATACGCCCGACGGCCAGCGTGTCGTCGCGCGGATGAACGGCATCATGGCGGCGTCGCAGGCGGATCGGCTGCGGCTTGCAGGCCAGAACGCCCAGGCCTTCGACCTGCTGCAGGGCGCGTGGAACGCTGCGCCAGGCAATCAGGAAGTGCTGGCCGCGCTGGCACGGCTTTATCAGTCGGGTGGTATGCCGGCTCAGGCGGCGCAGACCTACCAACTGGTCCTGGCCCAGTCGCCCAATGACAAGGGCGCGCTGATGGGCCTGATCGAGACGGCGGGGGCAGCGGGCGACAAGGATCTGGCACGCGCCACGATCGAGCGCGCCTTGCAGCAATCGCCCAATGATTATCAGATCTACATGGCGGCGGCGCGGATGGAGCAGGCGCGGGGCGACGAGGGCGCCGCGCTGCGCTATCTGAAGCGCGCGAAGGAAGTCTATGCCGCGCAGAGCGGCGCAGGCAATGTCACCGCCAGCAATCCCTTCGCCGCGACGATGCAGGGCAACAACCCGTTCCGCAACCAGTCGGCTGCGGCCGCCCCTGCGGCGGTCAATCCGTTCGCACTGGGATCGGGCGCGCGGCTGGCCGGACAGGCACCGTCACCGGCAGGCATGGCGTTCGCGCCGATGTCGCAGGTTGGCGAAGCCGGCGGCTTCCCGCCCGCGGTCGTGGCCCAGTCCGCGCCGATGCCGGGCGGCTATCCGGCGGTCGGCGTGCCGGCGTCTGCGCCGGGCGGATCGATGATGACAAGCGGCGATCCGGTGATGGACCGTATCCAGACCGAGATCCGCACCCTGACCCGCGATAGCGGCCCGCGCGCCGAACTGCGCACCGGCTATCGCGAGCGATCGGGTGAAGCGGGGCTGAGCGAACTCAAGGAACTGACCGGATCGGCCGAAGTCTCCACCAGCCTTGGCAACGGCCGGATCAAGGCGAGGGCGGAAGCCGTGGTGCTGGATGCCGGCCGTGCCAGCCGGTCGGGGCTTGCCCGCTTCGGTCGCAATGCGACGCCCGAAGCGCAGGGGATCGTCGATCAGGAAGAATCCGCACTGGTGGACGCCGATACCCAGCATGCGTCGGGCGTGGCGCTGTCGGCCGGCTACGAGACGCCATTGTTGAAACTGGAGGTCGGCGTCACGCCGCTCGGTTTCGAGGATAGCGACGTGACCTGGCATGCAGCGATCAGCCCGCGTTTCTCGCCCTATGCGACGGCCCGCGCCTGGTTCGAGCGCAAGCCGGTGACCGACAGCGTCCTGTCCTATGCTGGCACACGCGATCCCGTGACCGGGGCGATGTGGGGCCAGGTGATGCGGACCGGTGGCGGTGCATCCTTCTCCTATGATCAGGATGGGGCGGGGGTCTATGGCGACCTGTCCTATTATAAATATGCCGGGCATGATGTCCGCAAGAACCATGGCTTCCAGGCGAACGTCGGTGGCTATCTGCCCTTCTATCGCGGCGACCGTTCGTCGATCACCGGCGGCGTCAATGTGAACTATCAGGATTTCGACAATAATCAGAACTACTTCACCTACGGCTTTGGCGGCTATTTCAGCCCGCAGAGCTTCTTCAGCATCAGCCTGCCGGTGCGTTATGCCTATGCGTCGGACCTGCTGGAAGTGAAGGCGGGCGTGGCGCCTGGCTATCAGAGCTACAGCCAGGATCAGGTCAATGTCTATCCGACCGATCCGGCGGCACAGGCGGTGCTGGATGGCCTCAAGGCCCAGAACAGCGATGTGCGCTCCTATTATGACAGCCTGAGCAAGACCGGCTTTGCCCTTTCGGCGGACGGCTCGATCTATTATCGTGTCAGTCCCAGCACGCGGGTCGGCGGTGAGATGAGCATCAACACCTTCGGCAGCTATGACGAGTTCAAGTCGCTGATTGGGATCAAACAGTCTCTGGGAGGCAATTGATGATCCGGGAAGCCGTGGAATATCAGCCCGCCGAAACCGATCAGTGGACGATGGACGGGCTGTCGCTGCTGACCGCGATGATCGGCAGCGAGGTGTTCGGCACCGCCACCCGTGGTCAGGCTGACGCCTTTTTCGGCGCAGTCGGTCGGCGCATCGCGTCGCTGCTTCAGGTCGCCGACATTTCGGACGGAGACGCGCTGATGGCGCGGATCAACCGGCTGTGGCGGACGTTGGGCTGGGGTGAGGCGCAATTGCGGATGACGGACGATGCAATCATGATCCAGCATGTCGGCTTGCCCGAAACGCTCCAGGGCGATGTCGATGGCCGCTGGGCGGACATGGCGCCGCCGCTGCTGCGTGGCGCCTATGACGCCTGGTTCCGGGCGCTGGGCGGCGGCGCGGACCTGCATACATCCGTGCTCCAATGGCGCGACGGCATCATGGAAATACGCCATGGGCGTTGACCGGCGTGCGTTGCTGGTGGGGATGGGACTGGTTTTCACGGCAGCCTGTGCCAAGGCGCGTCAGCCGCGGGGCAGCAGCGTGACCAATGGCGACTGGGCCCGGTTCAAGGCCGCCTTTCTCGACCCGTCGGGCCGCATCGTCGACAATGGCAATGGCGGTGTCAGCCATAGCGAGGGGCAGGGCTATGGCCTGGGCCTGGCATTGTGGAACGATGACCGGGAAGCGTTCGACGCTATCCTGCGCTGGACCGATAGCAATCTGGTCCGGCCCGACATGGCGCTTTACGCCTGGCGTTATGATCCCCGGCAGCCCAATCCGGTGGCCGACACCAATAATGCGACCGATGGCGACCTGTTCATCGCCTGGGCACTGGCCGAAGCCGCGAAGAGCTGGGGCGAGGGGCGTTATGCCAGCCGTTCGGCCGAGATCCGCGCCGCCATCCGCCAGCATCTGGTCCTGGAACGCCATGGGCGCACATTGCTGCTGCCCGGCCTGCAGGGCTTCGTCACGCCGGAAGCGGTGACGCTCAACCCTTCCTATTTCGTCTGGCCCGCGCTCGACGCCTTCCGCCGCCTGGATGGGGAGGCAGCCTGGGGGCGGATCATCAGCGACAGCGAAGCGCTGATGGCGGCGGCGCAATTTGGTCCGCTCAAGTTGCCGACCGACTGGGTCGATGTGACGGGGCATGACATGGTCGTGCCGGCCGTGGGCAAGCCCGCCCGTTTCGGCTTCGACGCGATCCGCGTGCCGCTCTATGCTCAGGCCGGGCGCCGGGCGGCGCTGCTGAAGCCGATCCGCGACTATTGGCAGGGCTATGTCACCCGGCAACAGCCGATCCCGGCCTGGGTCGATGTCCAGTCCGGGGAGGTCGCGCCCTATGCCCTGTCGGCGGGCGGGATGGCGATTGCCGGCAAGATCATGGGCCTGCCGCAACCGGCAGGCCTGTCGACCGACTATTATGCCGCATCCTTGCAGATGCTGGCCGGCAAGCTCGCCTGATCGGGGCTGAGCCTGCGGCTCAGCCCAATATCCCCGGCAGGTCCAGTCCCTTGTCACGGGCACAGTCGCGCGCGATTTCGTAGCCCGCATCGGCATGGCGCATCACGCCGGTGGCCGGGTCGTTCCACAGCACCCGTTCCAGCCGCGCGGCCGCTTCCGCCGTGCCGTCGGCGACGATGACCATGCCGCTATGCTGGCTATAACCCATGCCGACGCCGCCACCATGGTGCAGCGACACCCAGGTCGCACCCGAGGCGGTGTTGAGCAGGGCGTTGAGCAAAGGCCAGTCGCTGACCGCGTCCGACCCGTCCATCATCGCTTCGGTCTCGCGATTGGGGGAGGCGACCGAGCCGCTGTCGAGATGGTCGCGGCCAATGACCACCGGGGCCTTGAGTTCGCCCTTCGCCACCATCTCGTTGAAGGCAAGGCCAAGGCGATCGCGATCGCCCAGCCCAACCCAGCAGATGCGGGCGGGCAGGCCCTGGAAATGGATCTTCTCCCGCGCCATGTCGAGCCAGTTGTGGAGATGGGCGTTGTCGGGGAGCAATTCCTTCACCTTGGCGT
This sequence comes from Sphingobium sp. VMM, assembly GCF_056790315.1. Classification (NCBI taxonomy): domain Bacteria; kingdom Pseudomonadati; phylum Pseudomonadota; class Alphaproteobacteria; order Sphingomonadales; family Sphingobiaceae; genus Sphingobium; species Sphingobium sp. VMM. The sequence continues at coordinate 217,194 of NZ_JBXGSI010000005.1, forward strand.
CGGTCTTGTAGATATCCTCCGGATCGCCCGACAGTGCCGCCCAGCGGAACGGGCCGATGCCTCGACAGAAGAGCGGGCGGATATAGGCGGGGACGAAGCCGGGAAAGTCGAACGCATTGTCCACGCCCTCGTCCTTCGCCATCTGGCGGATATTATTGCCATAGTCGGTGGTGGGGACGCCGGCAGCCTGGAAATCCAGCATGGCGCGGACATGGACGGCCATGCTGGCCTTAGCGGCCTTTGCCACCGATTCGGGTTCGCGCTCGCGCCGCTCGATCCATTCGGCGACGCGCCAGCCGGCGGGCAGATAGCCATTGACCGGATCATGGGCGCTGGTCTGGTCGGTCAGCAGGTCGGGGCGGATGCCCCGCGCGAACATTTCGGGCAGGATTTCGGCCGCGTTGCCGAGCAGGCCGACCGAGACGGGTTTCTTGTCGGCGCAGCTCTTCTCGATGATCGCCATGGCTTCCTCGATCGTCGCGGCGGCGACATCCAGATAGCCGGTGCGCAGGCGCATCTCGATGCGGCTCGGCTGGCATTCGATCGCGAGGCAGGACGCGCCGGCCATGACGGCGGCGAGCGGCTGCGCGCCGCCCATGCCGCCCAGGCCCGCCGTCAGCAGCCATTTGCCGTTCAGGCTGCCGCCATGATGCTGGCGCCCCATCTCGACGAACGTCTCATAGGTGCCCTGCACGATGCCCTGGGTGCCGATATAGATCCAGCTACCCGCGGTCATCTGGCCGTACATGGCGAGACCCCGCTTATCGAGTTCGTTGAAATGCTCCCAATTGGCCCAGTGCGGCACCAGATTGGAGTTGGCGATCAATACGCGTGGCGCATCGCGATGGGTGCGGAACACGCCGACCGGCTTGCCCGACTGGACCAGCAAGGTCTGGTCGTCGTCCAGCCGCTTCAGCGTCTCGACGATCCGGTCATAGCTTTCCCAGTCGCGCGCGGCGCGGCCGATGCCGCCATAGACGACCAGCTCCTCGGGCCGCTCCGCGACATCCGGATGGAGATTGTTCATCAGCATGCGCAGCGGCGCTTCGGTCAGCCAGCTCTTGGCGCTGAGAACGGTGCCGGTGGCGGGCTTGATGATGCGGCTATTGTCGATGCGGGTCATGGAGGATCAGCCTTCCTGGCGGGTGAAGGCGAGGCAGGCCTTCAAGATGGCGGTAAGGGTGGCGGTCAGCGGCGCGGCATGGGCCGGGTCGAGCGGCGGCGGCCAACTGGCTTCGGTGCGCTCGGCCGGTTCTTGGAGATAGCCGCGCATGGCCAGCTCCATCTGGATCGCATGGACGCCCTGTTCGGGCCGGCCATAATGGCGCGTGGTCCAGCCGCCACGGAAGCGGCCGTCGACGACATGGCTCATGCCGCTTGCCGCGCAGAGCCGGGCGATTTCGGCGGTCAGTTCCGGTGAACAGGTCGTGCCGAAATTGGTGCCGATGTTGAACTGCGGCAATGCGCCATCGAACAGGCGCGGCACATGGCTGCGGATCGAATGGGCGTCATAGACGACGACCCGGTCATGCCGGGCGCGCAGCCGGTCGATCTCCGCCTGCAGTGCGGCATGATAGGGGGTGAACCAGTTGGCCCGCCGCCGGTCGATCTCAGCCGCATCGGGGACGGCGCCGGCATAGAGCGGCGCGCCATCGAAATTGGTGGTCGGGCAGAGTTCGGTCGTCGCCTGTCCCGGATAAAGCGAGGCGCCCGAAGGATCGCGATTGACGTCGATCACGCTGCGCGAAATGGCGGTGCGGATCGTCGTCGCGCCCAGATCGCAAGCAAAGGCGTAAAGCTGGTCCACCCACCAGTCGGCATCGGCGCGCGCGATCCAGCGCGAATGGAAGGCGTCGCCGACATCGGCGAGATCGGTGCCGGTGTGGGGAAAGGCGACGATCAGCGCCGCCTCGCCCCGCCGGATGTCGAGCCAGTCGTTCATCCCATCACCGGCAGGGCGTGACCAGCGGCCGCCACCAGCGCGCCCGATCGCACTATGCGGTTGGCCGCTTCCATGTCGGGATGGAAATGACGGTCGTCGGTCAGGTGCGGCACCTGATCACGGACGCAAGTGCGCGCCGCTTCCAGTGCCGTGCTGGAAGTGAGCGGGGCGTGAAAGTCCATGCCCTGCACCGCCGCCAGCAATTCGATGCCGATCACTGCGGTCGCATTGTCCGCCATGTCGAGCAGGCGGCGCGCGCCATGCGCTGCCATGGAGACATGATCCTCCTGATTGGCGCTGGTCGGGATCGAATCCACGCTGGCGGGATAGGCGCGCTGCTTGTTCTCCGAGACCAAGGCGGCGGCCGTCACCTGCGGGATCATGAAGCCCGAATTGAGGCCGGGCTTGGGCGTCAGGAAGGCCGGCAGGCCGCTCAGCGCCGGATCGACCAGCATGGCGATGCGCCGCTCGGCGATCGATCCGATCTCGCAGATGGCGAGCGCGATCATGTCGGCGGCGAAGGCGACCGGCTCGGCATGGAAATTGCCGCCCGACAGCGCCTCGTCGCTGTCCGGGAAGATCAGCGGATTGTCCGACACGCCATTCGCCTCGATGGCCAGCGTGGTCGCTGCCTGACGCAGCAGGTCGAGCGCGGCGCCCATCACCTGTGGCTGGCAGCGCAGGCAATAGGGATCCTGCACGCGTTCATCCCCCTTCAGATGGCTCGCGCGGATGGCGCTGCCTGCCATCAGGCCGCGCAGCGCATCGGCCGTCTCGATCTGCCCGGCGTGGCGGCGCAGCGCGTGGATGCGCGGATCGAAGGGGGTGTCGGAGCCCTTGGCCGCTTCGGTCGAGAGCGCGCCGGTGACGAGCGCGGATTGGAACAGCGTTTCCGCCTCGAACAGGCCGGCGAGCGCATTGGCGGTCGAGAATTGGGTGCCGTTGAGCAGCGCCAGCCCTTCCTTGGGGCCAAGCTCCAGCGGGGCGAGGCCGGCACGGGCCAGTGCCTCGGCGGCGGGCAGGCGTTCCTCGCCCAGCATGATCTCGCCGACGCCAATCATCGCAGCGGCCATGTGCGACAAGGGCGCCAGATCGCCGCTGGCGCCGACCGATCCCTGGGCCGGCACCACCGGGGTCAGCCCCTGAACCAGCATTGCCTCCAGCAGGGCTACCGTCTGCGGCTGTACGCCTGACGCGCCCTGGCCCAGGCTGGCGAGCTTCAGCGCCATCATCAGGCGGATGACCGGCACGGGGGAGGGGGCACCGGTGCCGGCAGCATGGCTCAGCACGATATTGCGCTGGAGCGTGGCGAGGTCTTCGTCGCCGATCCGCACGCTCGCGAGCTTTCCGAAGCCCGTGTTGATGCCATAGACCGGCTCGCCCTTTGCCAGGATGCGCGCCACCGCTGCCGCGCTTTGCGAGATGCGCGGGGCCGCCGCGCCATCAAGCCGGGCCGTCGCGCCGCGATAGATGGCGCGCCAGTCGGCCAGCGAGGCTTCGCCGGGGACGAGGATGATAGCGTTCATTGACCACTCCAGATGCGGGCATGGAGCGGGTTATACCCCATGCGATAAACCAGTTCGGCGGGGCGCTCTATGTCCCAGATGGCAAGGTCGCAGCTCTTGCCGACCTCCAGCGTGCCGATTTCGTCGGATAGACCGAGCGCGCGGGCCGCGTTGCGGGTGATGCCCGCCAGGCATTCGTCGACGGTCAGGCGGAACAGGGTCGCGCCCATGTTCATGATCAGCAGCAGCGAGGTGAGCGGCGATGTGCCAGGGTTGCAGTCGGTCGCCAGCGCGATCGGCACGCCGGCGCGGCGCAGCCCGTCGATCGGCGGCAGCTTCGTCTCGCGCACGAAATAATAGGCGCCGGGCAGCAAGGTTGCGACCGTGCCGGCGCGGGCCATGGCGGCGATGCCGTCCTCGTCCAGATATTCCAGATGATCGGCCGACAGCGCACCATGGCTGGCGGCAAGCGCTGCGCCATGCAGGTTGGAAAGCTGTTCGGCATGGAGCTTCACCGGCAGGCCGAGCGCGCGCGCGGCGGTGAACAGCCGGTCGGTCTGCGCCGGCGAAAAGCCGATCCCCTCGCAAAAGGCGTCGACCGCGTCCGCCAGCCCTTCGGCAGCGACCGCGGGCAACAGGTCGTCGCACAGCATCGCGATATAGCCATCGGCATCGCCGGCATATTCGGGCGGCAGGGCGTGGGCGCCCAAGAAGGTCGTGATGATCCGCACCGGCCGTTCGCGGCCCAGCTGGCGCGCGGCGCGCAGCATCCGCAGTTCGGAGACGGGATCAAGGCCATAGCCGGACTTCACCTCGACCGTGGTTGCGCCCTCGGCGATCAGCGCGCCGAGCCGGGGCAGGGCGCTGGCGACCAGTTCCGCCTCGCTCGCTGCGCGGGTGGCGCGCATGGTCGAGACGATGCCGCCGCCGGCTCGGACAATTTCCTCATAGGAGGCGCCGGCCAGGCGCAGCTCGAACTCGGCGGCGCGATCGCCGCCATGGACCAGATGGGTGTGGCAGTCGACCAGGCCCGGCGTGATCCAGCGGCCGGCGCAGTCGATCGTTTCGGTGGGGGCGAAGGCAGGGGCATCGGCACGCGAGCCAGCATAGGTGATGCGGCCGTCGCGCGCGGCGATCACGCCGTCCTCGATCGCGCCGATCCCATTGCCCGCCATCGTCGCCAGCCGGGCATTGGTCCATAGCCGGTCGCATATCATCGTCATCGCCAGCCTCCCTTCACGGCCTTCCGCCCAGATTGCATGATTCGATATTTAATGTATAGACATTATATCGGTCCGGGAGATTTGCAGTCCATGACGTCCCTGTTTTTCGCGCATGTATTGCTGCCGGTGGGCTGGGCGCGGGACGTCCGCATGCAGTTGCAGGGCGGCACGATCGCGTCGATCGAGCAAGGCGCCGCCCCGCAGGCCGAGGATATCCGTCACCCTGTCGCGCTGCCGGGCCTGCCCAATCTGCACAGTCACGCCTTCCAGCGCGCCATGGCGGGGTTGACCGAGGTGCGGGGCCCGGCGGGCGACAGTTTCTGGACCTGGCGCGACCTCATGTATCGCTTCGTCGGTCGCATGGACCCGGACGACATCGCGGCGATCGCGGCACAGGCCTATGTCGAGATGCTGGAAAGCGGCTTCACTCGTGTCGGCGAATTTCACTATCTGCATCACGCCGCGGACGGCGCGCCCTATGCGAACCCGGCGGAAACCAGCCTGGCGATCATGGCGGCGGCGGCGGAAAGCGGCATCGGCCTGACGCTGTTGCCGGTCTTCTATGCCTGGTCGGGGTTCGGCGCACAGCCGCCGAGCGAGGGCCAGCGACGTTTCATCAATGATCTCGACGGTTTTGCCCGGCTGCGCGAGGCAGCAATCGCCGGTGCATGCGATCTGCCCGATGCCGTGGTCGGCGTGGCGCCGCACAGCCTGCGTGCGGTTGCACCTGACGAACTGGCGCTGCTCGCCCGGATCGCGGGTCATAATCCGGTCCATATCCATATCGCCGAGCAGCAGAAGGAAGTGGCCGACTGCATCGCCTGGAGTGGCCAGCTGCCGGTCGAGTGGCTGCTGGATCATGCGCCGGTGAGCAACCGCTGGTGCCTGGTCCATGCGACCCATATGACTGAGGATGAGGCGCGGGCGATGGCAACCCGCGGCGCGGTGGCGGGGCTCTGTCCGATTACCGAGGCCAATCTGGGCGACGGTCTATTTCCAGCGGAGGCCTTCCTCGACGCTGGCGGCGTCTATGGTGTCGGCAGCGATTCCAATGTCCGCATCGATGCCACAGAGGAACTGCGACTTTTGGAATATGGCCAGCGTCTTGGCCTGCAGCAGCGTAATGTGCTGGCGCGCCACGCAGGCATATCGACCGGCGATCGCCTTTACCGTTCGGCGGTGGCGGGCGGCGCGCAGGCGCTGGGTGTCTCCGCTGGGCTGCGCGTCGGCGCATCGGCAGATTTCGTGACGCTGGACCTTAATCATCCCTCGCTGTCCCATCGCCCGGTCGAGCGTGTGCTGGATGGGCTGATCTTCGGCGCCGGGCGCGAGGCGATCGATACGGTCTGGCGCCGGGGCGTGCAGATGGTAAGCGGCGGGCGGCATCGCGCCCGCGACGCCATCGCCACCCGCTATCGCCGGACGCTGGAGAAACTGACCGCGTGAAACAGCCGCTGCACGAGAAGATCCGCGCCGATTTCGAGGCCCGCATCCTGGCCGGCACGCTGGCGCCGGGCGACCGGCTGCCGACCGAGCAGGAACTTATGCAGGCCCATGGCTGTTCGCGCATGACCGTGAACAAGGCGCTGTCGGCGCTGCAATCGGCCGGCCTGATCGAACGGCGCAAGAAGGCGGGTAGCTTCGTCGCCCGGCCGCGCGTCCATTCGATGGTGCTGGATATCCCGGACCTTGCCGTCCAGATCGGCGAGCGCGGCCAGCGGCACAGCTATCGCCTGACCCGGCGGCAGGTGCGCGGCCCGATTGCCGGGCGCGACGAGGAAACGGCTCTGGCCAATGGTGCGCAACTGCTGGAACTGGATGGCATTCATTGCGCCGATGATCGGCCGCTCGCGGTGGAGCATCGGCTGATCGCGACCCGCGCCGTGCCCGCGATCGTCGATGGCGATTTCGACAGCATCTCGCCGGGCACCTGGCTGTTGCAGCATGTGCCCTGGACCGAGGCGGAAAACCGGATTTCGGCCGTGGGGGCGACGCGGGAGGAGGCCGCCCAGCTCGGCATCGCGCCCGGTGCGCCCTGCCTGTGCGTCGAGCGCCATACCTGGCGCGGCGGCGACCCGATCACCTATGTCCGCCAGGTCTTCCTGGCTGACGCCTATGACATGGTGGCCCGCTTCGGGCCGGCGGGCGGTTGACGGGCCAAAGGCAAATCGGCGCTCTTCCCCGCTGCCGACAAGGGCTGTCGGCAACAGGAAAGAGCGCCCATCGACAGGCTCCGGTCAGGCCTCAAAGGCCGCCTTCTGCCTGTCGCTGCGAAGACCTCATGGTAGCGTAGAGGCCTCCGCATTCTCGATCGTCATGATGCCCGGTGGCATGCCGCGCTCGGCCTTCTGCCGTGCGACCATGGCGCGGACTTCAGCGCGCAACGCCTTTGCATCATAGATGATGCCGTCCTTGATCGTGTAATCGACGCCGCCGACCCGATCGACCTTGCCGGTCGCGTCATTGAGCCTGATCGATCCGGTGCCGAACAGCAGCTTCATGTTCGCCAGCGGGTTGCCCTTGATGACCACCAGGTCTGCCTTGCGGCCGACGCGGATGGTGCCGATCTGGTCCTCATGGCCGAGCAGTCGAGCGCCTTCCTGCGTCGCGGCGTGGATCACCTCCAGCGGGCTGAACCCCGCCTCGCGCAGCAACTCCATCTCCTGAATATAGCCGAAGCCGTAGAGATTGTAGATATAGCCGGAATCGCTGCCCACGGTGACGCGGCCGCCCCGGTTCTTGTAATCATTCACGAACCGCATCCAGCGGCGATAATTGTCCTTCCACGCCATTTCATGCTCGGTGGTCCAGTCGAACCAATAGGCGCCATGATTGGTGCGGCTGGGGCGATAATAGTCCCACAGCGCCGGCATGGTGTAATCGGCATGCCATTGCGCCCGGCTCATCCGCATGAAGTCCCGGCTGGTGAGATAGGCGGTGAAGGTCGGGTCCAGGGTGAAACCGCGTTCCAGCAGCCTGTCCATCACCTTGTTCCACTGGTCCGATCCCGGCTCGGCCGCCTGCGCCCACAGCCGCCCGGCCTCGCCGAAGCGCATCTGCTCGTCATTGTTGATGAAGTCGGTGGGAAAGGCCTGGATACGCTGGTCGGTGAACATCGCTTCGGGCAGGCCATACCAATGTTCCATGCTTTCGAGGCCCGCGCCCGACGTGCCCAGCACATTGGCATAGGCGACCAACTGCTGGGCATGGTGCATGGTGCTGTGCAGGCCGAGCTTCTTCGTCTCGTCGAGCGCGGCGTAGAGGACATCCTCCGGCGCGCCGCCGATGAACTTGATGCCGTCGGCGCCGCGCTTCTTGGCTTCCTGGATCACCGCGCGAGCGGTGGCCGCGTCGTTCACCGGGCCGCGTATCTGGTGGAACATCGGATAGATGTCGATGCGCGGGGCGACGATCTCGTTGCGGGCGCTGCGGGCCTTGATGTCGGCCAGCCACTCGATCGGATGGCCGCTGCCCAGGTCGCGGACGGAGGTGATGCCATGCGCCATCCAGAGCTTGAGAATATAGTCGGACGGCACTTTCTGCGCGTCGCTCAGCGAATGAAGATGGACATGGGCGTCGACGAAGCCAGGCATGACATAGGCGCCGGCCAGGTCGATCTCATGGTCGCCGGGCGCGGCGCGCAACGCCGGATTGATCGCGCCGGGCGCGCCGATCGACTTGATTTCGGCGATGCGGTCGTTCGACAGGACGATGTCGAACGGCCCCTGGGCCGGGGCGCCGGTGCCGTCGATCATATAGACATGGCGCAGCACCGTGCGCTGGAACGGCCCCACGCCCTGGTTGCGGGCGGGAATGGGATCGGCCGCCTTTGCCGCCGGCGCATTGGATGCTTCGGGCGCCGCGAGCGCGCTGCCGCTCAGGAGCAGCGCCGCCAGGGCGAGAATGGGACGGGACCGGACGGCCATGCGACGCTCTCCTCTATCGCTGTTGTGAAAGGCGGGCCGGAGCATCACGGCCCCGGCCCACCTGCTCGTCGGATCAGAACTTCATCCGCGCGCCGATGAAGTAGCGGCGACCCAGCGTGTCATAGAGCGACACGTCGGTATTGGCGTCGCCGACCAGCGTCGTGCCCAGGATCGGCGGCTGGCGATCGAGCAGGTTGTTGACGCCGCCGAAGAAGGAGAAGGTCTCCGTCGCGTCGATCGAGAAGCTGGTGTCGAGATACCAGACCGGATCCACCGACTTCACGACATTGGTCGCGGTCGGATAGAGCTTCAGGTCGCCGATCATCCGGCCCTGCAGGCGGAAGCTTAAGGGGCCGCTGGCATAGGTGGCGCCCAGGTTCAGCTTGAAGTCCGGGGTGATGAAGCCGCCGGTGCCGACCGAACAGCCCGCGCCATAATAGCCGGCGCAATCCTGCGGGGCGGAGGTGGCGAGCACCTGCGTCGTGCGCTCGAACAGCCAGCTGGCGATCGCCTGCAGCGACAGGCTGGCGTCGTCGCCCAGCGACAGCGCACCGGGCAGCGGCACGCGATAATCGACCTGCGCGTCGATACCGTTGACCTTGAGCGAGCCGATATTGTTGCTCGACACGCTGACATAGTCGAGCTGACCATTGCCCAGGCGCGTGATCGCCCGGCAGGTGGCGCTGCCCGCATCCATCATCGTGTAGCAGTCGTTCATCGTCTGCTGCGCGTTGACGGTCATGATCGCGTCGTCGACCTTCACGTTGAAATAGTCGACCGTGATGTTGAGGCGCGGGATGAAGGGCGGCGAGATGACGGCGCCGATCGTGTAGGTCTTCGACTTTTCCTCGCGCAGGTTCGGGTTGCCGCCGCTGTCCTGGTTGAGGCCGAGCGTCGCCTGGGTGAAGTTGGCGATTTCGCCCGCCGGTACGCCGGTGGCGACGCAGAAATTCTTGAGCGCGTCGCTGCGGCTGTCGCCGCCGGAGGTCGGGATGGCGCAGGGATCGGTGCCGCTGGAATAGCCGCGCGTCACCGCCGTATAGAGTTCGGCGATATTGGGCGCGCGGATCGCGCTGTTATAGGCGCCACGGATGCGGATCCAGCTGACCGGGGCATATTCGCCGCCCAGCTTCCAGGTGAAGACCTTGCCGACCGAGCTGTAATCCGAATAGCGGGCCGCACCCTCGATCGCGAGCGTGTCGAAGAAGGGCATGTCGGCCAGGATCGGGATGCGCAGTTCGCCGAACAGTTCCTTGACGTCATAGGCACCGGCCAGCGCCTTTTGCGACACCGCGCCATATTCATTGGCCAGGTCGAGCGGGCTGGGGCTGAACGTATATTTGTCCTTGCGATATTCGGCACCCAGCGCGACCGAGACCGGGCCGGCCGGCAGTTCGAACAGGGTGCCGGCGATGCTGGCGCCCGCGACCTGGCGGGTGAAGATGTCATGGCTTTCGCGGACCGGGGTCAGGAAGGCGCCGGCTTCCGGGCTGATTGAATTGAGACCCAGGATCGACACGGGGACGCAGCCCAGCGACTGGTTGCGACAGACGACATTGCCCGAGGAATCGATGACCGCGTCCAGGCCCATCGACAGGCGGGTCTGCGAGATCAGACCCTCGTTGCGGGTGTCGGTGCGGTTGCGCATATATTGGTAGAAGGCGTCCCACTTCCAGTCGCTGCCCAGCAGCGATACGTCGCCGCGCAGGCCGGTGGTGATCTGGTAGGATTGCCGTTCATAGCGATAGTTGCGGGTGCCCAGTTCGTCGGCGCGGCGGCCGCCGCCGACGATTTCGGCCGTGCCGTCGCCATTGGTGTCGAAGATGGCGGCATTGTTGGCGAAGAACTGGCGCAGGCTTTCGGGCAGTACCGGGTTGCTGGCATAATTGGGGATCAGCAATGTCGATGACGCGGCGCCCGGCGTCAGCGGGGTGAAGCTGTCGGGCGCCAAGATCATGTCATTCTTGGCGTTGACGAAATAGGCCTCGGCATAGGCGGTGATCTTGTCGGCCACCTCATAATGGGCGTTGGCGGCGACGTTGAAGCGATCGAGCGGACGCTGCAGCAGATTATAGGGGGCGTAGTTGTAGGTATCTTCCGGCTGGCAATAGGGCAGGACGGTGCCGTTCTCGCCAAAACGAATGCCGGTGACCGACGTGCAACTGCCGCCGGGGGTCAGGTTGACGCCGGTCAGCGCTGCACGCTGCGCGGCGCTCAGCGGGACGCGGGTGCCGGGGATGCTGCCCGAACCCGAATAGACCAGCTGGCCATTGACTTCGCCGAGCGGCGTGCGGCTGAAACCACGATCATTCTGGGTGATTGACGACTGGCGCGTCCAGCTGCCCGACAGGGTGATATTGCCCCGGCCATCGGCGGTGCTGGTGCCAAAGGTCAGGTCGAGCTTCTTCGATTCGGCGTCGCCGCGGTCGCTGATGCCATATTGGGCGCTGGCTTCGACGCCCTCGAACTTGTCGTCGAGGATGAAGTTGACCGCGCCGGCGATCGCATCGGAGCCATAGACGGCCGACGCGCCGCCAGTAATGATCTCGACCCGCTTGATCAGGGCGTCGGGAATGGAGGCAAGGTCGACATTGCCGTTGGAATCGGCGGGGATGAAGCGGCGGCCATTGACCAGCACCAGCGTGCGGGTGTTGCCCAAGCCGCGCAGATTGGCGGTCAGCACGCCCGACCCGCCGCCATTATTGACGGTGGAGGTGTTGCCCGACGCCAGCTGCGGCATCTCGTTCAGGGTCTTTTCCAGCGTGACGTTGCCCGACAGCTTCACATCCTCGCTGCCCATGACCGAAATCGGGCTGGGCGCGGTCAGATCGGTGCGGACCAGGCGCGAGCCGGTGACGACGATATCGGTGGAGGGCTGGGCCGCCTCCTGGGCCTGGGCGGTGGAACCCAAGCCGCCGCCGGCCAGGATGGTCGACAGCAACAGCAAGGCATTGCGGCGGCCGTACAGGCCCGCCGGTCGGATCGTCATCATTGGTCTATCCCCTTGTAATCGCTAGGATTCAATTCATTCGACACACATTATGATTTTGCATGCGCAGCAATGTGGGTGCTGCGCCGATGTCGGCTCCTGCGTACCGGACCGCCTGACGGTCCCCCGGACGGGTTTTCAGCTCCTCTCTCTGTCTTTGCGGCTCTTTGACCGCTTCAATGTATATTGAATATCGTATACTTTAATCATGCTGAGGCTGCAGGAGGCTGTCAAGATTGCAGTTAAATGTCAGTCCGCAGTCGCCGGCGAAAAGCGTCGAACGGGGAGTTAGTGATATGAAAATAAATAGAAAAATTGTTCGTGCCCTGCTGCTGTCTGGAGCGGCTCTGGGGCTGTTCCGGCCCGATATTGTTGCAGCTGAAACAATATGGATACGCGACGTAACCGTCATCGACGGCACCGGGGCCGCAGCAAAGGCGGGGCAGGACGTGCTCGTTGCGGATGGGCGCATCGCAGCGGTCGGCACAAAGCTGAAGGCGCCGGCCTCGGCGCGGCAGGTCGACGGCCGCGGGCGCTATCTGCTGCCCGGCTTCATCGACTCCAATGTTCATGCGACCGTCTATGGCAATCCGGCGCGCCGCGACACCTCATCGCGTTATGCCGACCGGAACGAGGAACTGGCGCTCGAATTTGCCCAGCGCCAGTTGCGCGCGGGCGTGACCACCATGCGCGACAGCTATGGCGTGCTGCCGCCGCTGCTGGCGGTGCGCGACCGGATCGCCAGCGGCCAGGCGATCGGCGCGCGCATGCTGGTGGCGGGCAATATATTGGGCTGGGGTGGGCCATTTTCGCTGACCTATTCGCTGACCGGCGATCGCGACCTGACCCTGTTTCAGGAACAGTGGAACGACCTGCTGGCCCAGGGCATGGGCGAGGAACTGATGGACATGACGCCGCAGCAGTTGCGCGCTGCCGTCAGCGCCTATCTCGATCGGGGCGTCGATTTCCTCAAATATGGCGGCACCAGCCATTTCATGATGCCCTCGCTGATCGGTTTCTCGCCGCGCCAGCAGGCGGTGATCGTGGCGGAGGCGCATAAGCGCGGCAAGATGGCCGAAACCCATGCCACCAGTTCGGAAGGGCTGCGCCTGGCGGTCGAGGCGGGGATCGACCTGATCCAGCATCCCGAGATATTGAGCCGCGACTATCCCGACGATCTGATCGCGCTGATCCTGTCAAAGGGGACGCTGTGCGCGATGCGGTCCAACATGGTCACCGGCGCGGTGCGACAGAAGCAAATCGCCAGGCGCGCCAGGGCGGTGGCGGACATTGCGCAGATGCCGCCGGCGCTGACCAGCACCGAATTGCGTCGCCGGGCGGCGATGCGCGGCGACGATGCGGAGATCGAGCGGCGCAATGCCGAGCGGCTGGTCGCGGCCGGATGCCCCGTCACGATCGCGACCGACAATTATCTGGGCGATGCGCCCGAGTTTCGCCGCAGCCCCAAATCGCCGGAGCAGGAGCCGGGCGAGGGGAGCCTGCTGGCGATCGAGGGGCTGGTGGAACTGGGCATGACGCCGATGCAGGCGATCGTCGCGGCAACCCGCAACGGCGCGCGGGCGGCCGGGCGACTACAGGATCTGGGCACGGTGGAGCCGGGCAAGATCGCCGACCTGCTGCTGCTCGATGCCGATCCGCTGGCCGACATCCATAATATCCGCCGCCTCGGCCGGCTGTTCGTCGCGGGGCAGGAGATTGATCTTCAGACCCTGCCGCAGACGCACCTGTTCATGGTCGCGGACAAGCGCTGAGCATAATCGGCGCCGCATCCTCATGGACGCGGCGCCCATAGATCACATGGCGCTGTCGTAGAAGGCCAGCAGGTCGCGGCGCAGGCCCTTCATCGACTCCGGGTGGATGTAGATCATGTGCCCGGATTCATAATAGCGATAGCTGATATTGGCCTGCAGCGCCTTGTCGAGCTGCATATGCTTCAGGTCATATTCGGCGCCGGCAAAGGGCGTCGCCATGTCATAATAGCCGTTGAGCGACAGCACCTTGAGATGGCTGTTGGTGCGCATCGCGCGGGCCAGGTCCAGCGCGGTGTCGGCTGCCGGCATCGGTCGGCCGCCGCCGCCCGGTGCGCGATGGCGCTGGTCCCAGGCCGGGCTGATCTCCTTGTAGAAATTCGGGCGGTAACTGAGCGGCGTCTTGTAGCCCAGCGTGCCGAACAGATAGGAATTGAGCGCCGCGATATAGGCGCCGCTGATCGATGTGTCGGCCGCGTCGAACTCGGGATCGGCGGCGCTGTCGTCGACATCGATGCCGACAAAGCGGGAATCCAGCCGGCCGACGGTGCGGCTGCTGTCGCGCATCAGCTCCTTGCGGAACCGGCCGAGATCGATGCGCAGCTTGTTCTGCAGGATGAAGCCCTTCGACAGGCCGGTATAGGCGGCCAGCTGGGTCGCGATCGCATCGCGCTCGCCATCGGGCAGGTCGTCGCCCTTGGCCAGCGCGGACAGATAGGGGCCCAGGGCAAAGGCGCGCACTTCGCTCAGGAACGGCTCCAGCGTCGCCGGCCGGTTGGGCAGGCGGTTATGATACCAGGCGGTCGCGGCATAGCTGGGCAGATAGGTGACGTTGATCTGGTCATAGCCCGGATTGCGGATGCCATAGTTCAGGATCGACGACAGCAGCACCACGCCGTTCATCTGCACGCCGCGTTCCTGCAACGTGTTGACCAGGCCCGCGGCGCGCAGCGTGCCATAGCTTTCACCAAGCAGGAATTTGGGTGCATTCCAGCGATTGTTGATCGTCAGATAGCGCTGGATGGCGCTGGCAAAGGCATCGATGTCCGGATCGACACCCCAGAAATCCTTGCCCTGTGCCTTGCCGAGCGGGCGCGACAGGCCGGTGCCGATCGCGTCGATGAAGACCAGGTCGCTGCGGTCGATCAGGCTGTCGGGATTGGGGCCGATGGCGAAGGGTGCGGGGCGGGCGGTATCGGGCGTGGGCGTATCCACCCGGACGGGGCCGAAGGAGCCGACGTGCAGCCACATGGTCGACGAACCCGGACCGCCGTTGAACAGGAAGGTAACGGGGCGTTCCTTCGCGCCCTTGGCCCGATCGGCGACATAGGCGGTGTAGAACATGCTCGCGATAGGCTCGCCGGCATCGTTGCGGATCGTCAGCGTGCCGGGCGTGGCGGTGTAGTGGATCAGCTTGCCGGCGACCGTCACCGACGCGCGGCTGGGCATCGCCTGTTCCTCGACCGGGGCGACGGCGCTATCGTCTTTCTTGGCCTCTTCCTTCTCCGCCGGGGCAGGCTTGTCGGCGGCGATCGACGGAGCAGCCAGTGCCGTCAGCAGCAGGGGAAGGGCGGAATATGCGATGTTTTTCGGGATCATGACTCTGCCTGTTGCCTAAATTTGCGGCGAACCGTACATCGTATACCAAATCTGTCAAATGCGCATATGCATCATCTTCGTAAAGTTCCAAGGGAGGACCAGAACATGAAGAACCGATGGCCCCGGCTCGCCGCCGCTGCCGCATTGCTGCTCGCCACGCCGGCACTGGCGCAGGGCTTCGATGCCGCGCTGGTCAAGCAGGGCGACCATGTCATTCGCGACTTTGCTTTCCGTTCGGGTGAGAAGCTGCCCGAACTGCGGATGCATTATCGCACCATCGGCACGCCGCATCGCGATGCCAAGGGGCGGATCGACAATGCGGTGATGATCCTGCACGGCACCGGCGGATCGGGCGCGCAATTCCTGCAACCGCAATTTGCCGACGAACTTTATGGCCCCGGCCAGCCGCTCGACGCGCGCCGCTATTTCATCATCCTGCCCGACAATATCGGCCATGGCGATTCCTCCAAGCCCAGCGACGGGCTGCGCATGGCCTTCCCGCATTATGATTATGACGACATGGTCGAGGCGCAGCGCCGCATGCTGGTCGACGGGCTCAAGGTCGATCATCTGCGGCTGACCTTCGGCACCTCGATGGGGTGCATGCACATCTTCGTCTGGGGCGAGAAGCATCCCGGCTTTGCCAGTGCGCTGATGCCGATGGCGTGCCAGGCAGCGCCGATCGCCGGGCGCAACCGGATGTGGCGCAAGGCGGCGATGGACGGCATCCGCGCCGATCCCGCCTGGCAGGACGGCAATTACAAGGCGCAGCCGCTGCTCGGCCTGCGCACGGCATCCAGCCTGTCGCAGATTGCCGGTGCCGCTGCCTGGTACATGCAGGTGCAATTCCCCACGCGCGATGCGGTCGACGCCTATTGGAAGGAACGGTTCGATCGCGACATCGCCAGCCGCGACGCCAATGATTATCTCTATCAACTCGATTCCTCGCGCGATTATGACCCCTCCACAGATCTGGAGAAGATCAGTGCGCCGATGACCTGGATCAATTCCTCCGACGACTTCATCAATCCATCAGAAATGGGCATGGCCGAAACGGCGGCCAAGCGGCTGAAGACCACCCGTTACAAGCTGATCCCCTATTCGCCCGAGACGCGGGGGCACAGCACCCACACTTGGGCGAAATTCTGGAAGGATGAACTGGTCGCGCTGCTGGCGCGGAGTAACTGACCTTTTATCGGCCGCCTTGTTGCATGAGGCGGCCGATACGCGGCGATACGATCAGGATGATTAGGCCGATCAGCATGGCAAGGCCGCCGATCCGGCCATAGGCGGCGAGCACCGTGCTGGCCTGGTCTGCCCCCGCCGATGCGCCGATGGCGGCGGCGATCACGCCCGACATGAAATTGCCGCCCGCCGTCGCCAGGAACCAGGTGCCCATCATCAGCCCCAGCATATGGGGGGGCGACAGGCGCGACATCGCTGCCAGTCCGACCGGCGACAGGCACAGTTCGCCCATGGTGTGGAGCAGGTAGAGCAGCAGGATGAAGAGCATCGGCATCTTCGCCCCCGGCAGCATCATGCCCGCGCCGACCAGCAGCAGGAAACCGGCGCCGACCTGGATGATGGCCAGGCCGAACTTGGCGGGGGCGGATGGCTCCAGCCCGCGCCGGCCGAGCTTCAGCCATAGCCAGGCGAAGAAGGGCGCGAGCAGGAAGATGGAGAAGGGGCCGACCGCCTGGAACAGCGAGGCCGGCACGGTGATGCCGAACAATGTACGGTCGACATGCCGATCGATGAACAGGTTGAGCGAGGAGCCGGTCTGTTCGAACAGACCCCAGAAGACGGGCTGCACCACCAGCAGGAAGATCGCCACCAGCAACCGCCCGCGCGCTGCGGGATCGAGCTTCAGGCAGGCATAGGCGACCAGGCCGATGCCCATGGCAAAGCCGCTGGCGCTCAGCAGATAGCCGACCGTCGCGGGGCTGGCGAGCAGGGCCAGCATCGCTGCGGTGAAGGGCAGGGCGCTGGCATAAAGCCAATATTCGCGCCGGATGCCGAACAGCGGGCTGGCCACCCAGGCCGGATCGGGCGCCTCGCCCTGGCCCTGCAACAATGGCCTGCCCATGACGAAGACGATGATACCCAGGATCATGCCCAGCGCGGCCGCGCCAAAACCCCAGGACCAGCCGATTGTTTCGCCCAGCAGGCCGCAGACGAGCGGGCCGAGTGCGCCGCCAAGGTTAATGCCCATGTAGAAGATGGTGTAGGCCGGGTCGCGGCGCATGTCGTCGCGGGGATAGAGCTGGCCGACCAGCACCGAGACATTGGCCTTGAGGAAGCCGGTGCCGACCACGATCACCGCCATGCCGGCGAGGAAGATGCGGGTCGCGCTCTCACGGTCGCTGCCCAGCGCATCGAGGCCGAGCAGGATATGGCCGCAGGCGATGACGATGCCGCCGAACAGCACCGCCTTGCGCGCGCCGAGGTAGCGATCGGCGAGCCAGCCGCCGACCAGCGGGCTGACGAACACCAGCGCGATATAGGCGCCATAGAGCATGCCCGCGCGCTCGTCGGAGAAGAGGAACTGCTTGGTCAGGTAGAAGATCAGCAGCGCCCGCATGCCGTAGAAGGAGAAGCGCTCCCACAATTCGGTGAAGAAGAGGATGAACAGGCCGCGTGGATGGCCGAGGAAGGTGGCGGTGGCGTGATGATCGGCTGGGGGCATGGCGCTCATTGGCAATAGGCGGGGTGGGTCGCGTCCGGCTCGAACGCGGACACATGGTTGAGAGCGATCACCCAGCGGCCCTCGACCTTGCGCATCAGCCGCGTGTTGATGCCGGACTGGCCGGGTTTGGCTGCAAGGTGGAAGCGGCTGATCAGCTGGGCCGCGTCGGGTGCCAGCATCTCGATCCTGATGTCGCAGAAATGGAGCGTGCCGCGCGTTTCGGGCGAGGCGCCATAGTCGCGGACATAATGGTCGAGCGTGCCCTGCCAGTCGCGCTGGAACTGGCCGCGCGACACGAAGGTGACGCCGGGGTTGAGGAAGCCCGCCATATAGCCGCGAAAATCACCCCGGTTCCAGGCAAACTCCATGTCGGCGATCACCTGCCGGATCGCCGCCTTCTCGGTCTCCACCGAAGGGGGGATCGGCGCGGCGCCCATGCAGAGCGCCGCGCCGATCAGGGGGAGGAGAATGCGCTTACTGCGCCGCACCGGACGCCCCGGCTGCGGCCTTGGCCTTTTCCGCCTGGATGAAGCGGTCAAGCTCCGCCTCCATCACCGGCAGCGGCACCGACCCCATGGTGAGCAGCGTGTCGTGGAACGGGCGCTGATCGAACTTGTCGCCCAGTTCCGCCTCGGCCTTGGCGCGCATCTTGCGGATCGACAATTCGCCCAGCTTGTAGGCCAGCGCCTGCGCCGGCCAGGCGATGTAGCGATCGACCTCATTGGTGATGTCGAGCTTCGCGAGCGCGGTGTGGCTGGCCATATAGTCGATCGCCTGCTGGCGGGTCCAACCCATGGAGTGCATGCCGGTGTCGATCACCAGCCGCACCGCGCGCCACATTTCGAACGTCTCGCGGCCGAATTCCTCATAGGGCGTCTCATACATGCCCAGCTTGGTCCCCAGCCATTCGGTATAAAGGCCCCAGCCCTCGCCATAGCCCGAGAAATAGGTCTGGCCACGGAATGCCGGGCGGTTGGGGGCTTCCAGCGCGTAGGCGGCCTGGAAGCTGTGGCCCGGATTACATTCGTGCAGCGTCAGCGCGGTCAGATTGTAGAGCGGGCGCGAGGGCAGGTCATAGGTGTTCATCAGGCAGGATTCGAGCCCGCCGCGACCCGAGGTGTAGATGGGCGCGATCTCATCCGGCACCGGCAGGATGGTGAAGCGATAGCGCGGCAGGTTGTTGAACGTGTCCTTCAGCTTGCCGTCCATCTTCTTGGTGACATAGGCGGAATAGGAGAGCAGCTCGCGCGGGGTCTTGGCATAGAATTGCGGATCGGTGCGCATGAATTCCAGGAACTCGGCGAAGCTGCCCTGGAACTTGGCATCAGCCATCGTCTTCTTCATGTCCGCATCGATGCGCGCGACTTCCTTGAGGCCGATCTCGTGGATCTGCTGGGGCGTCAGGTCCAGCGTCGTATATTCGCGGATCTGGTCCTGATAGAAGGCCTTGCCGTCGGGCAGCGAGTAGGCGTCGATCGTCTTGCGCGCCTTGGGCATATATTCGCCGCGCATGAAGGTCAGCAGCTTCTGATAGCTGGGCGCGATGGCGTCGCGGATCAGTGCCTGGGCCTGCGCCTGCATCGCCTGGCGCTGGTCGGCCGGGATGGTGTCCGGCATCGCGGCGAACGCCTTGTAGAAGGGATTGTCGGTGCCGGCGGCCAGGAACGGCTCGATCGTCTTGTCACGCCCCTCGATCGATACGCGCGGCACGGTATAGCCGCGCTTCAGGCCGGCCTGCATGTTCGCGATCTGCTCGTCGAAATAGCGCGGTATGTCCTTCATCCGACCGAGATAGCGGCGATAATTGTCGGCGCTGGAGAAGGGCGTGCGCGGGTTGAGGCCGGTCCAGAAGAAGGTGTCGCTGTTGAACGGCGCCTCATAGGTCTTGTATTTGATCTTGGTCGCATTCTCCCAGACCGATGTCTTGAACACCGCCTTGTTGATATATTCCTCATGCGACAGCTGGGCGTCGGGAATCTGGTCGAGCTGTTTGAGGATGTCGCTCCAATAGGCATAGCGGTGCTGCTGGGTGGCGGCGGTCACGCTGGGCAGATGATCGTCGGCGCCGCCTTCGGTCCGGCCGCTGCCGGGCAGGCGGGCGAATTCCTTCTGGCGCCAGCTCCATTCGGCGTCATACAACGCCTTGAGTTTCAGGTCGGCGGCGGTCGGCTGTGTGGCCGGTGCATTGGTGGTCGGCGCCGTCTGGGCGAGGACAACCGGGGCCGTGCCGGTGAGCCAGGCGATGGCGAGCAAGGATGCGGCATGGGGCATTTTCATAAATGTCTCTCTTCCCTGTTCGGCGAAGCGATCCGGCGCCCCGCTCCTATCAATAATGTATACGATATACCTTGGTTAAGGCGGGTCAAGTGCGCGTTTCGCCCGCGGGCGTGAAAATGCGCGCGCCGAACATCGGGCCGGCCCGCGTCATGCCGGGGGCCGGCTGGACGCGGATCATCACCGTGCTCTTGCCGCGCGTCAGCGCCTCGGGAATGGCGTAGGTGACGTCGAAAAATTCGCCGGGCCGGTCGGCATCCAGTTTCTGCGTCGCGATCTTCTGGCCGTCGACCAATATGTCGAACAGCCGGTTTCGCTCCTCGCCCCAATAAGTGGCCTGCAGGATCAGCGGGCCGGGCTTCACCTTCATGCGGAACTGGAAATGGCCGTCGGTGCGCGCATCGCGCCCATGCCGTCCGCGATAGGTGGTGGTGTAGGAGAGTTTGGCTTCCAGCCCATGGTCGCGCTCGGGCTGCATCTCGCCCAGATGCATGACGTCGACCGAGCGCCGCTCCAGGTCACGGAGGCGCGCCTGCTCGACGGCAAAGGCCTGCTGCTCGACGCCCCATTCCTGCTGGGTGAAGCGCTTGAAATAGACGGCGGTGCGGCGATCGCGCTGCTGGAAGAAGGGGGCGAAACTGAGGTCCGCCGGCTTGCCGATGCCGGCGGTGCGATAGGCGGGCACGGCGGCGGTCGTGGCAGAAAAGCCCTGCGTTACATCGGCGGCGACCAGCGCCGGGGCGGGACCGTCAAAGGGCTGGTCGGCCGCGCCCAGATCGGCCGCCAGCACGACCGGGCCGTGGAGCAGCGCGATGGTGCGGGCATCATCCGGCGTCGCTTCGATCCGCAATGCCATCGGCAGGTCCAGCGTCACCCGGTCGCCGGCCTTCCACTTGCGATCGATCAGGGCATAGCCATCGGCGATGCGCGGGGCGGGCAGGGGCGTGCCGTTGACGGCGATACGCGCGCCCTGGCACCAGCCGGGGATGCGCAGCGCCAGGGTAAAGCGGCCGGCCCGCGCCAGTTTCGGGATCGACAGGGCGATGTGGCCGTCGAACGGATAGCCGGTCTCGATCCGCAGCTTTGCACCCCGCGCCGCCCAGTCGGCTTCGCTGGGGATATAGAGATTGGCGATCAGCATGTCGGCCGGCCGGTCGGCATCTTCCCACCAGATGGATTCGCCATGCTTGGCATGGCTTTCCATGCCGCTGCCCACGCAGCACCAGAAATCGTCGAACGGTTCCGACCAGACGCGGTGCGCCCCCGACATCAGCGGCACCATATAGGCGAACATGCCGGTGGCCGGGTTCTGATGCGCCAGGATATGGTTGATATGGGCGCGCTCATAATAGTCGAACAGGCGCGCCTCGGGCTTCCAGGCATAGAGATGCCGGGTCAGCTTCAGCATGTTGTAGCTGTTGCAGCTTTCGCAGGTCTGTTCGGTGATATGTTTGGAAATGGTGCCGGGATCGGGGAAATATTCCCGGTCGGCATTGCCGCCGATGACATAGCTATATTGGCCGACCACCGTCTCCCAGAAGAAATTGGCGGCGATCGCGTCTGCGGCATTGCCGGTGATCTCGTGCAGGCGGGCAAGGCCGATGAGCTTGGGGATCTGGGTATTGGCGTGGATCCAGGGCAGGCTGTTCTGTCGCTGGGCCAGCGGATCGAGCACCTTGCGATGGCGCAGCCGCGTCGCCAGCGCCAGCCAGCGCGGATCGCCGGTGCGGGCGTGCAGTTCGGCGAAGCTCTCGTTGATGCCGCCATGCTCGCAGTCCAGCACCTGCTGCACCTGTGCATCGTCCAGTTTCGCGAACACGCCGTCGATATAGGCGGCCAGGGCCAGCGCGACGCCGCGCGCCTGGCTGTTGCCCAGATGGGTTTCGGCGTCGAACAGGCCGGCGAACAGCTTGTGCCAATTATAGAAGGGCACCCAGCAGCCGTTGAGATCGAACCCGGCCGATCGGATGTCGCCGCGCATGATCTCCGGAAAGATCAGCCTGCCATCCTCGATCACATCGTCGTGGCGACGGGTGAAGCCCGCGACATAGCCGTCGCCGGCTGCCGCCTGACAGGCGGCCAGTTCGTCGATGATATAGGCGGCGCGGCGGGCGCATTCGGCGTCGCCGGTCTGGGCGTGCATCAGCGCCAGCGCGGTCAGATAATGGCCCAGCGTATGGCCGGCGATGGTATCATTTTCCCAGCCGCCATAGATGGCCCCCTTGGGCGTCAGGCCGGCATGTTTGCGGAAATTGTGCAACAGCCGGTCCGGCTCCAGCCGCAGCAGATAGAGGCGATTGCCCTCGACCGCGTCGGCAAAGGGGGAGGGGAGAAGCCGGGTCGCCTGCAGCGGCAAGGCGCGCGCCGATTCGGGCAGCGCACTGCCGGTTGCGGCATGGGCGACGCTGCTCCATCCCTGCCAGGCGGGGGCCGTCGCGACGGCGGTCGCGGCCAGCAACATGGCCCTGCGGCTGAGGGGCGTGTGACGGTGGGACATGGCGGCTCCGGCTTGTCTGCAATCGTTATACGGTATACGATATTGCGATTATGGTTCGGGATCAAGACGGAGGATGCATGTCTATCTTCAATGCCGTGGCATGGGGCATAGCAGCATGAGTGCTGACGAAAGCGTTACGCTGACGCTGCAACAGGTTGCGGATCTGGCACATGCGGTGCTGCGCCGCCATGGTCTGGCGGAGGCGCATGTAGGCCCGGTCGCCGCGACGATCATCGCCGGCGAGCGCGACGAATGTGCGTCGCACGGCGTCTATCGGCTGCTCAACTGCGTCCATACGCTGAACAGCGGCAAGGTTGTGCCGGATGCCGTGCCGGTGGTGCATCATGTTTCGCCCGCGCTGCTGCGCGTGGATGCGGCCGGCGGCTTCGCCCAACTGGCTTTCGCTACGGGATTGCCTTTGCTGGTTGAAAAGGCGCGGACGATGGGCATCGCCGCCATCGGCATCAATCGCTGCGTCCATTTTGCCGCGCTCTGGCCGGAGATTGAGGCGCTGACCGATCAGGGTCTGGTCGCCTTCGCCTGTACCCCCAGCCATGCCTGGGTCGCGCCGGCCGGCGGCACCTCGCCGCTGTTCGGCACCAACCCGATCGCCTTTGGCTGGCCGCGTCCCGGCGGCGATCCCTTTGTCTTCGATTTCGCCACCAGCGCGGTCGCGCGCGGCGAGATCGAACTGCATCGCCGTGCCGGCAAGCCGATCCCGGAAGGCTGGACGATCGATGCCCAGGGCCATCCGACCACCGACGCGGAAGCGGGCCTGGCCGGAGCGCTGCTGACCTTTGGCGGGCACAAGGGATCGGCTCTGTCGGCGATGGTCGAACTGATTGCCGGGCCGCTGATCGGCGATATGACCAGTGCGGAATCGCTGGCGCATGACGATGGCGCCAAGGCATCGCCCTATGGCGGCGAACTGATCATCGCCATCGATCCCGCCGGCTTCCTGGGCGCGGCGGCCGCCGAGCATATGCAGCGGGCCGAGGCGCTGTTCGACGGCATTACCGGTCAGGGCGCACGCCTGCCATCGCAGCGGCGCTTCGCGGCGCGTCGTCGCACCCCCGATCAGGGCTGCCGCATTCCCCGCGCGCTCTATGAGGAACTGGCGGCGCTCAGCTGAGCGCCGCCAGCGATTTCAGGCAAAAGGCTGGTCGATCGCGACCGAGGGCGGGGTGAACCAGGCCGCCCCGGTATCGGTCACGTAAAAATGATCCTCCAGCCGGACGCCGAAGCGATCGGGCACGACGATCATCGGCTCGTTGGAGAAGCACATGCCCGGCTCCAGCGGGGTCATGTCGCCGCGCACCAGATAGGGCGCCTCATGGATCGACAGGCCGATGCCATGGCCGGTGCGATGGGGCAGGCCGGGCAGGCGATAGTCGGGGCCAAGGCCTGCCGCCTCCAGCACGCGCCGCGCTGCCGCGTCGATCGCGCCGCAGGGGATGCCGGGCTTGACCGCGTCGAACGCGGCCTGCTGCGCTTCCTTCTCCAGTGCCCAGATGCGCCGCTGCTCCGCGTCCGCCTCGCCATAGACATAGGATCGGGTGATGTCGCTATGATAGCCGCCGATGGTGCAGCCGGTATCGATCAGCACCATCTCGCCTTCGGCCAGCACGCTCTCGCCCGGCAGGCCGTGGGGATAGGCGGTCGATCGGCCGAACTGGACGATGCAGAAGCTGCTGCCCGACGCGCCCAGCGCCCTGTCTGCGGCCTCGATGAAGCGGCGCACTTCGGTTGCGGTGATGCCGGGGCGCAGGATGCGGGCGGCGCGGCGATGCACCTCCAGCGTCATCGACTTGGCCTGCTGCATCAGCGCCAGTTCGGCGGCCGACTTGCGGCTGCGGCAACCGTCGATCACGGCCGAGGCGGCGATCAGCGTCACATCCGGCGCGGCGGCACGAATGCGCTCGACGAACAGGAAGGCCATGGCCGGATCGATCCCCAGCCGGGCGACGCCCAGCGTCTTGAGCGCGTCGGCGACGAGGGCGGACGGGCTTTCATCCTCTTCCCACAGGCGCAGGTCGCCGGCGTCGATCTTGAGGTCGGCTTCCAGCGATCCGCGTTCGAAGCGCGGGCAGATCAGGATCGGCTCGCCGGTGAGCGGCAGCAGCATCGCCACCAGTCGCTCGCTTGCGCCCCAGGGCACGCCAGCGAAATAGGCAAGACTGGTCCCGGCATCGATCAACAGCGCGTCGAGCCCTTCCTGCGCCATCAAGGCGCGAGCCTTGGCAATGCGTGCCTGATATTCGGCGGCGGCGATGGCTGGCGCGCGATCGAGCCAGGGCTGGAGGCTGGCCAGTTCGGTGGCGGCGTCGGAGCCGCCGATCTGCTGTGTCATAATCTATCCTTCAAAGCGGCGGAGCGAAAAGGGCGTGGCGTCGACCGGCGGCGGTGCGCCGGTGGCAAGCGCGGCGATGATTTCCCCGGTCAGTGGTCCCAATGTCAGCCCCAGATGCTGGTGGCCGAACGCATAGAGCAGGTTTTCCGCCCGGTCACTCCGGCCGATCGCGGGCAGATAATCGGGCAGGGTCGGGCGCGCGCCGATCCAGGGCCTGGCATCCACCTCGATCGGTAGGCCCAGTGCCGCGGCATGGGTGCGCAGCCGCTGCCATTTACGCGGGTCGGGCGGGGCGGAGAGGCTGGAAAATTCGACGAAGCTCGCCGCGCGGAGCCCACTCTCGAACCGGGTGACGATCATCGATCGATCCTCGAACACCACCGGCGGCATGTCCATTGGCCAGCCTTTGGGCGCGGTTGGCGTCTGCAGATGATAGCCGCGTTCGGCGATGATCGGCACCTTGTGGCCCATCGGGCGTAGCAGGACATCCGATGCTGCGCCGGTCGCGACGATGATATGGTCCGCGTCCAGCGTCTGGCCGTCGGCCAGCTGTACCTGCGCCTGTCCATCACGGGTGGTAAGCGCGCTAACCTCCGCCTGCTCGATCCGCCCGCCTGCCGCCAGCAGCGCATCCCTCAGATCCTGCGCCAGCCGGGTCGGGTCGGCAATGCGGCCACTGCCCTCGCAGCGAATCGCGCCGATGATCGGATGGGGGAACAGAGCTTCGAGCAGGGCAAGCTCACGCGCCGTCGCATCGCGGAAGCGCGCCGTGCCGCAATCGGCGGCCATCCAGGCACGGCGCCCGGCCAGCGCGCTCGCCTCGCTTTCCCAGACGATGAAATGCCCATCCTCAATCAGGCGGCTCGGCCCCGCGCACAACGCGTCGATCCGATGCCAGGCCGGCATCGCCTGACCCAGCATGGCTTTCAACGCCTTGCGTCCTGCCGCAAAGCGCGACGGGCGCGCGGCATTCAACAGGCGCAGTGAAAAGGGCACCCAGCGGCCGACGTCGCGCCAGGGCAGGCCGAGGGCGCCGCCGCGCCAGAACAGTCGCCGGGGGAAGCTCTTCACCGTTGCCATCGATGCGAGCGGATCGATCTGCTCGACCGCGACATGGCCTGCATTGCCCCAGGATGCACCGCGCAGCGGGTTTTCCCGTTCGATCAGCAGTGTTGAAATTCCCTTTTCCTGCAATCGGATAGCGCAGGATGTTCCGACGATGCCGCCGCCGATGATGATCGCTTGTTGGGTCAATTGACTTCTTTTCACTTGGCGTTGACGATTAGATACCGTATACGATCCTCAGTTTCAACGGAGGCTTATGTGAATTCCTCAAAATTGACGTGGCGTGGTGTCTACCCTGCCGCCACCACCCAGTTCACCCCCGATCTGGACGTTGATATCCCCGCTACCCAGGCTGTCCTGGATGCGTTGGTGAAGGATGGCGTCGACGGTCTCATCATCGCCGGCACCTGTGGTGAGAACAACTCGCTGGAGCCGGAAGAAAAGCGCGCAATCGTCCAGGCGGCGGTCGAGGTCGTGGACGGCCGCGTGCCGATCCTGGTCGGCGTGTCCGAATTCACCACCCGTCGTGCCGCTGCCTTCGCGCAGGACGCCGAAAAGCTGGGCGTCGACGGGCTGATGGTGCTGCCTGCCATGGTCTATGTGCCGACCGTGGGCGAACTTTGCACCCATTTCGAGACGGTGGCCAAGGCGACGTCGCTGCCGATCATGCTCTACAACAACCCGCCGGCCTATCGGGTGAATATCGGCATCGACGCGCTCACCCGCCTCGCCGACACGCCCAACATCGTCGCGGTCAAGGAAAGCGCGCCCGATCCGCGTCGCTTCACCGACCTGATCAACGCCTTTGGCGACCGCTATATCCTGATGGCGGGCCTGGACGATGTTGCGTTCGAGGGCCTGTTGCTGGGCGCGCATGGCTGGATTTCCGGTCTCACCAGCGCCTTCCCGCGCGAATCCGTGGCGCTGGTCGCGGCGATCAACCGGGGCGATCTGGAAGAAGCACTGCGCATCTATCGCTGGTTCATGCCGCTGCTGCACCTCGATGCCGATCATGATCTGGTCCAGTCGATCAAGCTGGCCGAAAGCATCATGGGACGCGGCACCGAGCATGTTCGCCTGCCGCGCATGCCGCTGGAAGGCCAGCGCCGCGCCGACGTCATCCGCTGGGTCGAGCAGTGCGCTGCCACCCAGCCCAGCCTGACGGCGGTCTGATGTCCGCGGTGCGCCACACCTTCTTCTGCATAGACGGCCATACGGCGGGCAATCCCGTCCGTCTGGTCGCGGGCGGCGCGCCGCTGCTCAAGGGAAAGTCCATGGCGGAACGCCGCCTGGACTTTCTCGACCGCTTCGACTGGATCCGAACCAGTCTCTGCTTCGAGCCGCGCGGCCATGACATGATGTCGGGCGGCTTTCTCTATCCGCCGACGCGCGACGATACCGACATCGGTATTCTCTTCATCGAGACCAGCGGCTGCCTGCCGATGTGCGGCCATGGCACCATCGGCATGGTGACGTTCGGCCTGGAAAATGGCCTGATCCAGCCGGCGACGCCGGGCAGGCTGCGGGTCGAAGTGCCAGCCGGCGTCATCGACATCGATTACACGACCGACGGCAAGCGCGTGACATCGGTCAAGATCCGCAATGTCCCCGCCTATCTGGCGGCGGAGGGGATCGCAATCGATGTGCCGGGCTTCGGTCCGCTCAGCGTCGATGTCTCCTATGGCGGCAATTATTACGCGATCGTCGAACCGCAGGGCGCCTATGCCGGCCTCGACGACCTCGGTGCATCGCGCATCGTGGAACTGAGCCGCACCATTCGCGAACTGGTGCGCGCGCAATATCAGCCGGTCCATCCGCTCGAACCCAGCATCAAGGGGGTGAGCCATGTCCTGTGGGCCGACCAGCCCAAGGGCGAGGGTGCGGACGGTCGCAACGCCGTCTTCTATGGCGAGCGGGCGATCGACCGCAGCCCCTGCGGCACCGGAACGTCGGCGCGGCTGGCGCATCTGGCGGCCAAGGGCAAGCTGAAGGTCGGCGACCGGTTCGTGCATGAAAGCTATATTTGCAGCCGCTTCATCGGTCGGGTCGAGGCCGAGACGATGATCGGGGACCAGAAGGCGATCATTCCCTCGATCGAAGGATCGGCGATCGCCACCGGCTTCAACACCATCTGGGTCGATCGCGAAGACCCGTTCTGGGCCGGCTTCACGGTCGTATGAGACGGGCATTGCAGAGCGGACGGAAGGGATCGTCCATCATATACGAAGTTGTATTCCGCCATCCGCTCTGTGCTATGTTCGCCGCATGAGCCTAGTCATCCGAAACCTGTCCGACCAGCTGGTCGATCTTGTCCGTGAGCGCATATTGTCCGGCCGGGTGCCGCCCGACGGGCCGATCCGTCAGGACGCGCTGGCCGCCGAACTGGGGATCAGCAAGATTCCGCTGCGCGAGGCACTCGCCCGACTGGAGCAGGAAGGGCTGCTCAAGTCGCAGGCCAATCGCGGTTTCTTCGTGCGCAGCCTCAACCGGGTGGAGGCGGACGAAGTCTATGCGCTGCGCCTGAAGCTGGAGCCCGATGTGATGGCGTTGGCCGCCGAACGGGCGGGCGAGGCGGAGCATCAGGCGGCGATCAACACGCTGGCCACCCTCTATCAGGTCACCGACGAAGGTGGCGACGGGGTGGGGGCGTTCAACCGCGCCTTCCACATGGCGTTGCTGCGTCCCAGCAGCCAGCCGCTGTCGGTCAATATTCTCGAACGGCTCCATATCCTGTCGGAACGCTATGTCCGCAAGCATCTGGAGCCGCTTGGCCGCGACGAACGCGCCAATGACGAACATCGCGAGATGCTCGACGCCTGGCTCGCCCGCGACGGCCAACTGATCCGCGAACTCACGGTCGCACATATCCGCAAAACCATGGACGATCTCATGGTTCAGCTCGACGCCGACGACTGAACCATAACCGAGCAACCGGAACGTCCATAAGAACAGGGAAGGAAATTTCGGTTGAGCACTGGATTTTGGGGACCGATCAAGCCGATCGGCGCCGGTCATCACGCGCAGCATCAGCAGTTGCGCAAGACATTGTCCTGGCCGCATCTGATCGCGCTGGGGGTCGGGGCGATCGTCGGCACCGGCATCTATACGCTGACCGGCGTGGGCGCCGACCGGGCGGGGCCGGCGGTGATCCTGGCCTTCGCCATTGCAGGGGCCGTGTGCGCCTGCGCGGCGCTGGCCTATGCCGAACTGGCCACGCTGATCCCGACCGCAGGCAGTGCCTATACCTACACCTATTCGGTGCTGGGCGAGACGCTGGCCTGGGTCGTGGGATGGAGCCTGATCCTGGAATATTCGCTGGCGTGCAGCACGGTGGCGGTCGGCTGGTCGGGCTATCTGGTCGGCTGGATCCAGCAGGCGGGGATCAGTCTGCCGCCGATGCTGCTGGCCGGGCCGCATGGCGGCGGCATCGTCAACCTGCCCGCCGTGCTTGTGGCACTGGCGATCGCGGGCATGCTGATCGCCGGCACGCGGGAAAGCGCGACGCTCAACATCGTTCTGGTCGTCATCAAGCTGACCGCGCTCGCCGCCTTCGTCGCGCTGGCGCTGCCCGCCTTCCAGTCCGACCATCTCCAGCCCTTCATGCCCTATGGCTTCGTCAGCCATGTGGAAGATGGCATGACCCGCGGCGTGATGGCGGCGGCGGCGATCGTCTTCTTCGCCTTCTACGGTTTCGATGCGGTCGCGACCTCGGCGGAGGAAGCGCGTAATCCCGGCCGTGACCTCACCATCGGCATCGTCGGATCGATGGCGGTCTGCACCCTCATCTATATGGCGGTCGCGGTCGCCGCGATCGGCGCGCTCGACTATCGGGCGCTGGCCGGTTCGTCCGAACCACTGGCGCTGGTGCTGCGCACGCTGGAGCATCCGGTCGCGGCCTGGCTGGTGGCGGGCGCTGCGCTGGTCGCGCTGCCCTCCGTCATCCTGGTCATGATGTATGGCCAGAGCCGCATCTTTTTCGTCATGGCGCGCGACGGCCTGCTGCCGCGTTCGCTCAGCAAGGTGTCGGAAAAGACCGGATCGCCCGCCCGCATCACCGCGATCACCGGTGTCTTCGTCGCGGCCGTTGCCGGCTTCTTCCGCCTCGACGAGATCGCCGAACTGGCCAATGCCGGCACGCTGATCGCCTTCATCGCGGTCGCCGGCTGCATGATGGCGCTGCGCCGCAAGGCGCCGGAAATGCCGCGCGTCTTCCGCTGCCCACAGCCCTATCTGGTCGGTACGCTGGCGATTATCGGCTGCATCTATCTGCTGATCAGCCTGCCGGAAAAGACGCTGCTGCGTTTCGGCCTGTGGAACCTCGTCGGCCTGGCCCTCTATTTTGCCTATAGTCGGGGTCGCAGCCTGCTGCGCACCACCGGCCATGCGGCCAGCGAGGAAGGCTTGCCGGAATAGGACAACCGTAACGCAAGCCGGTCAGCCGCGTCGCCGCGACTGGCCGGCTTGCTCAATAGCCCACAGCATAGCCCATGCGTCGGGGATCGGCGCCGGCCATGCGGGCGCCCGACGCATCGGCCAATATGCCCTGCACGCTGCCGATCGCATAGGGGCCGACCAGCTCGACCTTGTGCCCCACTGCGGTCAGGCGCTGGATCGTGGCGTCCGGGAAGCGCCGTTCCGCCTGCACGGTGATCGCCGCGCCGGGCTTGTAGAAATTGGGATCGGCGTCGAGCGCGAAGCGCGGTGCTTCGATCGCGGCCTGGATCGGCAGGCCGCGATCGACGATATTGATCAGGAACTGGAACTGGGTCTGGCCGATCGTCTCGCCGCCAGGCGATCCGAAGACCAGTTTCAGCCGCCCCTTGTCGAGGACGATGGTCGGGCCATTGCCGAGCAGGGCGACCTTGCCCGGTGCGACCTTGTTGGGATGGCCGGCGTAGGGGGCGGACGAGCCCAGGCGCAGGCCGTTGTTGAACAATATGCCGGTATTGCCCATCACCAGGAAGGTGCCGAAGCCGCCGCCGACGGTGGTCGTGACCGCGATGGCATTGCCGTCGGCATCGACCGCCGACAGGCTGGTGGTATCGCCGCCGCGCGTGTGATCGTCGCCCTGATGCGCGAAATCCTGCCGTGCCCGTTCCAGCGCGGCCCGCTCGAAGGCGGCGGCATTGCCGCCTTCGGGATAAAGGCCCGCGCGGGCCGCATCGATCAGCTTGCGTCGCTCGGCGGCGAAGCGCTTGGACAGCAGTCCTTCGACCGGCGTCTGCGCGAATTTGGGATCGGCGGCATATTTATAGACATCCGCCTTGGCGACCTTGATCGCCTCGATCAGATAATGGGTGAAGAGCGGATCGTCGGCCGGCAGCGCGGCCATGTCGAACCCCTCGACCAGATTGAGCTGTTCGCACAATTCCAGTCCCGTGCGCGAGGTGAGCGGGCTGCAATAGACATCCAGTCCGCGATAATTGGTCGTGACCGGATCGTCCCAGCGCGGCTGATAGGCCCTGAGGTCATCGAGCCGCAGCCAGCCGCCGGTCTGTGTCGAGAAGCGGGCAAATTCCTGCGCGATCGGGCCGGTGTAGAAATAGTCATGCGCCGCCTGCAAGGCGCGATTCCGATCGGCTCCGCCCTTGAGCGCCTGGCTCTCCGCATCGGCAAGGGCCTGAAAGCTGCGGGCCAGATCGGGATTGCGGAAGATGGATCGCGGGGCGGGCGGCTGGCCACCGGGCAGGAAGATCGCCGCGCTGGTCGGGTAGAGCGACAATGTCTTTTGCGCGCGCGTGATGAACATGGCGATGGAGGCATCGAGCGGGTGGCCGTCGCGGGCATAGCCGATCGCCGGTTCAAGCAGGGTCGAGAGCGGCAATTTGCCGAACCGGCGGGCCAGCGCGATCCAGCCGCCAAAGGCGCCGGGAACGGTCAATGCCTTGGCGCCATGGTCCAGCGCCTTGGGATCGCCATCGGGATCGAGCAGGCGCGGCGCGCCGCCGGTGAAGGCCAGTGACTGGACCTTGCCGGTCTTGCGATCAAGGCAGGTGGCAAAGCCGTTGCCGCCCGCGCTGGATGCCCAGGGTTCGACCACGTTCATGACCGCCATCGCCGCGACCACGGCATCGGCGGCGGTGCCGCCCTGCATCAGCATGCGGGTGCCGGCCATGGCCGCCAGCGGATGGCCCGCCGTCACGCCGCCATGCGGCATGGGCACTTCGACCCGATGCGCGGCGACGCTGGCGCTGCCGGTGCGGGGCGCGTCGGGCGCGCGTGCGCCCGATTGGGCCAAAGCGCGGCCGGGCAGGGTGGTGAGCGCCATGCCGGCAAGGCCGGCGGCCAGCATTTCGCGGCGATCCAGGAAGGATGGGGGCGTATCGGACATGGCGGAGCGACCTTGCAGGGGAAGGGAAAAGGAAAAAATGGGCACGGCAGCATCGCGCCGTGCCCATGTCTTGCAAGCCTTTAGAAGACCTTCTTCAGGCTGGTGTACCAGTAGCGCGCCTGCGGCTGGTAGAGGTTCGACAGATAGCCGCCCGATGCCAGCGGCGGATCCTTGTCGAAGATGTTGCGCGCGCCGATCTGAACGGTGGTGCCGTTCAATGGGCCGTCATTCTTGAACGTATATTGGCCATAGAGATTGACCGTCGTCTGGCCCTTCACCGTCCAGGGATTGGCGGACGCATCGCGCACGCCATTTTCATAGACGCTGTCGATATACTGCGTGAAGGCGCCGATCTTCCACGGGCCGAGCGACCAGTCGAAGGTTGCCGAAAGCCGCCAGCGCGGCTGGCCATCGCGGCCGATGACGTCGCCGCCGCCCTGGATCGGCACGCCGGCATTGATCTCGCCAGCGGCCTGTCCCGCGATCACCTGCTGCACGCCCGCCGGGGCGTCGACATAATAGCTGATCAGGCGCGAGGCATTCACGTTGAGCGAGAAGGTGCCGACCGACGTCGCGGGCAGGAAATAGTCCAGATTGAAGTCGATGCCCTGAACGGTGACCGGCAGCAGATTCTGGAAATTGGCGACGACGTAGAGCAGTTCGCCCACCGGCGCGAGGCCGGTGCCGGCGACGCGGGCGATATCATCCGCGGTCGGATCGCGGCGGATGACGTTGGGGTTGCTGCTGCCCTGGGTGCGCAGCAGATAGTCGAGGTTGAGCGCATTCTGATAGTCAAGCAGGCCCACGACATTCTTCTGCTGGATTTTCCAGCGGTCGACGGTGAAGGTGACCTTGCCCAGGCCATCGCCCAGTTTCGGCGACAGCACGGCGCCGAAGCTCCAGCTGGTCGATTCTTCGGGCTTCAGGTTCGGGTTGCCGCCGCTGCGACGCAGCACGGACACGTTGCAGACCGCGCTGGAGAAGTTGGTCGCGCGCCCGGAGCGGACATCGGCGTCGCACAGCACATAGTCGAAGCCGCCATTGACGCGGTCGAGCGTGGAGGTGTTGATGACCTCCAGGTTCGGCGCACGGAAGCCCTGCGACCAGGAGCCGCGCAGCATCATGCCCTCCAGCAATTCCCACGATCCCGCAATCTTGGGCTTCGCCACCGAACCGACGTCGCTATAATCCTCGTAACGGCCCGCGACCTGGAAATTCAGGCGACGGAACATGGGGATTTCCATTTCCGGGCTGAAGATCGGGATGGCGAGTTCGGCATAGGCGGACTTCACATTGCGCTTGCCGCGCACGTCCGGGCTGGGGCTGGCACCGCCAAGGTCGGAGCCATAGAAAACCCCGGTGACCGCGTCGGTATAGGTGGTATCGACCCCGGCAATGCCGCCCTGATAGGTGGAGCGATTGTCATGATAGGTCTCGCGCCGCCATTCGATGCCGGCCGCGACGCCGATGCTGTTGTCGGCCCACAGGCCCAGCAGATTGGCGTTCGACACCTTGAAATCCCACAAGGCCAGCGAGGTGCGGGTCTTGCGGGTCGCCTCGATCATGAAGCTGTCGATCGTGGACTGGCTGTTGGGCGTGCAGTCGCCGATCGAGGGCGTGTCGACGCAGCCGCCGTTGAACGGATTATAGGCGTCGGGCGTGGTCTTGTTGATCGCCTGTTGCAGCAGCGTGTTGGAGAAATTCTCCTGCGTGTCCTTGGCCGTGGCCCAGGTGTAGAGGCCGGCCGATTCCCAGTCGAAGTCGCCGATACTGCCGCGCAGGCCGCCCAGGAAACGATATTGGTAATTGGTCACGTCGACCTTGCGTGATCCCACATCGACATAGCTGAGCGAGGTGATCTGCACCGGCAGGCCCTCGGCCGGGACCACCGAAAGATCGAGGCCGGGCAGGCGGTTGGGCGATCCGACCGGGCCGAGCGGGTTCCAATAGGCATTGGCCGCCACGGTGATCGGGATGTTGGCGAGCGAGCCGGGCGCGCCGATCGTCGAACTGGTCTTGCCGCGATAGAAGCCGACCTCGCCGAAGAAGGACAGGGCGTCCGACAGTTCATAGTTGATGTAGGAGAAGATATTGATGCGCTTGACCGAAGGCTGGGCGGTCAGGTCGTCGAAGGTCGCCGGCGAATTGAAGCGCAGGTTGGAATCCGCGCCCGACATTTCCGTCGCGCCATTGCCGTCATCATAGCAGGTGTCCGGCGTGCCCGACGCGATGCGACAACCGGCATTGGTGCTGGGCTGGATGTGGAACTGGCCCGAACTGTTGGTGAAGGCAGTGCCGTTGCTGGTGAGCGTCTGGTTGAGGAAATTGGCGCCGCCGCCGGCGCGGACGACGCGGAAGGTGCCCCAGGGCGTGCTGGTGCTGGTGCCGTTCCAGGCCGCCACATTGGCGAAAGAGGTGCCGGCGACATAGCCGCGCCGGTCGACGCTGGCGGTATAGTCCTGGTCGCTGAGATAGAGTTTCGATTTCTGCGCATAGCCGCCGAAGATCGAGATATTGCCGCGGCCTTCGTTGAAGTCGAAGCCGACCAGGCCATTGGCGGCAAATTCGCGCAGATTGGTGCCTTCCGCGCCGCCATATTGGACGTCGAACTTGGCGCCCTTGTAATCGGACTGGAGCACATTGTTGACGACGCCGGCGACCGCGTCAGAGCCATAGAGCGCCGCCGCGCCGTCACGCAGAACTTCGACGCGCTCGATATTGCCGACGGGAATGGTGTTGGCGTTGTAGCCGAAGGTCGGGACGCCGGAATCGACCACGCCGGTGATCGCCTGCGATGTCGGGTGCAGCACGGTGCGGCGGCCGTTGATCAGCAGCAGCGTATTGCCCTGGCCCAGGCCACGCAGCGAAACGGTCGATACGTCGCCACGCGCGGCATTGGCGTTGCCGCCGCCCAGCACCTGTTCGTTGAAGGTGACGCCGCCCAGTTGCGGGATGGAGCGATAGAGATCGGCACCCGAAACGGCGGCCACGGCTTCGATCTGCTCTTCGCCGACCAGGCTGACCGGCAGCGCGCCGGTGGTATTGGCGCCCTTGATCTGGGAACCGATGACGACGATTTCCGCAGCGGCCGGTTCACCGGCCTGCGGGGCGGCTTCTGTGCTGGACTGGGCCTGGGCCATGTCGGCCGTCAACGCCCAGAGACTGGCACTGGTTAGGGCGGTGGTTAAGGCGAAAAGCGTCTTTCCTCTTTCTTTCGTCATTATTGTTCCCCTGTGATGAAGCCTGAAGCTTCGCGCCGTTAGGCAAAGGTGCCTTTCCGGTTCAGAGATTGGGGAGGTCGGCAAATGTCGGCGCCGCACGACGCGTGCAGCGACCCATGTTTATTGATGACCGTTCAGATAGTGCATTTGCAGGCCCTCCCGAAAAACTGGAGTTCCGGCATCATCCCTTGCGTGGGAAATCGTTGCTGCTGTCGCCCTCACGACGGCAAGGCTTTTTCCGGGCACAACACCCACCATTGTGCGCGTTCATTGCGCTAAAACTGATGGGCATGAAATTTCCGCCATATGTTTCGAAATATTTTTGAAATAAAATCGGATTTACCGGTATATAGCGGAAAAACCGGGTTGGCTCGTTGTTGTGCGTATCGGCTGGCAAACGCCTTCCCTCGGGTGATGCCGGACAGGCCGAAAACAGGGGATTCCATCGATGAGCGATAACGCAAAGCAGGGGGTGACCCGGCGGGAGTTCGCGGCGTCGGCCATGGCCGGTGCGGCCTTGGTCGCGGGCGCCGGGCCAGCCTCCGCCCAGGCGGGCAATGCGCCCGCAAAGTCCGGCAAGGCAGCGATCGAGCCAACCAGGTTGGTTAGTGCAGGCGAAACGCTGCGGCCGGAGATCGTCGGCCAGTTCGGCATCGTCGCGGCAGGGCGCCATTATGCCGTGGCGGCGGGGACGCGCATCCTGCTGGCCGGCGGCAATGCGACCGATGCGGGCGTGGCGGCGGTCTTCGCTGCGGCCGTGACCGAGATTTCGCATTTCGGTTTTGGCGGTGAAGCGCCGACCATCATCTATGACGGCAAGACGAAGAAGGTGTCGCTGATCAGCGGTCAGGGCGTCGCGCCGGGCCTGGCCACGCCCGACAAGTTCGCCGATGCCGGCGTCATTCCGGGCAATGGCCCCAATGGCGGCACCGTGCCGGCGATGGTCGATGCGATGGCGCTCGCGCTGCAGCTCAACGGTACGATGGGGCTGCACCAGGTGATGCAGCCGGCGATCGAACTGGCCGACGGCTTCGTCATGTATAATTTCCTGGCCGAAGTGTTCGTCAGCCAGCAGAAGGCGACGTCCAAATATAAGGACGCCTACGACGCCTATTATCCCGGTGGCCAATTGCCCAGGACCGGGGAGATTTTCCGCCAGCCCAACCTCGCCCGCACGATGCGGATCATTGCCGATGCCGATGCCGCAGCGTTCAAGAAGAACGGCGATCGCAAGGCGGCGATCCAGGCCGGGCGCGATGCCTTCTACAAGGGCGACATCGCCCGCCGGATCGGCGCCGCGATGGAGCGGGACGGCGGCCTGATGCGCTATGAGGATCTCGCCAAGTACAAGGGCAAGGTCGAGGCGCCGGCGATGACCAGCGTCTTTGGCTATCAGGTCTGCAAGGCGGGTTTCTGGAGCCAGGGGCCGGCCATGCTGATGGCGCTCAACATTGCCGAGGCGGCCGGGATCGCGACGATGGAGCCGGGCTCGGCGCCCTATCTCCACACCGTTGCCGAGGCTATCAAGCTCGCCTTCGATGATCGCAACATGTATTTTGGCGACCCCGATTTCGCCACAGTGCCGATGAAGGGGCTGTTGTCGAAGGACTATGCGGCGCAGCGGGCCCGGCAGATCGGCCCGCGTGCCTCGCTGGAGCATCGCTTCGGCAATCCCTGGGCATTCGAGGGCAGGGCGCGGACCACGCCGCAATTCACGCCGCACATGCTGAAAGCCCCGCCCAAGCCGACCGCCGACACGACCGCGATCGAAGTGGTGGACAAGGACGGCAACCTCTTTTCCTGCACGCCCAGTTCCGGCTGGATGCTGGGCGGCGCCTATATTGCGGGCGATACCGGCGTGCCGATGAGCAACCGCCTGACCATGTTCGATCTTGATCCGGAAAGCCCCAACGTCCTGGTGCCGGGCAAGCGGCCGCGCACGACCCTGTCGCCCTCGATGGTGCTCAAGGACGGCCAGCCCTATCTGGCGATCGGGACGCCGGGCGGCGACAATCAGGATCAGCAGATCATGAATGTGCTGCTGCGGGTACTGGCCTTCAACCAGCCGCTTCAGGCGGCGATCGAGGCACCGCGGATCAATTCCAATCATTTCCACGGCTCCTTCGGCATCAAGAAGGATGAGCCGGGCGTGCTGGAAATCGAGGATCGCGTACCCCAGGCGGTGCGCGACGATCTGACCGCGCGCGG
Organism: Sphingobium sp. VMM; assembly: GCF_056790315.1. NCBI lineage: Bacteria > Pseudomonadati > Pseudomonadota > Alphaproteobacteria > Sphingomonadales > Sphingobiaceae > Sphingobium > Sphingobium sp. VMM. The sequence continues at coordinate 254,779 of NZ_JBXGSI010000005.1, forward strand.
TCACAAGCTGGACGTGCTGGGGCCGTTCGCGGTGTCGACCGGCATCGTCGCTACCGGCGTGGTGCCAGGCAGCGGCACGCTGCGCGGTGGCGCGGATGTGCGCCGCGAACGCTATATATTTGGTTGGTAAGGGGATCGATCCGATGAAATCTGCCTTCAAGCTTCTGTCGCTGGCCCTGCTGTCGGCGGGCGCCGTCCAGGCCTATGCTCAGCCCGCCAATCTGCCCCCGCCCGGCGGCGAGACCCCGGTTGCCTTCGATGTGCATGAAGGCACGTCGATGGCGGTGTCGGTGTCGCCCGACGGCAAATGGCTGGCCGTGGACCTTCAGGGGAGCCTGTGGATCATCCCGACCAGCGGCGGCAAGGCGAAGCGGATCACCGACTATTTTAACGATGCCCGCCAGCCGGTCTGGTCGCCTGACGGTTCGCGCCTCGCCTATTTTTCCTATCGCGACGGCAATTATGATCTCTGGACGATCAAGCCGGACGGCAGCGAGATGCGCAAGCTGACCGAGGGCGCCTATGATGATCGCGAGCCGGCCTGGTCGCCCGATGGCCAGACGATTGCCTTCTCGTCCGACCGCAGCGGCAATTACGACATTTGGACGCTGGACATCGCCAGCGGCGCGATGAAGCAGGTTAGCAGCAACGGGCGCGAGGATCGCATGCCCAGCTGGTCGCCCGACGGCACGCGCATCGCCTATTCCGGGACGGATGGCGCCAAGACCGCCCTTTATGTCACGGCCCTCGCCGATGGGCAGGAAAGCCTGTTGAAGCAGGTGCAGGGCAAGATCGATGCCCCTTCCTTCGGCCCCGGCGGCGAGCTTGCCTATGTGGTGCAGGACGCGCAGGGCAGCCGTCTGGAAATCGATGGCAAGGCCGTCAGCGGTGCCGAGAATGTCTTCCCCTTCCGTGTGTCCTGGGGGAAAGGCGGTTACTATTATGTGTCCGACGGCAAGATCCGTAGCCGCAAGGGCGCGAGCCTGTCGACCGTCAACTTCGCCGCCACGCTGGAGGTGGTGAAGCCCAGCTACACCCGCGCCAAGCGCGACTGGGATTCGACCGCGCCGCGCAAGGCGCTGGGCATTGTCCACCCGACCCTGTCGCCCGACGGCAGCCGCATCGCATTTGCCGCGCTCGGCGACCTCTATGTCATGTCGTCCAAGGGCGGGGTGCCGGAGAATCTGACCAAGGATGGCGCGCTCGACACCGATCCGGCCTGGTCGCCCGATGGCCAGAGCCTGGTATACACCTCCGACAAGGGCGGTGGCCTGCCGCAGCTGTGGATCCGCGACCTGAAGACCGGCAAGGATCGCCGGCTGACCGATATCGACACCCAGCCGTTGGGCGCCGCCTGGTCGCATGACGGCACGCGGATCGCCTATATCGATGTCGACGGCCGCTGGGGCGTCGCCGGCCTGTGCGTGGTCGATGTCGCGACCGGCAAGATCACCCGCCTTCAGGGATCGCTGGGCCAGCCCGGCAGCCCCAGCTGGTCGCCCGACGGCAAATATGTCGCCATCCCGCTATCCTACAAATATTCCAACAGCTTCCGCGAGGGCACCAACCAGGTCTACATGGTGCCGACCGATGGCGTGGGCAAAGCCTTCTGGCAACTGCCCGAACCCAATATGTCGATGGATACCCGCGCCGGTGGTGGCCCAACCTGGTCGCCCGACGGGACGAAGATGGCCGCCATCTATGAGGGGCTGCTGAAGATCTGGCCGGTGGCCGCCGACGGCAAGCCGCTGGGGCCGCCGCGCTCCTACACGTCCGACATCTCCTATTTCCCGAGCTGGGCAGGCGACAACAAGACGATCCTGTTCCAGTCGGCCGACAAGCTGAAGTCGCTCGACACCGAAACCGGTGCGATCACCGACATTCCGCTGGACCTGACCTATCGCATCGCCAACCCGACCGGGCGCACGGTCATCCATGTCAGCAATCTGGTCGACTCCGTCCATGACGTGACCCAGCATGACAAGGACATCATCGTCGACGGCCACCGCATCGCCGAAATCCGCGATCATGATCCCGCGCTTCATCAGGCGGAGCATTTCGTCGATGGCACCGGCCTCACCGCCATTCCCGGCCTGATCGAACATCACTCCCACGCCCAGAAGGATTTCGGCTCCAATCTGGAACGAGCCTGGCTTGCCTATGGCATCACCACGGTGCGCGATCCGGGTACGCAAATCTATGATGCGGTGGAGGATCGCGAGGCGGCGGAATCGGGCGTGCGCCTGTCGCCGCGCCTCTATGTCGCGGGACCGCTGCTCGAATGGCAGCGCGTCTATTACAAGATGGGCGTGGCGGTCTCCAGCCCGGCCCATCTGGAGCGGGAATTCACCCGGATGCGCGCGCTCCATTATGACATGATCAAGAGCTATGTGCGCATGCCCGACCTGTTCCAGCGGCAGATCGTGCGCGCCGCGCATGAAATGGGCATACCGGTCAGCGGCCATGAAATCTTCCCGGCGGCCTTTTCCGGCGTGGATGGCACCGAGCATATGGGCGCGACCAGCCGGCGCGGCTATTCGCCCAAGCAGGGACCGCAGGGCATGGCCTATGAGGATGTGATCCAGCTTTTCGGCCGCAGCGGCCGGACGCTGACGCCGACCCATTTCGGCGCGATGACGCCCTATCTCGCCAAGCATCCTGGCTACAAGGACGACCCGCGCCTCAATCTCTATCCGGTCTGGGCTCGGGAAACGATCACCGAAGCCGATCCGATGGCCAGCATGCTGCGTCCGTTGCTTGAGGGGCAATATAAGAGCCTGAAGAAAATGTATGATGCCGGCACGCTGGTGACGGCGGGCACCGACACGATGATCGCCAACAACCTCCATGCGGAGATCTCCTCCTATGTCGACGCTGGCCTGACGCCGTTCCAGGCGCTCCAGACCGCGACGGTCAATTCGGCGAAGGATCTGAACCTGGATGCGGGCACGCTGGAGGCCGGGATGCTGGCCGACATCGTGCTGGTCGATGGCGATCCGCGCGCCGACATTGCCAACACCTTCAAGGTGAAGAAGGTGATGATGAACGGCGTCATCCATGACGTGGACGACATCGTCGCCGGCGGCATGCGGAAATGATCCGGCGATTGCTGTTCGCTTTCGATTGACCTGAGCCGTCGGACTGCTGCTATGGGCGTATCCAAAGGGGCGCCATGCGAATTGTCATCATCGACGACAGCGGATTGAGAGCGACGGTCCTGGAAGAGGGGCTGCGTGAGGCGGGTTATGACGATATTCATATCGTCCCGCCCCGCGGCGCCTTCGTTGCCCGGCTGGAGCGGATGGCGCCCGATGTGGTGCTGATGGATCTGGGCAGCCCCAGCCGCGACACGCTGGAGGAGATGCTGACGGTGAGCCGCGCGCTCGCCCGACCGATCGCGATGTTCGTCGATCAGTCCGATGATGCGATGATCGGCGCGGCGATCGATGCCGGGGTGTCCGCCTATGTCGTAGATGGTCTGCGCAAGGAACGGGTGAAGCCGGTGCTGGAACTGGCGGTACGGCGCTTCAATGCCTTCGCCCGGATGCAGACGGAACTGGACGAGGCGCGCACCGCGCTGGCCGACCGCAAGGTCATCGACCGGGCGAAATCGATCCTGATGAATCAGCGCAGCCTGTCCGAGCAGGATGCCTATGCGCTGCTGCGGTCGAGCGCGATGAACCAGGGCAAGAAGATCGTGGATGTGGCGCAGGCGCTGATTACCGCCAGCGACCTGCTGGGAGGGGGCATATGAGCGAATTGTTGCGGATAGCCTTTCTGCCGCTGACGGATGTGGCCGTGCTGGCGGTCGCGCGCGAACGGGGTTTTGCCGAGGAAGAAGGGATCGCGCTCGATCTGGTGCGCACCACCAGCTGGGCGACGCTGCGCGATCGGCTGGTCTATGGCCAGGTGCAGGGCGCGCAGATGCTGGCGCCGCTGGCCGTGGCGGTGACGCTTGGTCTCAGCCAGCAGCCCGCCGCACTGGCTGCGCCCTACAAGCTCAACGTCAACGGCAATATGCTGGTGATGGCACCGGACTTCGCCAAGGCACTGGAACCGGACATCGCCCGGCGGCTCGCCGATCCGCTGGGCACAGCCCATGATTTCGCCGCCGCGATCGGGCTGTGGCGGCGCAAGCCGGTGATCGGTGTCGTCCACCGCTTTTCCAGCCATGCGATCATGTTGCGCTATTGGCTGGCGAGCGCGGGCATCGATCCCGATCGGGATGTCGTGCTGCGCGTGCTGCCGCCCTCGCTGACGGTCGAGGCGATGCGGGCGGGCGAAATAGACGGCTTCATCGCCGGCGAACCCTGGGGCAGCGCGGCGATCGAGGCCGGGCTGGCTGAAACCGTCGCGATCGGCGAACGCATCTGGCAGCGCGGCGTGGAAAAGGTTCTGGCCTTTCGTCAGGACTGGCTGGAGGCGAACCCGGAAACGGTCGATCGCTTGCTGCGCGCGCTCGCCCGGTCGGCCGCCTGGTGCGACGATCCGGCGCATCATGAGGCGCTTGCCGATCTCCTGTCCGACCCCCGCTATGTCGATCAGCCGGCCGACCTGATCTTGCGCGCACTGTCGGGGCGGATCGTGGCGCGCCTCGGCGACGCGCCGATCGTCAATCCCGATTTCATGCTGTTCGCGCGCGAAGCGACCGCCTTCCCCTGGCGCAGCCAGGCGCTGTGGATCTATTCGCAGCTGGTGCGCTGGGGCATGGTTGCCCATGATGCGGAAAGTGCGGCACGGGCCGCCGCCGTCTTCCGGCCGGATATTTTCCGCCGGGCGCTGGCCGATAGCGGCCTGCCGATGCCGGGGGCTAGCATGAAACTGGAAGGGGCGCTCACGACCCCGATGCCGGTCGGTGCCCATCGCGGCGACCTGACGCTTGGCCCGGATCGCTTTTTCGACGGGCGAATCTTCGACCCCGAACGGATCGAGGATTTCCTGCGGGATTCTGCGCCGCTCCGTTGAAATGAAGGGCGAATTTGTGCCTTGCAACATAATGCATTCTACGGGATAAGATAAAGGATCGCGCGACGAGGCGCGTCCAGACGAATGCGCCGTCCCAAGGGTGGGATCGCCATTCCATCCATTTTTCGCAGCAAAGCCGCTGACCGGACCACGCCATGAGTGCGCGCGTCCGGCCTGCGGCTTTTTTCGTTTCCAATTCCATTGGTTGGGGGACGCATCATGGCTACTGCTTATTGGGACCGCGAAGGGGAGGCCGCATCGGCCCCCGCCACGACAAGCTTCTGGAAGGCCGGCCACGCGCCGACCCTGATTGCCGCCTTTCTCTATTTCGACCTGGCCTTCATGGTCTGGGTCTTGCTGGGGCCGCTGGCGCCGATGATCGCCAAGACGCTGGCGCTGACGCCAGCGGAAAAGGGCCTGATGGTGGCGACGCCAACGCTCGCCGGCGCGCTGCTTCGCGTCGTCAACGGCCTGCTGGTCGATCGCATCGGCCCGAAGCGGTCGGGCGCGATCAGCCAGATCATCGTCATCGCCGGCCTGTTCCTGGCCTGGCTGATGGGCGTCAACAGCTTCGGCGGCACATTGGTTCTGGGCGTGATCCTGGGCTTTGCCGGCGCCAGCTTCGCGATCGCGCTGCCGCTCGCCAGCCGCTGGTATCCGCCCGAGCATCAGGGTAAGGCGATGGGCCTTGCCGGCATGGGCAATTCGGGCACGGTGCTGGCCTCGCTGTTCGCGCCGATGCTGGCCAAGGCCTTCGGCTGGAATGCAGTGCTGGGCCTGGCCTGCATCCCGCTGTCGATCGTTTTCGTCGCCTATATGATCATGGCCGAGGATGCGCCCAATGCGCCGCCGGCCAAACGGCTGGTCGATTATTTCGAGCCGCTCAAGACGGCGGACGCCTGGTGGCTGATGGCCTTCTATGCCGTGACCTTCGGTGGCTTCGTCGGGCTGGCGGCATCGCTGCCCATCTATTTCACCGACCAGTTCGGGCTGACCCCGATCATCGCGGGCTATTGCACCGCTGCCTGCGTCTTCGCCGGGTCGCTGGTGCGGCCGATGGGCGGCGCGCTGGCGGATCGGATTGGCGGCGTGAAGGCGCTGATGATCGTCTATGTCGTGGCGGCGCTGGCGCTGGCCGGCGTGTCGCAGGCGACGACATTGGCCAGCGCGTTGGCGCTGTTCGTCCTCGCCATGCTGGCGCTGGGCACCGGCAACGGCTCGGTTTTCCAATTGGTGCCGCAGCGTTTCCAGGCGGAAATCGGCGTGATGACCGGCCTTGTCGGCATGGCGGGCGGCATTGGTGGCTTCTACCTCGCCAGTTCGCTCGGCCTTGCCAAGCAACTGACCGGCAGCTTCGCACCCGGCTTCCTGATCTTCGCCGGTCTTGCCGTGCTGGCCCTGCTGGGCGTGGTGTTGGTCAAGGCGAAGTGGCGCGCCAACTGGACCAGCGGCGCCCGCATCTGAGTTGGAGAGGAGGGCGGCGGCCTCTTTTGAGGGCTGCCGCCCCGAGCCACGCTCTTTCCGTCCGAGGGGGGACGATCATCCATGAAATATCTTCTCGCAACGACGGCCGCGCTGGCCGTCGCCGGGCCTGCTTGTGCCCAGCAGATCGACCTGAAACCCGTCGCCGAGGCGCGGCTGCGCTACGAACATGTCGATCAGGATGGCCTGGCGCAGCAGGCCGATGCGCTCACCGTCCGGGCCCGCGCCGGCCTGACGGCCAGCAGCGGCGCGCTGTCGGCGACATTGGTGGGGCAGGGGACATTGGCGGTCATCGACCGTTATTTCGACGGTTTCGACAATGCAGCGACCAAGCCGCTGGTGGCCGATCCGCAGAATGTCGCCCTCTATATCGCCCAGTTGCAATATCGGACGAAGGCGCTGACCCTGACGGGCGGACGGCAGAAGATCGTGCTGGATGATGAGCGCTTCGTCGGCAATGTCGCCTTCCGCGACAATGGCCAGACCTTCGACGCGGTGCGTGCCGAACTGACTCCGGCCCAGGGGCTGAAACTGGATGTTTCCTATGCCTGGAGCGTACGCACCATCTGGGGCTTTCAGGGCAAGGGCGCGCGCCAGCAGGCGATCAGCGGCGACAATATCCTCGCCAATCTCTCCTATGCCACGCCGCTGGGTATGCTCAGCGGCTTTGCCTATCTGGTCGATCAGGACGAGGCGGCGGTGCAGGCCTATCGCCTGTCGAGCCAGACCTATGGCGTGCGCCTGGCGGGCAACCAGCCGCTCTCCAAATTTGCGAAGTTCGCCTATCAGCTCAGCTATGCCCGCCAGTTGGATTATCACCGCAATCCCAATGACTATGCCGCCGATTACTGGCTGGCCGACGCCACGCTCGACCTGCACGGCTGGAAGCTCAATGCCGGCTATGAGGTGCTGGGCGCCAGCCATGGCGCTGCGCTCACCAGCTTCCAGACGCCGCTCGGCACCAATTTCAAGTTCCAGGGCTGGGCCGACAAGTTCCTGACCACGCCCGCCAACGGCATGCGCGACCTCTATGTCGGTACCGGCTATGGCTGGAAGCAGGTAGGGCCGCTGTCGGGGGTCGCGCTAGCCGCGACCTGGCACCGGTTCGAAAGCGATCGGCTCGACCAGCATTATGGTAATGAGTGGGATCTGATCGCATCTGCGAAGCTGCGCAGGACCGCCCTGTCGGTGCGCTACGCCCATTATGATGCGCGGGCGATGGCGACCGATACCGAGAAATTGTGGCTTCAGGCCGACTGGAGCATCTGATTGAAAAGCCATGAGAGGAATCGCTTGAGCGTTCGGGCGATTCCCCATATGCTGCACTGCAAGGGACAAGGATGTCCCGCTTCACATCGCTGCGACGGTTCAGGGTAGGACCGGCAAGGCACTAGATGATGGCAAAGCCGCCATCCAGACTCTCGGGTTTCAATCCCCGAGGGTCTGGATGGCGGCTTTTTTCTTTTCTGGAGTAACGGGGATGGACTTTCAGGACGGGATCGACCCGGTCACGCAGGATGAGGACACTGTCCTGCCGCCCTTGGGGCAAGCACGCGAGCATCTGGTCGTCATCGGCAACGGCATGGCCGGCTGCCGCGCGGTCGAGGAATTGCTGGCCCGCGATGCGGGACGCTATCGCGTCACCATCTTCGGTGCGGAACCCTATGTGAACTATAACCGCATCATGCTCTCGCCGGTGCTGGCAGGCGAAAAGACGTTCGAGCAGATCGTCATCAACGACGCCGCCTGGTATGCCGACAATGGCATCGAACTGATCGCCGGCGATCCGGTAAAGGCCATCGACCGCGCTACGAAGACCGTTTCCAGCCAGTCGGGCCGCACCGTCGGCTATGACAAGCTGCTGATCGCGACCGGCTCCGACCCGTTCATCATCCCGGTGCCCGGCAAGGATCTGCCCGGCGTCATCAGCTTCCGCGACATGAAGGATGTCGACACCATGCTGGCGGCCGCCGCGGAAGGCGGCAGCGCGGTGGTGATCGGCGGCGGCCTGCTCGGCCTCGAAGCCGCCCATGGCCTGACCCTGCGCGGCATGAAGGTGACCGTCATCCACCTGATGGACACGCTGATGGAGCGGCAACTGGACGAGGCGGCCGGCTGGCTGCTCAAGACCGCACTGGAAGGACGCGGCCAGACCATCCTGACCGGCGCCAATACCGAAGCCATTTATGGCGATGGCAAGGTTGAGGGCGTAAGGCTGAAGGACGGTCGCGAAATCCCCGCCAGCCTGGTGGTGATGGCGGTCGGCATCCGCCCCGCGACCGCGCTGGCCCGCGACGCCGGCCTGGCCGTCAATCGCGGCATCCAAGTCGACGATCATATGGTCACCAGCGATGCCGATGTGCTGGCGGTCGGCGAATGCGTCGAACATGACGGCAATGTCTATGGCCTGGTCGCGCCGCTGTGGGACATGTGCCGCAGTCTCGCCGACGGCCTGACCGATCAGCATAGCGGCTACAAGGGCTCGGTCACCTCGACCAAGCTTAAGGTCGCGGGGCTGGACGTCTTCTCCGCCGGTGACTTTTCCGGCGGTGAGGGGTGCGAGGATATCGTCCTGCGCGACGCCTCGCGCGGGGTCTACAAGCGGGTCATCGTCAAGGACGACAAGCTGATCGGCGCGGTGCTCTATGGCGATACCGTCGACGGCGGCTGGTATTTCGATCTCCTCAAGCGCGAGGAAAACGTTGCCGACATGCGCGACATGCTGATCTTCGGCCAGGCCTTCGCCTCGGGAGGGGGCGCGCTGGACCCTAAGGCGGCCGTTGCAGCGCTCTCGGACGAAGCCGAGATTTGCGGCTGCAACGGCGTCAGCAAGGGCCAGGTCGTCTCCTGCATCGCCAAGGGCGCACACAGCCTGGATGCGGTCCGCGCCACCTGCAAGGCGTCGGCCAGCTGCGGCAGTTGCACCGGCCTGGTCGAGACATTGCTGGCGCTGACGCTGGGCGAGGACGTCCAGTCGGGGCCGAAGACGATGTGCAAATGCACCAGCTTCACCCATGATGATGTCCGTCGCGAGATCGTCGCGCAGGACATGCGCTCGATCCCCGAAGTCATGCAGAAATTGAACTGGTCGACGCCGGAGGGCTGTTCCTCCTGCCGCCCCGCGCTCAACTATTATCTGCTCTGCGCGCTGCCCGGCGACTATCAGGACGACCAGCGCAGCCGTTTCGTCAACGAACGGATGCACGCCAACATCCAGAAGGACGGCACCTACTCGGTCGTGCCGCGCATGTGGGGCGGGCTCACCAACCCCAAGGAACTGCGCGCGATCGCCGACGTGGTCGAAAAATACAACGCCCCGATGGTCAAGGTGACCGGCGGCCAGCGGCTCGACATTTTCGGCATCAAGAAGGAAGACCTGCCCGCCGTCTGGGCCGATCTCAATGCGGCCGGCATGGTGTCGGGCCATGCCTATGGCAAGTCGCTCCGCACGGTGAAGACCTGCGTGGGGTCGGAATGGTGCCGCTTCGGCACCCAGGATTCGACCGGCCTTGGTGTCAAGATCGAGCATATGACCTGGTGCTCGTGGATGCCTCATAAGTTCAAGATCGCGGCGTCGGGCTGCCCCCGCAATTGCGCGGAGGCGACGATCAAGGATTTCGGCGTGGTCTGTGTCGACAGCGGCTACGAACTGCATGTCGGTGGCAATGGCGGTATCCATGTCCGCGCCACCGATCTGCTTTGCAAGGTCGCGACCGAGCAGGAGGCGCTCGATTATTGCGCCGCCTTCATCCAGCTCTATCGTGAGGAAGCCCGCTATCTGGAGCGCACCGCGCCCTGGATCGAGCGCGTCGGCGTCGATTATGTGAAGAGCCGCATCGTCGCGGATGATGTCGGCCGCGAGGCACTGCGCGCCCGTTTCCTCTTCTCGCAGCAGTTCATGCAGGATGATCCCTGGGCGCGCCGCGCCGCCGGCGAGGACGCCGAACTGCATCAGCATCTGGCCGAAGTGCGCCCCATGGAGACCGTCGCATGATCCCGAACACCCAAGTCGGCACCTGGCTGGATATCGGCCCTGTCGATCAGATCTCGCCCGGCAATGCCCGCACCCTGCCGGTGCGCGGCGGCGAGGAAATTGCCATCTTCCACACGCAGGACAATCAGTTCTACGCGCTGGTCAACAAGTGCCCGCACAAGCAGGGGCCGCTGAGCCAGGGCATTGTCCATGGATCGGTCGTTGCCTGTCCGCTGCACAATTGGAACATCTCGCTCAAGACCGGCAAGGCGCTGGGCAGCGATGAAGGCTGCGTGCCCACCATCCCGCTCAAGGTGGAGGCGGGCCGCATCTTCCTGCTGCGCGAGGCGGTCATTCCCGTGCCCAGTGCGGCAAAGGCGGCCTGATGGCACAGGCGATCCGCACCACCTGCGCCTATTGCGGCGTCGGCTGCGGCATCGCCGCCACGCCGACCGGGCCGCGCTCGGTGATCATCAAGGGGGACGAGGCACATCCGGCCAACGGCGGACGCCTCTGTTCCAAGGGCACCCATCTGGGCGAGACGGTGGCGCTGACCGGCCGGCTGCTGCACCCGATGATCGGCAAGCGCCGCGCCAGTTGGGACAAGGCGCTGGATCTGGTCGCGAAGAAATTTCGCGAGACGATCGAGCGTCACGGCCCGGACAGCGTGGCCTTCTATGTCTCGGGCCAGTTGCTGACCGAGGATTATTATGTCGCCAACAAGCTGATGAAGGGCTTCATCGGCTCGGCGAACATCGACACCAACAGCCGCCTGTGCATGTCGAGCGCGGTCGCCGGCCACAACCGCGCCTTTGGCGAGGACGTGGTGCCGGCCAGCTATGATGATCTGGAGCAGGCCGACCTCATCCTCCTGGTCGGCTCCAACACCGCCTGGTGCCATCCGATCGTCTATCAGCGTATCCAGGCTGCCCGCGCAGCGCGCGGCACGAAGCTGGTCGTGATCGACCCGCGCCGCACCGAAACCTGCGAGGGCGCGGACCTTCATCTGCCGATCCGGCCCGGCAGCGACGTCGCGCTGATGACCGGGCTGCTCGCCTGGTGCGACGCACAGGGCGTGACTGATCCGACCTATCTGGCCGATCATGTGAACGCGCCCGACGGATTCTGGGATCATGTCCGCACCGGCCATGACCTGTGGACGACGGCCCAGGCCTGCGACCTCGACCCGGCGCTGCTGAAGGCCTTTTTCGAGCTGTTCGCGGCGATCCCGCGCACCGTCACCCTGTTCAGCCAGGGCATCAACCAGTCGATCCGCGGCACCGATCAGGTCAATGCGATCATCAATGTCCATCTCGCCACCGGTCGCATCGGCAAGCCGGGCGCGGCGCCCTTTTCCATCACCGGCCAGCCCAATGCGATGGGCGGGCGTGAGGTTGGCGGTCTCGCCTCGACGCTCGCCGCGCATATGGACTTCGCGCCGGAAAATGTCGCCCGCGTCGGCCGCTTCTGGGCCGCGCCACAGATGGCGACCAAGCCGGGGCTGAAGGCCGTCGACCTGTTCCGCGCGATCGATGAAGGCCGGATCAAGGCCCTCTGGATCATGGCGACCAATCCCGCCGTCTCGCTGCCCGATGCCGGCCGGGTGCGTGACGCGCTGGAGGCGATCCCCTTCCTGGTTGTGTCGGACATCATCGCCGACACTGACAGCTCTACCCATGCCCATGTCCGCCTGCCGGCCGCCGGCTGGGGCGAAAAGGACGGCACGGTCACCAATTCGGACCGCACCATCAGCCGCCAGCGCCCGTTCATGGCATTGCCGGGCGAGGCCCGGCCCGACTGGTGGATCATCACCCAGGTCGCCCGCCGCATGGGCTGGAAAAACGCCTTTGCCTATGATCGGCCGGCTGACATCTGGCGCGAACATGCGCGTCTGACTGCCTATCAGAATGAGGGGCAGCGGCTGCTCAACCTGCGTGCGCAGGCGGCGATCGGCAACGATGCCTATGACGCGATGGACAGTTTCCGCTGGGGTGGGGTGCCCTTTGCCGATGGGCATTTCCCCACTCCGGACGGTAAAGCGCGGTTGGTGCTGACGAGGCAGATGGATTTGCAGGGGCCGCTGCGCGACTGGCCGCTGACGCTCAACACCGGTCGCTATCGCGATCAATGGCATACGATGACCCGCACGGGTCTGGCGCCCAAGCTGGCGCGTCATCGCGAGGAGCCGCTGGTCGAAATCCACCCGCAGGATGCCGATGCGCTGGGCCTGGCCGATCGCGATCTGGCGCGGGTGTCGACCGCGCAGGGCAACAGCATCTTCCGCGTCAGCATCAGCGACGGGCAGCGGCCGGGCGAAATCTTCACCCCGATCCACTGGACCGACCAGATATCGAGCGGCGGGCGTACCGGCCTGCTACCGCGTCCGCTGGTCGATCCGCATTCCGGCCAGCCCGGCTTCAAGTCGACCCCGGCCGCGGTCGAGAAGGTCTCGACCCAATGGCAGGGCTTCCTGATCCTGCGCGGGCAGGAGCCAGTGAATCTGCCCTGCCTCTGGGCAACGCGGGTCGCGGTGCCGGGCGGGGCGCTCTATGAACTGGCCGGCAATGGCGATGCCGCCCGACTGGAAGCCTGCCTGCCGAGGGGCGAGCGGGTCGAGGCGATCGATCATGTGCGCGGCAGTCGCCGGGTCGCGATCATCCAGGACGGCCGGCTGGCCGGCGTCCTGTTCGTCACCCGCACCGGCCTGTTGCCCTCGCGCGACTGGCTGATCGGCCAGTTGGCGGCCGACGATGTCGGCGCCACCGTGCTGGCCGCCCGCGGGCCGGGCAGCCAGCCGGACAAGGGCGCCACCATCTGCGTCTGTTTCGATATCGGCCTCAACCAGATCGTCGCAGCGATCCGCGATCAGAAGCTGGTCGACGTGCCTGCGATCGGCAAGGCGCTGGGCGCCGGCACCAATTGCGGTTCCTGCCGCCCCGCCATCGCCAATATCCTGGCCCAGACATCTCAGGAGACATTGCATGCAGCCGAATGACCTCATCGCGCCGGGCGACGTCTGGCTGGTCGGTGCCGGGCCGGGCGATCCCGACCTGCTGACGCGCAAGGCCGAAAGGCTGATCCGTGCGGCGGACATCATCTTCTATGACGCGCTGGTGGGGCAGGGCATATTGGACCTCATTCCCGATCATGCCGAACAGGTGAGCGTCGGCAAGCGGTCGGGCCGCCATTCGAAGGATCAGCAGACGATCGACGAAATGCTGGTAGAGGCGGCGCTGGCGGACAAGCGCGTGGTTCGGCTGAAGGGCGGCGACCCGGCGATGTTCGCCCGTTCGACCGAGGAAATGACGGCGCTGCGCGCGGTCGGCGTTCGTGTTCGGATCTGCCCCGGCATCACGGCGGCCAGCGCCGTCGCGGCGTCTGCGGGCATTTCCCTGTCGCTGCGCGGCATTGCGCGCCGGGTCCAGTTCGTGACGGCGCATAGCCGCCGGGGCCAGGCGCTGGATCTGGATTGGGATGCTCTGGCCGATCCGGCCTGCACCCTGGCCGTCTATATGGGACGCGAGGCCGCCCCGGAACTCAGTCGCGCGCTGATCGCTGCGGGCTTGCCGGGCGCGACCCCGGCGCTCATTACCTGCGATGCGTCGCTGCCGCAGGAACAGCAGTTGCGCACGCGCCTCGATCTCCTGCCGCTGGTGACGCAGGCTTTTGCCGATGATCGCCCGACCCTGATCCTGATCGGCGAGGCGGTGGCTCAGGCCGACATGGCCATGGCTGGCGGGACAGAGGATGTCCGACGATCGATGCTGTCGCGCTGAAGCAGTAACAGCGACGCCGTATATCCAACTGATAATATTTGGAAATGGTCGGGGAGACAGGATTCGAACCTGCGACATCCTGCTCCCAAAGCAGGCGCGCTACCAGACTGCGCTACTCCCCGATGCACGCGCGCCTTAGCGTTCGAGCGCCGCCGGCGTCAATGCCCGAAAATCATGTCGAGCCACATATATTGCGCGGACAAATAAAAAGGGCGGACCATATAGGCCCGCCCTTCGAAATCTCGCCGTGGCAGAGATTAGTGCGCGTTCGCAACGTTCTCAGCAACGTTAGCGGCGTTAGCAGCTTCGTTGGCGGCGTTCGCGGCGTTGTCAGCAGCGTTGGCGGCGTTCTCGACAACGTTCTCGACGACGGCGTTCGAAGCGTTCGCGGTTTCGTTGGCCGGCTTCTCACCGCAAGCGGCGAGGGCCATCAGGCTGGCCGAAGCGAAAACAACAGCGATCTTCTTCATTGTGTACGGCTCCCATAGCATTATGCCGCGTCTGGCACGTTACAAATGTGACCCTACGCGAGCGACCCGCATTAACGTGTGCGCTGCACAAATCAATGCTTTTCTGACGTCGGTGAAACGGCAGAATCACGCGACGGGGCGTTCTCTACTATAAAAGTTCAGTTAATGCCCAATGTTTCTGGCGCATTCGCAGCAATGTTCAGCGTGACCGCCCAGGCGGCGACATTCTGGCGCAGCTGCGCGGGATCGATCTTATCCAGCGTGTCGTCAGGCGTGTGGTGAATATCGAAATAGCGGGTCCCGTCCTGCTGCAGGTCGATCACCGGAATGCCGGCCTCGACCAGCGGTTCGATGTCCGATCCGCCATGCGCCTTGTCACGGCTCGGCACGATGCCCAGCGGCGCCAGCCCCTGCGCGATCCTGGCCGAAAGCGCTTCATGACCGGCGGGCAGGGTGAAGTCGACTTTCCACACCTTGTCGGCGCCGAAGTCCGATTCCAGCACCAGCGCATGCGGCTCCTTGCCATGGGCGGCATAATAGGCGCGGCCGCCATTGCCGCCCACTTCCTCGGCGCCGGCGAACAGGACGCGGATCGTGCGGCGCGGCGTGCCGGCCTTGGCCACCTGCAACGCGGCGGCGGCCACGATGCCACAGCCCGACGCATCGTCGATCGCGCCGGTGCCCTGGTCCCAGCTGTCGAGGTGACAGGCGGCGATAATGACGCCGGCCTTGGGATCGCTGCCGGAGATTTCGGCGATGACATTGCCCGACGGCTGGTCCTTGGCGGTCTTCGACACGGCGGTCAGGTGGACGCGGACCGGTTGGCCGCGCGACACGATGCGCGCCATCTGCTCGGCATCGGGTACGCTGACGGCCACGGCCGGGATCGGCGTCACGCCATCGGCCCACATCTGCACGCCGGTATGGGCAATGCGGTGATGATCGGTGCCGATCGACTTCACCAGGATCGCGATCGCGCCCTTCTTGGCGGCGATGCTGGGGCCCTGGCGGCGCGCGGCGCCATAATAGCCATAGCCCGACCCGTCCTGGGCGGCGACCATGTCATGGCTGACGAACACGATCTTGCCCTTCACCGCGCTGTCCGGCGCGGCCTGCAGGTCGGCGATGGTCGGGAAATAGGCGATTTCACCCTCGATCCCCTGGGCCGGGGTCGATCCGCTGTTGCCCAGCGCCGCGACGACCAGCTTCTGCGGGAAGGGGGCGATGATCGCCGCTTCGTCATGGACGCGTTCCCACAGCGGCATCTTATAGGGTTCGATGCGGACATTGGCGAAGCCCAATGCCTTGAGCTTGGCGGCGGCCCATTCGCGCCCGCGCGCTTCGAGCGGCGTGGCGGCCGGGCGCGGGCCGACTTCGGTCGTCAGCCCTTCGGTAATGTCCCAGGCGACATCATCCTTCAGGGCGGCTTCGCGAATCGCGGCGTCGCTGGCCGGAGCGGCCTGGACCAGAGCGGGAGTGAAGATGCTGCCAAGGAGCAGGGCGGCGAGCGGGCCCGATCGGATTTTCTGCATGGCTGAAGGCTTACTGAGACATACCCCATTTGCCAATGGCTTCCGCCTTCGCTAATTCGGCGCAAATTTTCCTGTCCATACCCTTTGGAGCTGCGCGAACCCATGTCCGCCTCATCGCAATATGCCTATGTCATGAAGAACATGACAAAGACCTTCCCCGGCGCGCCCAAACCGGTGTTGAACAACATCAATCTGCAATTCTATCGCGGGTCCAAGATCGGCATCGTCGGCCCGAACGGTGCGGGCAAGTCGACCCTGATCAAGATCATGGCCGGCATCGACACCGACATCAGCGGCGAAGCCTGGCCGGGCGAGAATGTCACCGTCGGCTATCTGCCCCAGGAGCCGCAGCTCGACCCGACCAAGAATGTGCTGGAAAACGTCAAGGACGGC
Organism: Sphingobium sp. VMM; assembly: GCF_056790315.1. NCBI lineage: Bacteria > Pseudomonadati > Pseudomonadota > Alphaproteobacteria > Sphingomonadales > Sphingobiaceae > Sphingobium > Sphingobium sp. VMM. Next base: position 271,370 of record NZ_JBXGSI010000005.1, read on the forward strand.
GCCCGCGAGATGGCGGACAAGCTGGACCGCTTCAACGAGATCAGCATGATCATGGCCGATCCGCCGGAAGACGTCGATTTCGACGCGCTGATGGAGGAAATGGGCACGCTGCAGGAACAGATCGACGCCGCCGATGGCTGGACGCTCGACAACCAGCTCGAAATCGCGATGGAAGCGCTGCGCTGCCCGCCGTCGGACTGGTCGGTGGAAAGCCTGTCAGGCGGTGAAAAGCGCCGCATCGCGCTCACCCGCCTGCTGATCCAGAAGCCGGACATCCTGCTGCTCGACGAACCGACCAACCATCTTGACGCCGAAAGCGTCACCTGGCTGGAAAACCACCTCAAGGAATATGCCGGGTCGGTGCTGATGATCACCCACGACCGCTACTTCCTCGACAATGTCGTCGGCTGGATCCTGGAGCTCGATCGCGGGAAATATTTCCCCTATGAAGGTAACTACTCCACCTATCTGGAGAAGAAGGCCAAGCGCCTGGAGCAGGAAGACCGCGAGGCGACCGGCCGTCAGAAGGCGATCAACGACGAGCTGGAGTGGATTCGTCAGGGCCCCAAGGGCCGCCAGACCAAGTCCAAGGCGCGTATCGCCAAGTTCGAGCAGCTGGTTGCATCCCAGGAAAATCGTGCGCCCGGCAAGGCGCAGATCGTCATCCAGGTGCCTGAGCGCCTGGGCGGCAAGGTGATCGAGGCCAAGGGCATTTCCAAGGCCTATGGCGACAAGCTGCTGTTCGAGGATCTGTCCTTCATGCTGCCGCCCGGAGGCATCGTTGGCGTCATCGGTCCGAACGGCGCGGGTAAATCGACCCTGTTCCGTCTGATCACCGGTCAGGAAACCCCCGATTCGGGCGAGATCGACATCGGCTCGACCGTGCGTCTGGGCTATGTCGACCAGAGCCGCGACCATCTCGATCCGTCGAAGAATGTCTGGGAAGAAGTCTCGGACGGCCTCGATTACGTCAAGGTCAACGGCCATGACATGTCGACCCGTGCCTATGTCGGCGCCTTCAACTTCAAGGGCCAGGACCAGCAGAAGAATGTCGGCAAGCTGTCGGGTGGTGAGCGCAACCGCGTCCACATAGCCAAGATGCTGAAGCGCGGCGGCAACGTGCTGCTGCTCGACGAACCGACCAACGACCTTGACGTCGAAACGCTGGCGGCCCTGGAAGAGGCGATCGAGAATTTCGCCGGTTGCGCCGTGGTCATCAGCCATGACCGCTTCTTCCTCGACCGTCTGGCGACCCACATCCTCGCCTTCGAAGGCGACAGCCATGTCGAATGGTTCGAAGGCAATTTCGAGGCCTATGAGGAAGACAAGCGCCGTCGCCTGGGCGATGCCGCCGATCGTCCGACGCGCCTTGCCTATAAGAAGCTGACGCGCTGATCTGATCGGGAGGCTGGAAACGGCCTCTCGCTAAATGGCGTCAGAACAATGACTTGAAACGCCCGGTGCCCCTCGGGACACCGGGCGTTTTGTCGTTCCATCGCGCTGGCGGTAACGAAGTTGCAATATCTGCAACGCCGGTGCCGCCCTTCGCAATTGCGAAAGAACGCGCTGCGCTGCACATAGGAGAGGCCTTTCAGGCATCCTCTCCTAAAACTTATCAAGGCTGGCCTTTCGGGGCTGGCCCTTTTTTTGTCCTTCGAACGGGCGTTTTCAGGCAGGGCCAACTCACGCGGGAATCGGGCAGGTCGCGGCCGGCCGGGCCAACGCGGCATTCTTCAGGAAATCATGGTCCGTCAGCGCGTCGAGAAAGGCGAGCAGAGCAGGCATGTCGACATCGATCAGCATCGGCGCGGCGTGGCGGCGGATCGCCGATTCGATCGTCGGCGACTGGCCATCGTGCAGCCAGGGGCCAGTGACGGCGACATTGCGCAACGACGGCGTGCGGAACTGCTCGGGCGGCGGCTCGAAGCCCGGCGGCAGGGGCTTGCCGCCATAGGCCGCCGCATCGACCTCCTGCGGCGCAGCGGTGCCGACATAATGGGTCTTGCTGTCGGTGAAGTCCGGCCCGGAATGGCAGCTGCCACAGCCCGCTGCGGCAAATTGCCTGGCCCCACGCTGCGCCAGTGGCGACAATTTGCCGCGATCATGGGCGCTGCCGAAGGAGATCATCGTCCGCTGGAACGCCGCTAGAGCCGCGGTCACCCTTGCGAAGCCCAGGTCATCCGGTGCGTCGGGGAAGGCGGCCGCAAACATCCGGCGATAGCAGGGATCGGCGCCGATCCGCCGGGCCAGCCCGACATCGTCCTGCGCCAGCCCCATCTCGACCGGCTTGGTCCCGGTCATCGGCACCATCGCCTGCTGCTCCAGCGTCGAAAGGCCAGCCTCAGTCCAGGTCAGGCCGCTGCGCCACGCGACATTGGCAAGGCCGGGCACATTGCGCACGCCTATCTCGCCCATCACACCCCTATGGGTGGCCAGGCCATCGGCAAAGCCCTTCTCCTGCTGGTGGCAATCGGCGCAGGCCATGCTGTCATCGGCCGACAGGGTGCGATCATAAAAGAGCCGGCGGCCAAGCGCCACCTTGGCCGCGCTCATGCCGTTGTCGGACGGTATGGCGGGCGCTGCAACGCCAGCGGGCAGGGCAGGCCAGCGCCAGGCGGGGCGCGCAGCCCCTAGTCCCGTCGCCAGCAACGCCGCCCCGATGATCGCCGCTCCACCCACTCGCATCCGCTGTCCCCTTCCCCGCGCATGACGAACCAAGGCTGACCGATCCGCAGGCCGAGGTAAAGGGGGAGGGGGCGAGCGTACTCGATGGGAGTGGAGGATGATGGTCGTCGCCAGATGCTATTACTTCGGGCGACGTCGGAGGCTCTCTGTCGACCGAACGGCTGCTGAGGGTGGATAGCGGAATGTCGGCTATTGGGTATGTGGCAGCGCCTTGCTGACATGTCGCTATGAGCCAAGATCGTGTAACGCGAGAGCCAAAGATGGTGCCTTGATGATGGCGAAAGTCGCCACGCCGCTGCGCCAGAGGCGTTTTGGATACCCGGCCGGCGAAGGTGAGAAAGCCTCGAACCCGGCGACCTCGCAAAGGTGATTTTTCGGATCAGCGTCGATGACGGCGATGAGAATGTCGCCGTGGAGCGGATGTGGGTTCTCGTCAGTGAGCATATTGATGGCGGGTATATGGGTATGCTCGACAATGAACCCGGTGCCATCGCAGAGAACGATGAATTTTGGCTCGGAAAAGAGCTTCCATTTCCCGCGAGACGTGTCATCGATATCGAAGGAAAAGACGAGAAAGCTGTTGCACTTGCACGTCAGGAACCGCTTCGGCGTTGGTCGCCACAATAATTATATCCGATCTGCGAGAGCAAGGGCCGTGACTGACGTGGCGAATTGGTTGTCAGCTGTCAAAGCCCGACATCGTCATTGCTCGCTAGCCACTGCTCGATATCAGCGGCACTGCGGCCAGTCGGTCGGCCGACGTCAGGAACAATGTCTTGCGGTCCTCGCCGATACAGCAATTGGCGATCGCCTTGCCGGTGCGGATCTTGCCGAGCAGCCTGCCGTCGGGCGCGCAGACATGGACGCCGCCGGGGCCGGTGGCAAAGACGGTGCCGTCGGGCGCCGTCTTGATCCCGTCGGGCAGGCCCGGCTCGCCGGCCGCCAGTTCCTTGCCCATGTCGCGGAACAGGCGCTGCCCCGTGGGCAGGCCGTCCGCGCCCAGGCTGTAGGCCAGCACCTGCGGCCGCTTCTCGTCCGACAGTGCCAGATACAGCGTGCGGCCGTCGGGCGAGAGGGTGACGCCATTGGGCCGGCGATGGCTGCCGTCGATCAGCGTCACCGCGCCATCGGGCGTCAGCCGATAGAGGCCGTTGAAACCGATCTCGCGCAGCGATGACGTATCGCCATCGGTCAGGCCATAGGGCGGGTCGCTGAAATAGATGCTGCCATCGGCCGCGATGGTCAGGTCATTGGGGCTGTTGAAGCGCTTGCCCTGATAACGGTCGGCGAGGATGGTCCGCGCCTTGGTCTTGAGGTCCACGCGCACGATCGCGCGCGTGCCGCTGTCGGCGCCGACCAGATGGCCGTCCCTGTCGATCGCGATGCCGTTGAGGCCGGCTTCGCGTATCTCCTTGGGGATCGCGGTCTGCAGGCCCGAGGGCAAGAGGAAGGGCGAGACGCCATCCTTGCGGGTCCAGCGATAGACGATGTTGGAGGGCGGATCGCCGAACAGCAGCGCGTCGATCGGCGCGGCCCAGGTCGGCCCCTCGGCCCAGCGATAGCCCTGCGCCAATATCTCCACCTGCGCGCCGGGCGCGATGATGCGGTCCAGCGCCGGGTCGATCCGGTCGATCCGCGCGGCCGGCAGGTCGACGGCGTGGGCGAGCGCGTGGGTGAACGGCAGGGCGGCCATCCCGGCCAGCAGGGTGCGACGATCGATCATGCGGGCAGGCTAACCGAACGATGCTCCGCCGCCGAGCGATAGATCGCCTCGATTACGCGCAGGTCGGCCAGCCCCTCCTCGCCCGCGACGATCGGCGCGGTGCCGTTCGCGATACATTCGGGCAGATGGTCCAGCTGGGCGGCAAACTGGTTCTTCGCCGGCGCCGGCAGGCTGCGCGGCGCGGTTACGCCATCCTTGCGGATCATCATCGTCTGGCCGCTATATTGGGTCGCGGGTTCCATATCGATCCAGCCCTGGGTGCCGATCACCCGATAGCCATTATGGGCCGAGCTGTAGCTCGACACGCAATTGGCGATGATGCCCGACGGAAAGCGCAGCATGAAGTTTATCCGGTCCTCGACGGTGGCAAAGCGCGGATCGCTGCGGTCGGTGCTGGCGATGGCGCTGACCTCCACCGGCTCCTCGCCGGTCAGGTAGCGCGCGGCGTTAAGGCTGTAGATGCCGATGTCCATCATCGATCCGCCGCCCGACAGGGGCCTGTCGAGCCGCCATTGTCCGGCCTTGATCGGAAAGCCATGTTCGGCGGTGATGATCCGCGTCGGCCCGACATGGCCGCCGCGCGCCAGCTCGATCGCCAGTCTGTTATAAGGCTCGAAGCGTGAGCGATAGCCGATCATCAGCTTGCGGCCGGCCTTGGCGCAGGCGGCGATCATCGCCTGGCATTCGGCCACCGACACCGCCATCGGCTTCTCGCACATCACATGCTTGCCCGCCTGCGCGGCGCGGATGCTATATTCGGCATGCAGGCTGTTGGGCAGGACGATATAGACGATGTCGATATCGGGATTGTCGCGGATGCGGTCGAACTCGGCATAGCTGTAGCGATGCGTCTTGGGGATGCCGTACTGGTCGCCATATTGGACCAGCTTGGCCGGTGTGCCGCTGACCAGCGCGACCAGCTTCGCATGCTCGCAGCCGGCGAAATTGGGCATGATCTGCTGCGTGGCATAATAGCCCAGGCCGACAATGGCATAGCCCAGCTTGCGCTGTGGCGCGGCGCAGGCGGCGGTGCTGCCCATGCCGGCGAGCACCAGCCCGGCGCCGATGCCCCCCATCAACTCCCGTCGCGAACGATCCATGCGGCGTCTCCCGCCAAGAGGGCAATTTTCAGTCGGCGGCGCGGCTCAGCGCCGGACGCATCCAGCCGAAATGGCTGGCGGCGATGGCGACCTGGGTGCGGTTGCGGACGTTGAGCTTGCGCATCAGCGCGGTCATATGGACCTTCACCGTCGCCTCGGCCATGCCCAGCTCATAGGCGATCTGCTTGTTGAGCAGGCCGGAATGGACGCAGCGCATCACCTTCATCTGGGTCGGCGTGAGATGTGGGGCTTCGGGGACCATCTGGTCCTGGCGATCGAGAATGTGCAGATCCTGCATCCTGCCTCTCCCTGTGATTGATCCGCGTTGGGGCCTGGTTCGGCCCAGGATTCGTTAGCGCTAACGATAATGGAATCAGTCAGACAGGTTCAAGCGAAAATTTGCAATATTCGGGAAATAACCTAGCGCATGGCCGAAATGCGGCTATAACCTGTCTAACAGATTTTCGGGATTCGCCCTGCGGATGACCGGCTACGCATAGGAAAGAGAGGGTGGGGATGGCGTTACCATATCGTCGATCGGTGCCATGTGGCCGGGCGTTCAGCCAGGGCGGACTACAGGGAGGCATGATCCGATGACCCCCGCCGACTATCGCCTGCTGATCGCCGCCGTCATCGGCATCGCCCTTTCCATCGCCCTCATCATCCGCGGCCGGCTCCATCCCTTTGTCGGCCTGCTGTGCGGCGCCTTCACCGTCGGCCTGATCGCCGGCCTGCCGATGGAGGAAACTGCCAAGGCGGTCGAAAAGGGCGCGGGCACCATATTGGGCGGCACCGGCCTGGTCGTGGCGCTGGGCCTGGGCCTCGGCGCGATGCTGCAATTGTCGGACGGCGCCGGCGGCCTTGCGCGCTCGGCGCTGCGCATCTCCGGCGTGAAGGGGGCGCCCTGGGCCAGCCTGTTCACCGCCATCGTCATCGGCCTGCCGCTCTTCTTCGAGACCGGCCTCGTCCTGCTGCTGCCGATCGTCGCGTCGGCCGCCGCCGCGCTGCCCGCCGGGCAGAATGGCGATACCGCCAAGCTCAAGCTGATGCTGCCCGCGCTGTCGGGCCTGTCGGTCGTCCATGCGCTGGTGCCGCCGCATCCCGGGCCACTGCTCGCGGTCAATGCGCTCGGCGCCAATCTTGGCCTCACCCTTCTCTATGGCCTGATCGTCGGCATCCCGACCGCGATCATCGCCGGCCCCGTGCTGGCCCGCTTCACCGCTCCCGGCGTGAAATTGAACCCGCCCTTGCTCGATCCGGTGAAGGTCGATGTCGCCACCCCCTCGGTCGGCCGCGCGCTCGCCGCCGTGCTGCTGCCGGTGGTGCTGATCGCTGCGGGGCAGGCGGTGGCGCTGCTGCCGGCGTCGGTCGCGCCGCATTTCCACTGGCTCGGCTGGGTCAGCGACCCGGTCGTCGCGCTGCTGATCGCGGTGCTGGTGGCGCTGCCTTTGCTGTTCGGCCGCCGCATCACCGACGCGAAGATCCAGAACGCGATCTGGACCGAGGCGATGGTCCCGGCCGGCGGCATCATCCTGGCGATCGGCGCGGGCGGCGCGCTCAAGCAGGTGCTGGTGACGGCCGGGCTTTCCGATCTGCTGGTCCGCTTTGCCGCCGGCGGCGCGATCTCGCCGATCCTGCTCGCCTGGGGCGTGTCGGTCTGCATCCGCCTCGCCACCGGTTCGGCCACCGTCGCCACCATCACCACCGCCGGCGTGATGCAGGGCCTCGTCGCGGCCTCAGGCGTGGAGCCGGAATGGATGGTGCTGGCGATCGGCGCGGGCTCGCTCTTCTTCTCCCACGTCAATGATCCCGGCTTCTGGCTGGTCAAATCCTATCTCGGTACCGACATGCCGGGCACGTTCAAGACCTGGTCGATCATGGAAACCGTGGTCGCGGTGGTCGGCCTGCTGCTGGTGCTCGTCGCCAGCAGCATCTTCTGACCAGGGCGCTGCTGACGCTTGTCGTCAGCAGCCTCTCATGACTAGGAGGCACAGGATGTTGCCCAGCGATCCACAGGTGCGCCGATGAACCAGGCCCGATTGTCCGACCATGCCTATGCCGGCATTGTCGAGATCATCAACGACCAGGATCTAGCCGTCGGGGACCGCCTGCCGTCGGAGGCGGCGCTGGCGGAGCGGTTCGGCGTCTCCCGCGCGATCGTGCGCGAGGCGCTGGTCCGCCTCGCCTCGGACGGCATTACCGAGGCGCGCCGGGGTGCCGGCTCCTTCGTGAAAAGCCGCCCGTCGCAGCGCCTCGCCGCCTTCATGCCGGCGACCGAACTGCCGGCGACGCTCGGCAGCTATGAGGTGCGCTTCGTGCTGGAGGCGGAGGCCGCGCGCCTCGCCGCCACCCGCCGCAGCCCGATCGAAATGGCCCATGTCGAGGAGGGGATGGAGATGCTGCGCACCGCCCTGCTGTCGAGCGAGCCGGCCCATGCCGAGGATATGGAACTGCACCGCCGCATTGCCGAGGCGACCGGCAACCCGGCCTTCCTGATCGCCTTCGACGCGCTCCATGCCGATGTCGACAAGGTGATGCGCGCCGGCGTCGACATCAGCCGATCGCGCCCGCCCGAGGTGATCGCGACGATGCTGCGCGAACATGAACAGATCGTCGCCGCCATCCGCGCCCAGGATTCCGAAGGCGCGGCGCTGGCGATGCGCTGGCATCTGTGGGAAGGGCGGCGACGGCTGATGCCGTGAGGGTGGGCGGATAGCGGGCCTCTACCCTCGCCTGCTCGGAGGAAGAGAGTTTGCGACATTCGCTGAGGTGGCGGCGTTGGGTAGATAGCGAAAGGACGGTGTTGGAGTTAAACAGCTGAATTAACGCTCATTGCGCTATCGTCTGCTCCGATAAGCTGTAGTTATGGAGATAGACGAGCTACGCGGATGCTTGGTAACCATCTTGGCTGTTGAAGAGCGAGAAGCTACTGACTGGGTTGAAGTGGAGCGGCTGCCTATCGAGCTTCTGCGGGAACTGCCAATCGACGCCACGCCAGAAGCTGTTCATCGCTACCTTGATGACGCGGATATTCGCTCCCGTAAAAGCGCATGCGCAGCACATTAGAGGCAGGAGGTGCGTCGATACGTCGATTTCGGAGAGTGTGATGACAGCATTCCTGGTCCTTGGTAGGGATGTGCTCTATTCCTTCCGGCTGGCGCAGGCATTGTTCAATGGTTGTTGCTGTAGTGACGTGAATGTCTGCAAGTGATGGATAGTGTTGAAGAAGTCGGTGATTGTCAGTTTCTGACGTTGGGGTGAAATCGGTTCCCGGTGTCACGCTGGGGCAATGGCCGACTGGATCGGGATGAGTTTCGCGAGCTTGCGTAGGTTCTGGGCTGTGGCTGCGAGGTGGAACTCATCTTTTGCGCCATTTGGTCCTCGTAGGCGCAAGCGATCGAGCTTCAGGATACGCTTGAGATGGGCGAACAGCATTCTCGACCTTCTTTCGCTCACGCCGGAATGTGACATAGGCGTCGGTCTGGGACCGATCCCTCGCCAGATCGCGCGCGCCTTCATGGACTGATCGCATCACCTTGCGCGCGGGATGGCCGGGACAGCATTTGGGCTTGAGGGCGCAGGATTGGCAGTCGTGCTGACTGGCGCGGTAGCGCATGAAGCTATCCTTATCGACGCCGGGCCGTGGGCTGGCATAGTTCCTGCAGTGCTTGCCGCTGGGACAGGCATAGAGATCGTTCCGGTGGTCATAGCGGAACGCGGTGCGCTGGAAGCTGTCGGTCCTGCGGCTTGCATGGTTGAGGAGGCTCGATGCCGCGTTCATAGACGAGCCAGGCAAGATTAGCCGCATCGCCATAGCCGGTATCGGCAGCTAACCGCTGGGGCCAGATGCCGAAGCGCTCCTGTGTCCTGTCGATCATCGTTCGCTGCGCCGTTACCTCAGCCTGACGGATCGCGGTGCTGGCCTCCACATCTACGATCACGGCATTAGCCAGATCGATGAGGTAGTTGGTACTGTAGGCGAAGAAAGCCTGCCCACCATGGGCACCCGTCCAGCGTGCTGCCGGATCAGCCGGCCACAGATATTTGGGCGTGACGGGCGACGCCCTCCGAACGCAGCTTCGTCGAGCACCTCCAGATACTTACTCCCGAACAGCATGATTGATGATATCCGGCGGTAGCCCCTCTGCGACGGGAACGCCGCACTGGCGATTGGCGTCGGCCTTGATCAGACTGGCGTCCACAGCAAAGCCTTCGCCATCAACCAGTTCTTCCTGGATGCAG
>NZ_JBXGSI010000050.1:0-2399 GCF_056790315.1 Sphingobium sp. VMM
GTTTCCGCCTTGGCCTGGTCCTCGACCAGCGGCAGATATCGCGCCGCAATGCCCAGGTCCGACTTCGCCAGCACCATCTCCAGATTGGCCAGCGCCGACTGCAGGAAGGACCAGTGCTGCGCCATGTCGGCCAGCAGCGCCTTGTCCTCGAACGCGGCGATCGCATGGCCGAAACCATACCAGCCCGGCAGCATGACGCGCGCCTGCGCCCAGCTGAACACCCAGGGAATGGCGCGCAGATCCTCAATCGCGGTGCTCTTGGTCCGGCTCGCCGGACGCGACCCGATCTTGAGGCCGGAGATTTCCTGGATCGGGGTCAGCTGGCGGAAGAATTCCTTGAACCCCTCGGTGCCGTAAACCAGGTCGCGATAGGCGGTGAAGGCGTTCTTCGACAGTTCGTCCATCGCCGCCGCAAAGCGGGCGGCATCCTTCGCCGACACGCCCTCGGGTTCCAGGCTGGCGAGCAGGGTCGCGCTGGTCATCGCCTCCAGATTGGTCATCGCCACGTCGCGCGTGCCGAACTTGGCGGCGATCACCTCGCCCTGTTCGGTGATGCGGATGCGCCCCTGCACACTGCCGCGCGGCTGCGCCTGGATCGCCTTGAAGGCGGAGCCGCCACCACGCCCGACCGCGCCGCCGCGACCATGGAACAGCTGCATCGCCGCGCCAGCCTCGGCAAAGACCGGCTCCAGCGCCTGGCTCGCCTTGTAGAGGCTCCAGGTCGAGGTGATGTAGCCGCCATCCTTGTTGCTGTCGGAATAGCCGATCATCACTTCCTGATGGCCGCGCGCCTGCACCACCCCGGCGATTTCGGGCAGGCCGAAATAGGCGGTCATGATCTTGGGCGCGGCCTCAAGGTCGCCGATCGTCTCGAACAGCGGGATCGACATGATCGCCGCCTTGGCCGGGTCGCCATTTTCCGGCGCGCGCCACAGCCCCGCTTCCTTCAGCAGGATATTGACCTCCAGCATGTCGGACACGCTTTCGGCCTTGGAAATGATATAATGGGTGATGCACTGCGGCCCATAGGTGCGGTGCGCCTCGGCGGCGGCATGGACGATCGCCAGTTCCGACGCCGTTTCCTCGGAATATTCGGCAAAGCGCGTGCCGAGCGGCCGGTTGGTCGCCAGTTCCTTGCGCAACAGGGCGATACGGGCAAACTCGTCCAGCCCGGCATAATCCGCCTCGACCCCGGCGACCTTCAGCAGTTCGGCGACCACGCGCTGATGCACGTCGCTATTCTGCCGCATGTCGAGCGTCGCGAGATGGAAGCCGAATGTCTCGACCGCGCGGATCAGCCGACCGAGCGCCCCCCCGGTCGACAGCGCGCCATCGCCCTCGCTCGCCAGCCCCTGCGCCACAGTGACGAGATCGCGGCGGAAATCGCCCGGCGCGGCGTAAGGCTCGCCCTTCAGCGCCGACGGGCGCGGCGGCGCCTTGCCGACCAGATGGACATAGGTGGTCGCCAGCCGCGCATAGATGCCCGAAATGGCCCGGCGATAGGGCTCGTCCTGCCGGCTGGGCGACGCGTCGCCGCTCGCCTCCGCCAGCGCCAGCACCGCTTCGGGCACATGGGCGAGTTCGGTCGAGACCGACAGTTCCGCGCCCAGCGCATGGATCGATTCCATATAATAGGCCAGCGCCGCCTCGCAGCCGCGGCCCAGTGCCGATCGCAGCTGCGGCGCCTGGACGAACGGGTTGCCGTCGCGGTCGCCGCCGATCCAGTTGCCGACCCGAAGGAAGCTGTGCGGCCGCGCGCCCAGCACCCGTTCCCACCGGCCATAGAGCGCCGGCAGCGTCGGCAGGAAGATGTCGCGGAAATAGGTCAGGACATTGTCGATCTCGTCCTGCACGAACAGCTTTTCGCGGCGCAACGGCCGCGTCTGCCACAACAGCGCGATCTGGCGGAAGATCGCCTCGTCCAGATTCTCGCCGTCATCCGTCTCGGTCCGCCCGGCATCCTTGAGCTGCATCAGGTCGGCAATGCGATTCTTGTGGTCGATCATGCTCTTGCGCCGCACCTCGGTCGGGTGGGCGGTCAGCACCGGCACGATCAGGCTGTGCGACAGCAATTCCAGCACCGCATCCTTGCCGATGCCATGCGATTCGAGCTTGGCCACCGCCGACGCGACATCGGCACCCGGTTCCGCCGCCACGCCCTGCCGATCCTCGGCCAGATTGGCGAGCATCGAGAACAGCATGAAGCCGCGGGTGAAGTTGAGCGTGTCGTCGAGATTGAGGGCATCGAGGCCCGTGTCGGTCAGGTCAGCGCCCTGCAGCCCGCGCGCACGGTCGACCGAGGCGGAGCGGATATATTCGGTCTGCTTGTAGAGTTTCTCCCCGCCATAGGCCCGAATGACATCGCCCAGCAGGCGTCCCAGATAACGGATGTCGGGATT
>NZ_JBXGSI010000051.1:0-1657 GCF_056790315.1 Sphingobium sp. VMM
CTGGTGCGCGGCCGCCACACCGATTGCCATCCCGCCGACACGCCCGGCTGGTCGCCCCAGCTCTATGTGCGCGAGGCGCGCCGGCTGGACAATGGCCTTGCCTGGTCGGGCCGGGACGTGTCGGATATTGATGGCGTGCCCCCGCGCCTCCCCTCGATCGTCGCCATGGCCTCCTACTGGCAGGACAGCCACGCCGCCAGCCGCATCGCGGTCCGGGACGAACGGGGGCAATGGGGCATCATCAATGAAGGCCATTTCATGCTGCCCGCCGGCGGCAAATATCAACGCTCGCCGCTGCCCTTCGAACTGATGGTGCCGCATCGCGACCAGTGCACCAACCTCATGGTGCCCTTCTGCGTCGCGGCGACCCACCAGGCCTTTTCCACCATCCGCATGGAGCCGACCTCGATGGCGCTGGGCGAAGCGGCCGGCACCGCCGCCGCCCTAGCCGTGATCGACCGCGACCGGGTCGATATCCAGGATGTCGACACCTATCGGCTGCAACAGATGATCGTCGCCAATGGCGGCGTGATCCAGGGCGTGACCAACTGGGAATTGCTGCAGAGGAAGCTGAAGCACCGCCTCGACCGCCTGCGCGGCTGACGCCCTTCCGGCACAGGCCGCCCGTCAGCGCAACGATGATCCGAACGCGCCACGCACGACGCGGGCCACAATCACAGCGCCAAAATCACAGGGCCACATCCATGCCCAACATCCGCGCCAGCATGAAGGTGAGGGACAGGAGGCCCATCAGCGCCAGCAGCAGGGCCAGGCTGATCTTGCCGACCGCGCTCAGCACCGCCCCCTTCTGCGCCTTCCTGTCCTGTTCATAATGCCATCGGACGGCAAAGAACATGCCGCCCCCCAGCACGACGATCTTGAACAGGATGAAAACAACAGGAAACCAGTCCATGATCTTGAACACATCCCGGCCAACAAGAAACCATGTTCATCAGGATTGCCGCGACGGCAATCGAACGCCCCCTCCTATGTCGGGAACGGGGGGATCACCATGGGACATTATGCCTGAACCACACCGAGATCGCCGGAGGCTCTAACTCCTGAGAGCCTGCTCCGAAATCAAGTTGATTCGTATCAGTGGGTTATATTGACGGTGCATCCTGTCGTTGATTCAGCGGCTTTGCGACAAACCAAATGAAATCAACGATGTGGGCCGATACCACTGAAACGCAGTATGTGCGTGCAGACTTGGCTGCCAAGCGATTTGATCGATGCCGAAGGGGGCTGCTCGAGCCATTCTTTCCGCCGCCCTCGCATGTGGGGCGGCTGCACAAGTGGTCGTTCAGGCGGATTGTCGAGGCAATCCTGCATCTGTTGCGTGGCGGCAGCTCGTGGCGGATGCTTCCGCCGTGTTTGCCGCCGGTCTCGACGGCGCGGCGTTGGTTCTATCTTTGGTGGGACAACAGAATATGGTTGTCGTCGAGCCATACCCTGCTGCTGATCGGACGCGAAACTGCAGGCCGCCAGGGCTCACCCAGCGCTGGCCTGATCGACAGCCAGAGCGTCAAAGCCACGGAAAGCGGCGGGTCACGGGGTTATGACGCGGACAAGAAGACCAAGGGGCGCAAGCGCCATATCTTGACGGATACCGACGGCAATCTCGTCCATGCCGTATTCCACGCCGCCGACATCCAAA
>NZ_JBXGSI010000052.1:0-1646 GCF_056790315.1 Sphingobium sp. VMM
CCTCTCTTATTCACGACGCTCGGTTTCGGGCCCGCTCTGGGCATTTGCTGCGGCTGGCTGTATTGCGCGGACGACCGGCATCGCTGGCGTTTGTTTCACCGCATTCGGATTGATGGGCTTTTCGAGTTGAAGGGCTGGGCTCGGAGTTCTGCGGCGCTGCCGCATGGGCTACGTCGGCGCAGGCTTCAGCCGGAGAACGAGGGCGCGGAACAGGTCGGCATCCGGACAGGCGGAAGCGAAGGCAATGCGGATGCGGCTAGCACTTTCTACGACGCGCGCAGCGACCTTGAGCAGCCGCAGGCGCAAGGTGGTAAACTCCGCGCTTGCCAGAGCAGCGGTCCTGGGCATCGCCTGCTGGATGCGCCATAGCAGCCAGTATGCGGCAGTGTGCAGTATCAGGCGCATCTGATTGGCATTGGCCGAGCGGCACGAGGTTCGGTCGCTGGCGAGCTGGGACTTGTGGCGCTTGATCAGGTTCTCGGCCTGACCACGCGCGCAGTAGAGCGTGTCGTAGATGTGCTCGGCCGATCCTGTTGCCAACGAGGTGACGACATAGCGGATGTCCATGCCCAGCGTGCTGGCCTCGATCCGTGCAACGACGCGACGCTGGCACTTCCAGGTCTTTGCCCCATAGCGGGTCTCGGCATAGTTGCGCAGGACGGGACACTGACGCTGGGCGCGCTTGACCGCGCAGGCATCGGCGACCGCAACAATGGCGGGATCGGCGCGCAGCGCTGAATTGGTGGGCAGGCCGAACACGTAATCGACGCGGGCCGCATCGCAGTAGGCCATGACCTCGGGTCGACCATAGTGCCCGTCGCCGCGGATAGTGATGTGGGTATCGGGCCAATTACGGCGCAGGTGACGCACCAGGCGTCGGATGTGCCCCGCCGCCTCCTTTCCAGAAGGCGTCTTGCCTGTGCGCAGCAGCATGGCCACCGGCCTGCCGGTCGCGGTGTCGTAGATATGGATCGGTAGGAAGCAGCGCTCCCCATGATGCCCGTTCCAGAACGAGAGCTGTTGATAGCCATGCACGACGTCGCACGTGTCGTCGATATCCAGCGTGACCGCTGTCGGAGGGGCGGGATAGCTGGCGCAGTAGATGTCGATCATCGCGGCCATCATGCTGGCCAGTTCGCGCGTAGTCGGTGCATTTTCCCACCGGCTCATCGTCGGTTGGCTGGCCAGCCCCGCGCCCGATTCCGGCAGCTTGCCGAGCGCCAGGCGGAAGCCTGGATCGTCGCGCAGAGCATCGAGATCATCGGCATCCTCATAGCCGCACGCAATCGCGAACACACGGGCACGCAGAATGTCATCCAGGCGATGGATCACCCGCGCTGGATCGCGCGGATCGGCAATACAAGCCGCCAGGCGCTGGCAAATCCCCATCGCGCGCTCGGCCTGTGCAAGCAGTAGAACACCGCCATCCGAGGTAAGCCGGCCACCGTCGAACGCAGCTGTGATTTTCTTGCGGCCGACTGCTGGGAATCCAAATGAGCTTGCGATATCATCGTTCATGGCGGGTGTGGCCCGTGGCATTTTCTGCCCTGCGGCAGGTTCGGCTTAGACACCCAGTTCCTAATTCAGATCAGAGGCTTACGCCACTCCCGCCAACCCTTCAGGACACTTTTGGTGAATAAGGCGGG
>NZ_JBXGSI010000053.1:0-1591 GCF_056790315.1 Sphingobium sp. VMM
GAGCGAGCGGCGCCCGCGCCGCAGGAACACGCGCAAGGGAAGTTTGTCGGTCATGCCGTCGCCACTTCCATGCCCAGCAGATAATCGGCCGCCTTGCTGGCCGCGCTTGCCGCCTTGAAGATCGCCCGCTCATCCTCGCGCAGGACGGCGAGCCAGGAACCGATATAGTCGCTATGCCGGACGGTGGGCGCGATCCCCAGCGACGCGCAGGTGAAGGCGCTGGCCATCTCGGCAACCAGTTCCTCTTTTGCATAGAGCGCCGTACCGAACCCGCCCGACTGATCCCGCGCCAGCCGGCTGCGATGACCGGTCCAATGGCCAAGCTCATGCAAGGCAGTGCGATACCAGTTGATCGGCTCATGGAAGAGCGCCTGTGGCGGCACCGCGACATAATCACCAGACGGAGAATAATAGGCTTCGCCGCCGCCGATGCGGAAGTCCGCACCGCTGTTACGGATCAGGCTGTCGGCCTCGGCGATCGATACCAGTGGCCCGGGAAGGTCAGGCACATGGGACAGCTCTTCGGGCAGCCCCTCGCACTGGTCGACATTGAAGACGGTAAAGCGCTTCAGAAACGCAATCGTCCTGGCCTCGCGATCCTCTTGGCCCGCGCGCTCTTCCTCGGCCTTGGGAACGAAGCGATCCGCATAGCAAATGACGCTCCCCTTCTCGCCTTTGCGAACATGGCCGCCAGCCGCCTCGGCCTGCCGGTAGGTGAGCCAGCGCTGCCCGGTAAAGCCGCGTTCGATCACGGTGGCCCACAGGATCAGGATGTTGATGCCTGAGTAGCGCCGCCCGGTGACGGCATTGTGCGGCATGGTGCAGGGACAGGCGCTGCAGTCCCATGGCTTCACCCAGGGAAGATGCCCCGCCTCCAGTTCCGCGATGATCCGGGAGGTGACTTCGCCATAGATGCTCTGGCGCTCGGTATTGGCCATGTTCCTAACTCCTTCTTGACACCGCAACCGGCGCCGGAAGGGCGAAGGCGGGTGGCAGGAGCGGTCCATCAGCGCCGCCGGGAGCGGCGGCCTGCACCCGCAGGGCCGCAATGGACATGGAGGACCCCGGCGCAGCCGGGGTTGCAGGGCGCCGAGGCGGGGCTAGGGACAAGCGACGCCCGCCTTTGCCCGTCCGATGCCGGAGGCTAACGCCATCGCGCAAAGCGCGATGACCGCATGGCGGCACGCAGGGACGCCCAGAACCCCGAATCAGATACTATGCGCGCGGCCCGCCGCGCGCGCCGCAGCCACCAAATCAATCAGCTCAAAACGTCTCAGCCGGCAGAGCCGGCGAGGCATCGGCCAGACATCATCAAAACATTTTGATGGCCGTTTGTACGCCTGGGTGCGCCTCCGTTTGCCGGGGTTCGACAAGGCCGAATTGGCCCATTCTCAGGTGGTTGACGCGCGACCGCCAAACAATCCTTGGGATCAGGCGCGCTCATGTCACCCCTCAAGAGATGGAGAACGACCATGATCTCTCAGCCACCCGATCGCATAATTCGGCTCAATACGGTCCTTGACCGGACCGGGCTCAGCCGGGCGACACTCTATCGCAAGGTCCAGGCCGGCACCTTCCCCAAGCAGGTCCG
>NZ_JBXGSI010000054.1:0-1436 GCF_056790315.1 Sphingobium sp. VMM
GCTGGCAGGCGCAGGACGGGATATCAGCGGGCCAGCCAGCCGCCATCGACGGCCAGGACATGGCCATGGATATAGTTGGCCGCCGGCGAGGCCAGGAACACGGCCGCGCCGCCAATGTCGCTCGCCTCGCCCCAGCGGCCGGCCGGGATGCGTTCCTGGATCTGGCGGTTGCGGGTCTCGTCGGCTTGCAGCGCGGCGGTGTTGTTGGTCGCGATATAGCCCGGCGCGATCGCGTTGACGTTGACGCCCTTGGCCGCCCACTCGTTCGCCAGCAGCTTGGTGAGGCCGGCGACGCCGCTCTTGGACGCAGTATAGCTCGGCACGCGAATGCCGCCCTGGAACGACAGCAGCGAGGCGATGTTGACGATCTTGCCGCTACCCTGTGCCAGCATGTGCCGCCCCGCCGCCTGGGCCAGGAAGAAGGTCGACTTCAAATTGGTGTCGATCACCGCGTCCCAGTCTTCCTCGGTGAAGTCGACGCTGTCGGCGCGGCGGATGATGCCGGCATTGTTGATCAGGATGTCGAGGCCGCCCAGCTTCGCGATCGTCTCGTCGACGACGCGCTGCACCGGCTCGATGCTGGAAAGATCGGCCGAGACGATCTCCGCCTTGCGGCCGAGGGCGCGGACCTTCTCGACGGTCTCCTCCGCCGGGGTGCGGCCGACTGCCGCAATGTCGGCGCCCGCTGCAGCCAGCGACAGCGCGATCGCCTGGCCGATGCCAGTATTGGCGCCGGTGACGATGGCCACCTTGCCACCAAGATCGAAGATAGTGCTCATATAAGCTCCAAATCCCCCTCCCTTCAGGGAGGGGTTAGGGGAGGGCATGTGAGGGAGAGAGGGCGTGACAGCCTCTCCCCCTTCTGGCTTAGGCCAGCTGGCAGATGTCCAGCACGTTCATGTCGGTATAGTCCTGGTTCTCACCGGCCATCGCCCAGATGAAGGCATAGGCCTTGGTGCCCGAGCCCATATGCACCGACCAGGGCGGCGAGATCACCGCTTCCTCATTGGCCATGACGATGTGACGCATCGCATCGCCCTCGCCCATATAGTGGAAGACGCGGTCGGCATCGCCATCCAGCTCGAAATAGAAATAAATCTCGCTGCGGCGCTCATGGATGTGCGGGGGCATGGTGTTCCACACCGAACCGGGCTTGAGCACGGTGAGGCCCATGACCAGCTGCGCGCTGTCGCAGATGCCGGGGATGACGAGCTGGAAGATGGTGCGCTCGTTGGATTCTTCCAGGCTGCCGCGCTCCAGCGCATTGGCGTCGGCGATGCCGAGCTTGCGGGTGGTGAACGCCTTGTGCGCCGGGCAGGAGGCGAGATAGAAACGCGCGCCAGCGCCGGCGAATTCCACATCCTTGGCGCCCATCGTCACATAGAGGCAATCCTTGTTGCCGAGCGTGAAGACTTCGCCGTCGACGGTCACGGTGC
>NZ_JBXGSI010000055.1:0-1298 GCF_056790315.1 Sphingobium sp. VMM
TGAAGTGGTCCCGCCTTCTTGGACAGTTTGGCGGCTGAGTTAAGCTAATCCCGGTTGTCGTTCATGCCGCCTGTTTGATCATCAGGTCATGGGGGGCATGCCCCCCATGACCTGATTGCCCGATGCGCCGATAGGCCTCGACCGGGGTTCTCCCGGCTAGTCCCGAGTGCGGACGCTGGGTGTTGTAATAGGTGATCCACCGGCCAAGGCCAGCCCGCAGCTCCGAGCCGGTCTCGAAGGCGTGGAGATAAACGCACTCGTACTTCAGGGATCGCCAGAGGCGTTCGATGAAGACGTTGTCCATCCACCGGCCCCGGCCATCCATGCTGATGCGGACCTCGGCGTCACGCAGCACGCTGGTGAAGGCGTAGCTGGTGAACTGGCTGCCCTGGTCCGTGTTGAAGATTTCTGGCTTGCCGAACCGGGCCAACGCCTCTTCCAGCGCCGCGACACAGAAGCCGGCGTCCATCGTGTTCGACAGCCGCCAGGCGAGCACCTTGCGGGTCGCCCAGTCCATGATTGCTACCAGATAGAGGAAGCCACGGCGCATCGGGATGTACGTCACGTCGGCGCACCACACGTGATTGGGCCGTTCAATCGCCAGCTTGCGCAGTAGATACGGATAGACCCGGTGCTGCGGGTGCGGATCGCTCGTGCGGGGCCGCTGGTAGATCGGCGTCAGCCCCATCTTCGCCATCAGGCGACGCACCCGACGGCGACCGACCTCGTGCCCGGCACGCCGCAGGTGCCGCGCCATCTGGCGGCTGCCGTACCACGGGCAGTCCAGGAACGTCGCGTCGATCACCGTCATCAGCGCCAGCGTCTCGTCCGTTTCCGGCACCGGTGCGTAGTAATACGACGAGCGGCTGATGCGCAGCAGGCGGCACTGCGCCGTAATCGACAGGCGGTGGTGAGCAGATTCGACCATCGCCCGCCTCCGGTCCACGCTCATCGACCGAAGGCTTTCGCTAAAAAATCCCGCTCGACGACCAATTGCCCGATCTTGGCATGCAGCTTTTCCACCTCGCTCTCGCTGACGGCCTTGGCCACATCGCCAGCCCCGGAGAACGTGCCTGCCATGCCCTCGATGGCCTGCCGCTTCCACGACGCGATCATCGTGTGGTGCACGCCATGCTTGGCTGCCAGCTCCGCCAGCGTCAGATCGCCCCGGATCGCTTCCAGCGCGACCTTGGCCTTAAAATCAGCGCTGTAGCGCTTCCTCGTCGTCTTCATTCCCGTACCAATCCATCAGGTCGGGAGTAGCTTAACACCCTGTCCAGAAAACCGGCACCACCTCA
>NZ_JBXGSI010000056.1:0-1158 GCF_056790315.1 Sphingobium sp. VMM
GAGAGGCAAACTGCTCGACTTCTTCGCCGGTTAGCCAGCCTGCATGGTAGCGCTCGAGGCGTGCGGTGGCGCCTATCACTGGGCGCGCCAGCGGCAGACAATGGGGCATAAGGTACGCTTAATCCCACCAGCCTACGTCAAGCCGTTCGTGAAGCGGAACAAGCACGACGCGATCGATGCTGAAGCGATCTGCGAGGCGGCGCAGCGCCCTGGCATGCGCTTCGTGGCGGTGAAGAGCGAGCCGCAGCAGGCCGCAGGGCTCGTGTTCCGCACGCGAGACCTGGCGGTGCGACAGCGCACCCAGTTGATCAACGCGATCCGCAGACATCTGGCGGAGTATAGCGGGGTCGCGCCGCGCGGCACCGCGCATATGACGATGCTGGTTAACCTTCTGGAAGATGATGAGATGGCCTCGCCCCTGCCGGAAGCGGCGCGGCCTATGTTCAAGCTCATGGTCGACATGTTGGCCGGGCTCGACAGACAGATATCTGTGCTCGACCGCGAGATCGCACGGCGTGGCAAGGAGGATGAAGCGGCACGCCTACTGATGACCATCCCGGGGACCGGCCCCATCGCTGCGACGGCCATCATCGCGCTAGCACCGCCGATCGAGACCTTCCGCAATGGCCGCGACTTCGCCGCTTGGCTTGGCCTCGCGCCGCATCAGCACTCGACCGGCGGCAAACAACGGCTCGGCAGCATATCGAAGATGGATGAGCGCACGATCAGACGGCTGCTGATCATCGGCGTCAGCTCGATAGTGCGACAGGCCTACCGGTTCGGCGCGCCGGCCGGCTCGTGGCTGGAGCGGATGCTTGCGCGCAAACCGCGCATGCTCGTCTCGGTCGCGCTCGCCAACAAGATGGCGCGCATGGTCTGGGCGTTGCTCGCAAAGAACGAAGGTTACAGAGCTCCGGCAGCGGTCGCGGCGTATGTCAAAGCAGCGGTCCGAGGCGTCGGGGACGTAGGCGGTCGAAGAAGGGTATGGCACAACAGTCGGCGAGACGGGGCGGAAGAACCAGAGAATAGCAGGGCACTAGCCAAGCGCGTAAACCTGAAATGGATCCGGTCCGTGAACTCCCATACTGGCTCGCAGCATATGGCGCTGCTCATCAAGGCCGGACAGATGACCGGATCCGACTACGTGCCAACATGCCC
>NZ_JBXGSI010000057.1:0-1153 GCF_056790315.1 Sphingobium sp. VMM
CCATGCGTAACGATCTCGATCATCTTCCGGCCGACAAGCAGCGCGAGCTCGCGCGCGTCGTGCAGATCATCTTCGAAGAATTCGAGGACGGGCTGGCGCTGGCCACCCAGGCATGGCGCAAGAAGGGCCGCATCCAGAAGATCATCCTCTATGGCAGCTATGCCCGTGGCAGCTGGGTCGATGAACCGCACACCGCGAAGGGCTATAAATCCGACTATGATCTCCTGATCATCGTCAACGACCAGCGGCTGACCGATCGGGTCAAATATTGGCTCGGCGTCGATGAGCGGCTGATGCGCGAATATGGCATCACCGCCACGCTCAAGACTCCGGTCAATTTCATCGTCCACACCCTCCAGGAAGTGAATGATGGCCTTGCCCATGGCCGCTATTTCTTCATGGACGTGGCGAAGGTTGGGATCGCGCTTTACGAAAGCGATGATAGCGAACTTCACACGCCCAAGCCCAAGACGCCCGACAAGGCGCTGGCCATGGCCCAGGAATATTTTGATGACTGGCTGCCCAGCGCACAGAGCTTCTTTCGAGGCTACAGCCATGCTGTAGCCGACGGAGACATGAAGAAGGCTGCCTTCGACCTACATCAGGCGGCCGAACGCCTCTATCATTGCGTCCTGCTGGTCTGCACCTTCTACACGCCCCACGTGCATAATCTCGCCTTCCTGCGCACCCAGGCCGAACGGATCGACCGGCGGCTGGCTTACGTCTGGCCAAGCGAAAGGCATATCGACCGGGCGCGGTTCGAAAAGCTCAAGGAAGCCTATGTGAAGGCCCGCTATTCCAAGCATTACAAGATCAGCGAAGAGGAACTCAGCTGGCTCGGCAAACAGGTCGAGGAGCTGGGCCGTGTCGTGCATGAAGTCTGCGGTGAACGCATCGCCGAACTGAAGCGGACTGCCGGCGTTATCGCCTGACCATTTAGGGCCTGATCATTCAGGCTGTTCGCCTTGCTTGCGGATGGCGTCAGCAATGATCATCGCCAGCGACTCTTCCGCACGGGTGCGGGCCGCCGGATCCTTCGATGTCAGATCCTGCCGGATCCACTGCGGCGCGCGCTCGATCACGGCGAGAATGGCGGCTTGCATCTGTTCACTCATACCTTCGCCTATGCGCTGTCATGGCCGATCAGGCAATG
>NZ_JBXGSI010000058.1:0-1152 GCF_056790315.1 Sphingobium sp. VMM
CTAGTGGTTTCCGCCTGACATAAGAGTCCGGTTCGGGATTCCCTTTGTTGCGTTCGCATGCGAGTCTGGCGCATGCGCACAGGAATATCGTTCACCGTTTCGCCGACCGATCGTGCCCGTCTGACGGCGCTGATTAGGGACCGCAATGCCCCACAGAAGCATGTCTGGCGCGCCGAGATCGTGCTTCTGTCCGCCGACGGCGTCGGCACCGTCGAGATCATGCGCCGGACCGGCAAGTCGAAGACCTGCGTGTGGCGCTGGCAGGAGCGCTTTGCCGCGGAAGGCTGCGACGGGCTGCTGCGCGACAAGACGCGGCCGTCGCGCATTCCGCCGCTCGGACCCGATGTCGCCGCGCACGTGGTGGCAATGACGCTTGCCGATCCGCCGGGCGAAACGACGCACTGGACGGCCGACATGATGGCGAAGGCGGCCGGCATCAGCGCCAGCGCGGTCCGGCGCATCTGGAAGGCACATGGCCTCGCGCCCCACCGCTGGCGGCAGTTCAAGCTCTCCAACGATCCGAAATTCGTCGACAAGCTGCGCGACGTCGTCGGCCTCTATGTCGATCCGCCGGCCCACGCCATCGTGCTGTCGGTCGACGAGAAGAGCCAGATCCAGGCGCTCGACCGCACCCAGCCCGGCCTGCCGATGAAGAAGGGCAGACTCGGCACCATGACGCATGACTACAAGCGCAACGGCACGACCACGCTGTTTGCCGCCCTCAACGTGCTCGACGGCACCGTCATCGGCAGGAACATGCAGCGCCATCGCCATCAGGAGTTCATCCGCTTTCTCAATGCCATCAACGCCGAGGTTCCCGCCAACAAGGCCGTGCACGTCATCCTCGACAACTATGCTCCCCATAAGCACCCCAAGGTGCGCCGTTGGCTCGACCGGCACAGCCGCTTCACCTTCCACTTCACCCCGACCTCATGCTCATGGCTCAACGCGGTGGAGGGCTTCTTCGCCAAGCTGTCGAAACGGCGCCTGAAACGCGGCGTCTTCCACTCCGTCATCGACCTCCAGGCCGCCATCAACCGCTTCCTCGCCGAGCACAACCAGCAGCCCAAGCCCTTCACCTGGGCCGCCGATCCCGACAAAATCATCGCCGCCGTCAAGCGCGGGCACCAAGCGTTAGATTCCATCCACTAG
>NZ_JBXGSI010000059.1:0-1132 GCF_056790315.1 Sphingobium sp. VMM
GTCCGCAATCCACGGTGGGTTCAACGGGTGGCGGCAACACATGCTTGGAAACGCTCTGCGGGCGTTTGATATTCGAGCGTTTTCCTTGGCCGTTCGTTGAGTTGCCGTGCAACGGCACTCAGCTTGGCCTGGCTGTATAGCGACAGATCGGTTCCTCTGGGGAAATACTGTCGCAGCAGGCGATTGGTGTTTTCGTTGGAGCCGCGCTGCCAGGGCGATTGCGGGTCGCAGCAATAGACTTCGACATCGGTAGTCAGTGAGAGACGCGGATGATCGGCCAGTTCCTTGCCGCGATCCCAGGTGAGCGACTTGTAGAGTTCGCGCGGCAGGCGCTGCGTCTGCCTGATCAGCGCCGACACGACGCTCCTGGTGTCCTTGTTGGTGACCTTGACCAGTATCGCGTAGCGCGAATGCCGTTCGACCAGCGTCGCGATGTGGCTGTTCTTCGTGCCTCCGATCAGATCGCCTTCCCAGTGGCCGGGAATGGCGCGGTCCTCGACCGAGGCGGGGCGTTCGCTGATCGACACGGCACCCTTGATCTGGCCGAGGCCATTGCGCTTGAGGCTGGCGTGCCGCGACCGGCGGATGGTGCGCCGGGCGCGCAGATGCTCCAGCAGTTCCTTCTTCAGAACTCCCCGCGCCTGTATGTACAGGCTTCTGTAGATGGTCTCGTACGACACCTGCCTGTGCGGCTCCTGCGGAAAGCTGTGCCTGAGCCACCTCGCAATACCATTTGCGGCGCAGCTTGACCGATACCGCCTGTGCCAGTGACGGCGAGCAAGCCAGTTTGCAGGGCTTGGGCCGCAAGGCACGGTCCCATGCCGCCTGATCGGACGCCGTCGCCCGATACCGTGCAACACCGCCATTACGCCTGACTTCGCGACTGATCGTCGAGGGCGAGCGACCCAGTCGCCGTGCTATCGCACGCAAGGGTTCTCTGACGCTCAGGCCCCGCGATATCTCCTCCCGCTCGGCAAGGCTCAGCGCACGACTGCAACGCTTGCGAGCGGCGGGCCGGATGCCGCCGGTCGGCGAAATCACCGAAAATACCGACGAAGACTCTCGATCAAACCTTCGCCCGATCGAACTCATCGATTCCCCGCGCTGCCAGCAATCCCATATCCCCGCTCGC